>CAYGQQ010000124.1:0-7383 GCA_964352105.1 uncultured Rhodobacterales bacterium | reverse complement strand
GCTGGACGGTTACAAAATCGCGCAGATTTGATGGAGGAGCTTGCCAAAATCGTCCGGGTCATCCGCAAAAAGGATGAAACCGCGCCGCATAATACGCTTTTGGTGCTGGATGCGACGACGGGGCAAAACGCGCTCAACCAAGTGGATGTGTTCCGGCAAATCTCTGACGTGTCAGGGCTGGTGATGACCAAGTTGGACGGGACCGCGAAAGGCGGGGTACTGGTGGCCCTCGCAGACAAGTTCGGCCTGCCTATCCATGCGATTGGCGTGGGCGAGCAAATCGACGATCTCGACGCGTTTGACCCCGAAGAATTCGCCAAGGCGCTGACCGGCCTGGAGCTTGATTGATCGCGGATGGCCGATTGGCTGATCTCTCTGGAAGGTACCGAGGCCGGGCGCAATGTGGCACTGATCCTCGCGCTGCTCGCGGCCTTCCTGCATGCAGTCTTCGGCGCGCTTCAAAAGGGGCGTCACGATCCGTGGCTTTCACGCGGCGCGATTGATCTGAACTACGGGGTGATGGCCGCGCCGTTTGCGCTTTTTGTCGTCCCCTGGCCCGAGCCGCATATGTGGCCAATCTTCGCGACGGCTTTTGTAATTCATATTGTTTACAAGGTGTTGCAAGGCTGGACTTATTCAAAAGGGGCCTACACAGTCGTCTATCCGGTCGTGCGCGGCACCGGGCCGCTCTTTGCGGTCATTGGCGCATATCTATTGTTTTCAGAAGTGTTCACGCTCACGCAAATTTTGGGCGTGGGCATCCTTTTGGCCGGTATCTTTGGCCTCGCCATTTACAATCTGCGCACCATCACAGTTGATCGCGACACGCTGGTGCCCGCGCTTTGGCTGGCGGTGGCGACCGGGCTTTTCGTGGCGATTTACACGACCTATGACGCCTATGGCATCCGCGCGACGGCCAATCCGTTCACTTTTCTGGCGTGGTTTTTCATGATCGACGGCATTGTCATGCCCTTTGTGGCGGCCTATCGCTGGACGCATATGGCCGACCGCCCGGCATTAGGTCCGCTCGCGGTGCGCGGCTTCATCGGCGCTTTGGTGGCGTTTTTCTCGTTCGGATCGATCATGGTTGCCACGCGGCTCGACAAAGTGGGGGAAGCCGCGGTGCTGCGCGAAACGTCCACGGTCTTCGCGGCGCTGATCGGCTGGGTGATCCTGAAGGAAAAAGTCGGCCCCAGACGCTTGACCTTGATGGCATTGATTGCTTTGGGTGCAGTCATCGTGGAATTTGGAGGCTAGAGAGCCCGCATGGCAGAACGCAAGATCTCTCAAGGGTTGAAATCGGCGCTGGAACTTGGCCCGGTCTTGATCTTTTTCATCGCCTACACGCGGCTGAAGGACGAGGTCTATACCATCGCAGGTACAGACTATTCCGGCTTCATCGTGGTCACGGCGCTGTTTGTGCCGCTCTTGCTTTTGTCGACGGCAATCCTTTGGAAACTGACCGGAAAGATCAGCCGGATGCAGGTGCTGACCGCCGTTCTCGTGATCTTCTTTGGCGCGCTGACCGTCTATTTCAACGACGAGAAGTTCTTCAAGATCAAGACCACGATCGTCTACGGCTTTTTCGCGAGCATCCTTGGAATTGGCCTGCTGCTTGGAAAAAGCTGGCTGGCCTACGTCATGGACGAAATGATGCCGCTGGAGCCCGAGGGTTGGATGATCCTGACAAAACGTCTGGTCGGTATGTTCGCATTCCTGGCCATCGCCAACGAGGTCGTCTGGCGTACGATGTCCACGGACGCTTGGGTAAAGATCGAAACCTTCGGTTTCCCAATAGCGCTATTTGCGTTCTTCATGTTCCAGGCCGGGCTCCTGCAGAAATACGGGATCGAGCTTGAAGACGAAGCCTAGCAGCAATCCAGAAGCGCGGCTCTGCCGCCCGTCTATCCTGATTTGGCACAGTTTGGCAGGCGTTCGCGCGACTATCCTACATGGAAGAGCGTGTTAAAAAGCTTAGGGTCAAGGCTTTCAGCCTCAAACGTCTCACCTTCAGTCAAGATCGACACCGCATCATGGGAATGCAGACTTTCCTGATGGCTGGCAATAATCCGGAAGTCCTTGATCCTTGGGTCTTTTTGCAGCTGTGCGCAAAATAGCCGGGCCGCATCTTCAACGAAAATCGGGTTGGCGGCGTTTAGTTCCGCAAAAGCTTGCTCGTCCTCGCGCTTGACCATCACTTGCGTCTCGGTAGGCACCGCATTGCGGCACAGATCGATCAAATCCTCAAACCACAAACAGTCCTGATCGCAATCGATCTCCGCCGAAATGCGGGCGACGGAGCGTTGCGAATGCGGGGTGGCCAATTGTCCGCGGAATTGACGCGCATGCTCGCTGAGCTCCAGCGAACACGGGCAGGTCGAGGAATAGACATAATCCAGATGGATGATCTTTTTGCGGACCCCAGCCTGATCGATCATCTCCAGCGTGATGTCGTAATATTGATACCCCGAAAGGCCAGAGCGCAGGCTTTCGACCTTCATCGGGAAGGAAAAGCGCATCTGAATGCGCGCGTCAAAACTCTCAAGGTCTTCCTTGTAAGCATCAAGGGTCTTCTCGATCACCTCGAAACTGAACGTGTCACCCGCGCGCTTGTAAAAGCTGCGCATGATCCGCGACATGTTGATGCCCTTCTTTTCCGCTTCAAGGCTGACTGAGCCGGTCACGGAGGTCTCAAGCGTCAAATCGCCGTTCTCACGGGTGTGAAACCGGATCGGCAGGCGAAAATTGGAAATGCCCACATGCTGGATCAGCTGCTTTGCGCCCCGGATCAGCGAGGATGGTCCGTTTTGTAGATCGGGCATCGACGCCTTGTAGGCCTCATCAACCTCGAAATCTTCAGGATAGGCGCGTGCCAGCGCAGGGTAATTCGCAACTTCCTGGTCCGGTAGCAGGCGCGCTACAACCGGATCGAGTTCCGCAATCTCCACATCACTCACAGAGGCCGCCCATGCGCGCAGCACATCAAGTGCCGCTTTGGCATCGTCTTTGTCCGGCTCCGTGCCGGGTTTGGGTGTGTGGACATTCATGGCAGCCCCTCCTTGCGGTCGCGCAAGCTATATATGGGGCGATTGTGACAGTTTACGAATGATTTATCCACGTCGGGCCTGACAAGCTCGAGAAAACGTTATCAAACGGCATCCAGCGCGCCCTGCAAATCCCGCAGCAAATCATCACTGTCTTCCAACCCAATGCTTAGCCGGATCATTCCATCCGTGATCCCCAGTGCTGCCCTTTGTTCATCAGACAATCGCTGATGCGTTGTTGTTGTGGGATGGGTTACAAGGCTTTTGCTGTCGCCAAGATTGTTGGAAATTGATATTATTTGCAATGCATTAAGCAGTTTGAACGCCGCGTCTTTTCCGCCTTTGATATCCAAAGCCACAACGGTGCCGCCCGCATCCATCTGCCGCTTGGCAATGTCATATTGCGGATGCGAAGGGAGGTACGGATAAAGCACGCGCGCAAGGCTTGAATGCCCCTCCAGCGCAGTTGCGATCTTCAATGCCGAGGCCGCTTGTGCGTCACATCGCAGCTGCATTGTTTCAAGACCTTTCAGCATCACCCAAGCATTGAACGGAGACAGGGAGCCTCCCGTGTGCTTGAGGTAAGGTTCAATGGTTTTGCGGATCATGTCCTGCGTGCCGCAGATCACACCGCCGAGACACCGCCCTTGGCCGTCGATATGCTTGGTTGCGGAATAGACAACGATATCAGCGCCTTGTGCAACGGCATGAGAAAAGACCGGCGTGGCAAAGACGTTGTCGACCACAACTAACGCGGATTTTGCATGAGCTAGTTTGGCCACTGCCTCCAGATCGATCACTTCAAGTGTCGGGTTCGCAACCGTTTCCAGAAAAACCAGTTTGGTGTCATCGCGAATGGCAGCCTCCCAAGCCGCCAGATCGGTGCCATCGACAAAGGTGACTTCAACCCCGAAACGCGGCAGGATTTCTTCCGAAATATAGAGACAGGAGCCGAACAGCGCCCGGCTCGACACCACATGGTCCCCGGCTTTGAGATTGGCAAAGAGCGCACCATTGACTGCGGCCATTCCTGACGCTGTTGCAAACGCGTCTTCGGTGCCTTCAAGGGCTGCAATCCGGTCTTCAAACATCTTGACCGTCGGATTGCCGTAACGCGCATAGATAAACTCGTCAGGATTGCTTTCAATAAAGCGGGCCTCAGCCTGCTCGGGCGTGTCATAGAGAAAACCCTGCGTCATGAAGATGGCTTCAGACATCTCGCCATATTGCGAACGACGGGTGCCTGCGTGAACTGCTTTTGTGCGGGGGGACCAATTTTCCATGTCGTATCCTCAACGGGGCACGCATGCCCCAAATAAAAAAGCCTCCACCGGGAAAAGGGGGGAGGCTCATAGCGTCCGACCTCTTTAGCGGCATATTTAACGTGGCCCGCAATCCGGTAACAAATCGCCACACGATTTGGATAGCGCCGACAGCCAAGCGCGTCAAGAGATGCATCGCACGCTGTCGTCATGTTGTCTTGCGCGCCGCAATGGCCAGTCGCAAATGATCTTCCAAGTTGACACTGGTGGCCACTCAAGCCAACGCTTGGCCCATGTTCGATCTCCGCCCGGTGGGCTATGTTTCTGGTCTTTTGGTCGCCTTTCTGGGGGTCGCTATGCTGTTGCCGATGGCCGTTGATCTGGCCAATGGCAACCCGCACTGGCTGGTCTTTGCCGAAGCGTCCATCATCACGACCATGGTCGGCGCATTGGTGGCCTTGTCCTGTGTAAACGGGGTAGGAAGTCACCTCAGTATTCAGCAGACTTTTCTTTTGACAACAGGGGTTTGGCTGGCTTTGCCGCTGTTCGGAGCGTTGCCCTTTTACCTCGGCACTGCCCAGGTCCATTACGTTGATGCGTTCTTCGAGGCGATGTCAGGTCTGACAACCACCGGCGCGACCGTCTTTACCGGACTACAAGACATGCCGCGTGGCTTGCTGTTGTGGCGGTCGCTTCTGCAATGGTTTGGCGGGATCGGTATCATCGTTGTTGCAATGGTGTTTTTGCCAGAACTGCGGGTGGGCGGCATGCAAATCTTCCGCTCGGAAGCCTTTGATACTTTTGGGAAAGTTTTGCCCCGCGCGGTCGAAATCGCCAAGCAAATCTCCTTCATCTACATCGCGATCACGCTGTTCTGCGCGTTGACTTATATCCTTGTCGGCATGTCAGTATTTGATGCGATCAACCACGCGTTCACCACCGTCAGTACCGGGGGTTTTTCCACCACAGACGCATCTTTCGCGACCTTTCAGGGGGCTCCGGAATATGTCGCCTCTGTCTTCATGATCCTCGCCTCTCTGCCGTTTGTGCGGTATGTGCAATTGTTGGCGGGCAGCTCGAAGCCGATGCTGCATGACAGCCAGATCCGGTTGTATCTGCTGCTGATTTTCGGCCTTGTGATCTTCTTTGCAGCGTACCGGATGGCGCTGTCCGGCAATGATCTGGCTTCAGGGTTCCGCGAAGGCTTGTTCAACGTCACCTCGATCATTTCAGGAACAGGCTATTCCAGCACGGACTACCAACTTTGGGGTCCATTGCCTGTTGTTTTGTTCTTCTTTCTCGGCCTAATCGGCGGGTGTGCGGGCTCCACCTCCTGCTCCATCAAGGTGTTTCGCTATCAATTGCTGTTTTCCTCGATCAAATCGCAGATTCGCAAAATCCACTCACCGCACGGGCTTTTTGCCCCACGCTATGAGGGCCGCTCGGTCGCTGATGATGTCATCAACTCGGTGATTTCCTTCTTTGTGCTGTTTGTCGTTTCCTTGGGTGTTCTGGCGATATTGCTGGGGCTGACCGGCCTCGATTTCATTACCTCGCTATCTGGCGCCGCCTCCGCGCTGGCCAATATCGGCCCCGGATTAGGGGAACAGATCGGACCGACGGGTAATTTCGCAGGCCTGAATGACACGGCTAAATGGCTGCTGTCTGCGGGCATGCTGATAGGGCGGCTGGAACTTGTCGCGGTCTATGTCATTCTGACGGTTAACTTCTGGAGAATTTGATGGCGTCTTCATCGCAACAGCGCCCGCTTGGGGCGCAAATCTCGCATATGCTGAAAGACCGCGGGGTCGAGGTCATCTTCGGTATACCGGGTGTCCATAATCAGGAGATGTATCGCGGCATCGAAGAGGCCGGCCTCACCCATATCCTCGCCCGCAACGAACAAGGCGCGGGCTTCATGGCCGATGGTTATGCGCGCGCCAGCAGATTTCCGGGCGTCTGCTATGTCATCACCGGGCCGGGCCTGTGCAACATCATGAACCCGATGGGCCAAGCCTATAGCGACAGCGTTCCGATGCTGGTGATCTCGAGTTGTCTAAACCGGGCAGATCTTGGCATGGGGCGCGGCAGGCTGCATGAAATGCAGGATCAGGAACTGGCCGCCGGAACGGTCGCGGACTGGTCAAAGACCGCCATGGACGCCCAAAGCGCCTATCAATTGATCGACCGGGCGCTATACGAGTTCGGTACGCAACGTCCGCGCCCGAAGCACATTCAGGTGCCTATCGAAGTACTGGAAGGCGGTGCGCCAGCCCCCGACGGCGATCTACCCCACAGCCCTCATTCCCGGCCAGATACCGGACAAATCTCAGAGATTGCAGGGCGATTGTTAAAGGCCAAAAAGCCGCTCTTTGTGCTCGGAGGCGGTGCGACCGGCGCGATCGAGTTGCCGATGATTGTTCAGAAGTCCAAAGCCCTTGTGTTTGAGACCTATGCCGGACGCGGGATCATGCCCCATGAATACCCACTCAACTTTCTGGCGACCTTGCCGCGCCCCGAAAGCGCCGCGATCTGCGCAGAGGCTGATCTGGTTCTTGTCATTGGCAGCCAATTGTCAGAGGTCGATT
The DNA here is from genome assembly GCA_964352105.1 of uncultured Rhodobacterales bacterium. Taxonomy (GTDB): domain Bacteria; phylum Pseudomonadota; class Alphaproteobacteria; order Rhodobacterales; family Rhodobacteraceae; genus Litoreibacter. The sequence goes on along the minus strand of CAYGQQ010000124.1, from coordinate 489 downwards.
TATGGCGGGAAGAGCTTGGCGCATCGGTTCCGATCATACGTGTCGACATCGACCCGGCTGAAATTGCGCGGTTCACAGACACGGAGCTCGCCGTGCTCGCCGACGCGGCGACCTTCTCAAATGCGCTTTGGGAAAAGCTGGAAACGATGCCGGACCGTCCGGAAACAGGCTGGTCACCCGCCGCCGTCAAGGCTACGCGCGAAAACTGGCGCGCTCAGGCGGATGCAGAACGCCCGGGCATCGTGCCGCTGTGTGACGCGTTGAAAGAGGTCGCGCCCCCAGACACGATCTTTTTCTCAGATATGACCCAGTTCGCCTATGTCGCCAAGGAAGTTTATCCGATGGACTTGCCCGGCCATTGGCACCACCCGTCGGGCTTTGGCACGTTGGGCTACGCTTTACCCGCAGCTATTGGTGGCAAGATCGGGGCACCGGACAAGCCGGTCATTTCCATCAATGGCGACAGCGGCGTGCAATACAATATTCAAG
>CAYGQQ010000123.1:0-7483 GCA_964352105.1 uncultured Rhodobacterales bacterium | reverse complement strand
ACTTTGACAAACGGGAAACCTATGATGCCACAAGCGCATTGGTAAAACTCGGGCCGTACCTGTCGGTTGATCTGCAAAAACGCGTGATTGACAAAATCAGCGATCTGCCCACCTACGAGATCGGCTCCACGCTTGCCAGACTGGGTCCGTTTTTCGCAGACAGCAACCTGGCCGCCGTGGCCGAGATCGCTAAATCAATGCCAGAAATGCGCGACCGTGGCAAAATCCTGGCCAGCCTGATCCCGCTTTACCGGGATCGTGGACTGGATGTCGAAATCAAGGACGCTCAGCGCCTCGCCTTCACAATCGGGCAAGAGGATTTGGCGAGCCTCGCCGTTCTCAGCCTCACCTGGGACGCGGGCGACCTGCCGGCTGAAACCATCGCAAGGCTTTTGTCCTCCCAGCGGGAGAAAACCAGAATTCAAAACGCCGAATTTGAGATCTTTTCGACGACATTGGTCATTTCAGCATTGCCCGCGGCGGAACGGGCACACGCCTTGAAACAAGCCACCGAAACGATCCTGAAAATTGGTCAGTTTGAGCAGCGCATGGTGGGCATGCTTTTTCTTGCGGTGCTACAGCCAGAAGATGGCCGTCGAACAATGCTCGACCTATTCTTAGAAGCGTTTGAACAGCTTGAAGACACCAGAAATCGACAAGAATTGTTGGTTACGCTGCCCTTTATCTATCCATTTGCCACAGTGGAGCAGCGCCAAAAAATGCACGCCCTGAAGCGGGCATTTGCCACTCCTGAAACGGAGGTGCCCGAAAGCGCCGAAATCCACCTTTGGCTCGCGTTTGGGATGCGCGACCAAAGCGAGACAACTGTAGAAAAGCTGATCGAATTCGTAAAACACTCCTCTGATCAAATCGAAAGTAAATACGATAAAGACGCGTGGCTTCTTATGAGAACAATCGCGGTCTTGATGTTTTCTCAAGGCCAAAACGATGGCGAAAATCCCGCCGCACGCTTCTTGTGGGAGGAAGCGTGTCGGACCAAGAATGACCGCCAAAGAGCGATGCAACTTTGCGTGCTTGCCCCGGTTATGGACACCAAAGATCTGCATCGCGGAATCGCGGAATTCATCAAAGCCTCGCAAGACCTGTCGCGCCCGGATTTGTGCAGTCTGTTGCTTGTTCTGAACGGTGCCGGTTTGAAATATCTTGAAGGGATGAAAACCCCTGATCAAATTCGCCAAGGAACCCAAGTGCTGAACAAGCTGGGTGGGGAACATGCATCCGCCGAAGTCCGCCAAGCGATTGAAGATGTGTGTAATTGGTGGCCCTAGCTGAAATCTCTGGCCTGATCGCCAACTCAAAAAATCAACAAAGCGCTATGAAAAATAAACGGTTTCAAAACTTTATACGAAAGATGCGTTTACGTTCGATAGCAGCACCGGCGAGCGGTTGATATGACGCAAGACCGGCTCGACGCGGCCAAGACAATTGCGCGCGATGCCGGGGAGTTGGCAAAGCGGTTTTTCAAGGACGTCAGCGCCCCCGGCTGGACCTGGGTCATTGATCCCATCGACGGCACCGCAAACTTCGTGGCTGGCATCCCGCAATGGTGCGTGATCCTGGCCTGCGTTCAGGACGATGCAACCAAGATCGGCGTAATCTTTGAGCCGATAACCGCAGAGATGATCTGGAGGCCCCAAGGCCACGGCGCGTTCGTCAATGACACCAAGCTGTCCGTTGCCAATACCACCGGCCTGAATGTGGGCAGCGTCGGCGTTGGCACATATGAACGCGTGGGATTGCCTGGCAGGGCAACTTCTGATCTCGCTGGCGGACGGCCGGATCGAAGACCAAAGCGCTGAAGAGATGCTACGCGACGGCGGTCGTGTGATCGCAGGCGCGCCCGAGATTTTCGACGAAAATCTGTCCCTTTCCGAGGCAGCATTCAAGACGTGACGCCGAAATCCATTTGATCCTTCTGGCAGGCGTTGCGTTCATGGTGTTGCCGTTCTTTGTGTCTTCTACCCATGAAACGTCTTTGTTGGTTGGAAGCGGTCTGCGACTGACGCCCGACCGCCAGATTTTTGTGCTGATGAACGCTCTCGACGCTGCTCTTTCCGCTGAAAAACAGGTTTTTCACGACCTTTCTCGTCACCGACGCAGTTCTTTAGCTTTGGACTGGCGGTGCAGCTGTCCACAATCTGGGCGCACCTGGCACTTGTGTGGCTCAGCTTCTCTGGCAAACGCGACATAAGCTGGACACTACACCCGCGGCGGTTAATCTGAATTTCAACGCACAATAGCGCCGACAGGATCAAGGACCATCCCATGCCCGGAAATCTGAGCTTTGACAGCTTGAAATCACAAGTTGAAAGCGGTGCCGTCGACACGGTTCTGGTCTGCTTCGTCGACATGCAAGGGCGGTTGATGGGCAAGCGTTTCCATGCGGCCAATTTCGTGACCCACAGCTACCGCGAGACCCATTGCTGCAATTACCTGCTGGCGACCGATCTGGAGATGGCGACACCCGATGGCTACGCCGCGACCAGTTGGGAAAACGGCTATGGTGACTATGTCATGGCCCCTGATCTGACGACACTGCGCCCGGTGCCGTGGCTGGACGGCACGGTGATGGTGCTCTGCGATATTCTGGACCACCACACCCACAGGGAGGTGCCCCATACACCCCGCGCGGCCCTCAAAAAGCAGATCGCCCGCCTGGAGGCCCTTGGCTTTGACGCGATGATGGCCACCGAGTTGGAGTTTTTCCTCTTTGAAGGCAGTGTCGATGACATTCGCAAATCCGGTTTTCGCGACCTGACCCCGATCAGTGGCTACAATGAGGATTACCACATCTTCCAGACCACCAAGGAAGAGGCTGTGATGCGCCCCGTGCGCAATCATCTTTTTGCCGCCGGTATCCCCGTTGAAAACACCAAAGGGGAAGCTGAAACCGGTCAGGAAGAGCTCAACATTCGCTACGCAGACGCGCTGGCCTGCGCTGATCACCACACCATCGCAAAGCATGCGATCAAGGAGATTGCCTGGGGCGCTGGCCACGCGGCCACCTTCCTGCCGAAATGGCACGAGGGCAAGGTTGGCAGCGCCTCCCATGTGCACCAATCGCTATGGAAAAATGGCCAGCCCGCGTTTCACGACCCCAAAGACACGCGCGGCATGTCGGAAACCATGCGCCACTACATGGCGGGGCTTATCGCCTATGCCCCTGAATACACATACTTTCTGGCCCCCTATATCAACAGTTACAAACGGTTTTCCAAAGGCACGTTTGCCCCCACAAAAACCGTCTGGTCGGTGGACAACCGCACCGCGGGTTTTCGCCTGTGCGGCGAGAGCACCAAGGGAATTCGGGTGGAATGCCGGATCGGTGGCTCTGATCTGAACCCTTATCTTGCGCAAGCGGCGATGCTGGCGGCGGGGATCAAAGGGATCGAAGACAAGATGGCTCTGCCCCCGCCAACCAAAGGTGACGTCTATCAGGATAAAGACGCTGCTGACATCCCGCAAACCTTGCGCGCCGCGACCGAAACCCTGCGCAATTCCAAAATGCTGCGTGCGGTGATGGGGGACGACGTAATCGATCACTACACCCGCGCCGCCGAATGGGAGCAGGAAGAGTTTGACCGCGTCGTGACCGATTGGGAAATCGCGCGTGGCTTTGAAAGGGCTTAATCCATGACACTTACCGCCAATTGGTCTTATCCGACCGCGATCCGGTTCGGGGCCGGGCGCATCCGCGAGATCGCAGACGCCTGCAAGACGGCGGGGATCAAGCGCCCGCTTCTTGTCACCGACAGAGGGCTGGCTGAGATGCCCATTACGGCCACGACTTTGGACCTACTGGAGGACGCGGGCCTTGGGCGCGCCATTTTCTCGGACGTGGACCCAAACCCGAACGAGAAGAACGCAGAAGCAGGCGTACAAGTGTTCAAAAACGGCCGCCATGATGGTGTGGTGGCGTTCGGAGGCGGCTCCGGGCTTGATCTGGGCAAGCTCTTGGCCTTCATGGCCGGACAGACCCGACCGCTTTGGGATTTTGAGGATATCGGCGATTGGTGGACGCGCGCCGACCCGGATGCCATTGCCCCGATAGTAGCAGTGCCCACAACGGCCGGGACGGGATCCGAGGTGGGGCGCGCGTCTGTCATCACCAACTTTCAGACGCAGGAAAAGAAGATCATTTTTCACCCGAAAATCCTGCCCAGTATCGTCATTTGCGATCCGGAGCTGACCGTTGGAATGCCGAAATTTATCACTGCCGGAACCGGCTTGGATGCCTTTGCCCATTGCGTGGAAGCGTATTCATCGCCGCATTACCATCCAATGTCGCATGGAATGGCTCTGGAAGGGATGCGCCTTGTAAAGGACTACCTGCCCCGCGCCTATGCAGACGGATCAGATTTGGACGCCCGCGCACAAATGATGTCTGCGGCCATGATCGGCGCAACCGCGTTTCAAAAAGGGTTGGGAGCGATCCACGCATTGTCCCATCCAATCGGCGCAATTTACCACACCCATCACGGCACGACCAACGCGGTCTGCATGCCCGCCGTGCTTCAATTCAACCGCCCTGCGATTGCAAACAAAATGGTCCTTGCGGCCAATTATCTGGGCATAGCCGGAGGGTTTGATGGGTTCTGTGACTATGTGGACGGGCTGAACAGCTCCTTGGCTATTCCCAAGACGCTTTCAGGTCTGGGGATTGAAAATCCTGATGTTGAAAGGATCGTCGAAGGCGCGCTGAAAGACCCCAGCACGGGCGGCAACCCCGTCGAAATGACCACGGAAAATACCCGCGCGCTTCTGCACCGAATTCTCTAGAACATAACGTGGCAGTGCTGCCGCGTCCAACGGACACCGCCCTTTGAGGAACCAGTCCTAAATACTACCAATTTTCCCAAAGGTATTATAAAGGTATTATATGATCGATTCCTCTGAGGCAGTTCTGATTGGTGTGGATGGTGGCGGTTCCCGGTGTCGCGTGGCGATTGGAACTGCGGCCGATGGCATCCTCGCATCAGTCGAAGGCGGGCCCGCGAATTTTTCCACCGACCCGCTTGGGGCCATCAAGACCGTTCTCATCACCGTCGAAAACGCGGCGTCCAAAATAAATGTATCGCAAGCGCAACTGGCCAAAGCGATTACGCATTTGGGGCTGGCCGGCGTCATGACACCAGATGACAGCGCCAAGGTCGCAGACGCGATGCCCTTTGGCTGCGTGACTGTAACCGATGATCGGCCAACTGCGATTGCCGGCGCGCTTGGGGAAAGCGACGGATACCTTTTGTCGATCGGCACCGGCACAATCGCCGCCGTCAGCAAACTTGGTTGGATCAAATCCGTCAGCGGCTATGGGTTTCACTTGTCTGACCATGGCTCAGGTGCATGGCTGGGGCGTGCTGCGTTGGAACAAGCGTTACTTTGCCATGACGGATTGAAAGACCACAGCGATCTGACCCGCACCTTGTTAGAAAACTTCGGAGGCGCAACCGGCCTTGTCGGCTTTAGCCAAACCGCCAAACCAGATGACTACGCAGCGCTCGCCCCTGACATCGTTTCAGCAGCGCGAAACGGTGACGTTTGGGGCAAGCATTTGATGCGAAGCGGCGCGCAATATCTGCAACAATTTCTGGACGTATTGGGGTTTGAAACCGGCGAAACCCTGTGCCTGAGCGGCGGGCTAGGCCCTCACTACACCGACTATCTGCCTGCCAAGGTCACCTCCGGACGTATCAAACCACGCGGGACCGCGCTTGACGGCGCGTTTGCGATGGCAAAACGCCTTGGGGCTGCAAAGTGACGATCGCCGAGTTTCTACAGCCACAACACTGGCTGTCGCAGAACACCGGACCGCGCTATGTGCAATTGCGCAAACGGCTCTATCATGGGGTCGAAACTGGGATTCTTAATGCCGGAAGCGCGCTGCCGCCAGAACGCGAGATCGCAGCCATTACGCATCTGTCGCGCGTCACGGTTCGTAAGGCCATCCAAGCCTTGGTTAGTGACGGTACCATCGTTCAAAAACAAGGGTCTGGCTCGTTTGTGGCACCAAAGCCGCCGCAATTGGCGCAATCCTTGTCGCGCTTGACTTCGTTTAGCGAGGACTTGGCCCTGCGCGGCATGCTCGCAGCCAATATCTGGCTTGAGCGAGGCGTCTTCCCGCCCTCCCCCGATGAAATGCTGCATCTTGCGCTCGCCCCCGATGCAACTGTCGCGCGGATCGCGCGGGTTCGCACAGCTGACGGAAAGCCCATGGCGATTGAGCGGTCTTCCCTGCCCACAAGGTTTTTGCCCGACCCGCAGGCCGTGGATAGCTCTCTCTATGAGGTGTTGGACACATCCGGTTTCAGACCCGCGCGGGCCTTGCAGAAAATCACCGCTTTGAACCTTTCCCAAGGTGAGGCGGATCTCTTGCGGGTAGAGCCAGCCATGGCGGCATTGCGGATCGAACGTATTTCCTATCTGGCCGATGAACGTCCTGTCGAATTCACCCAGTCCATCTACCGCGCGGACGCCTATAATTTCGTGGCCGAACTACGTGTCGTTGGACAAAAGAAGAGGATGATGGCCGATATGCTTGATGGTCCTACGGTTCTCGCACAGCCCACGTGCCCGAACGACCCGCACCACCACAAAAAGGAAACCGACACGCGATGAGCAGCCCTGCAAAAGCCTTTATTGGCGCCGCAATACATGACGGCTCTACCCTGTTGCGCGACCACGCTCTTCTTGTGGCAGCAAATGGGCAGATCAGTCTGTGTGAGCAAGTGCACATCCCGGAGGGTTGCCAGACCGTCACGCTTGACGGCGGGACAATTGTGCCCGGATTTGTGGATTTGCAGGTCAATGGCGGCGGCGGTGTGATGTTCAACGACGACCCCTCTGTGGAGACGCTGCAAACTATCGCAACAGCCCATGCAGGTTTGGGAACAGCGGCGCTTCTGCCGACGCTGATCACCGACACGCCCGAAAAGACTCGCGCCGCGATTGACACCGCCGAAAGCGCCATCAAAGCGGGCATTCCCGGCATTCTGGGCATTCATCTGGAAGGCCCGCATTTGGCACCCGCCCGCAAAGGGGCGCATGACGCAGCGCTAATCCGACCAATGCTAAGCGAGGACCTTGCGCTGCTGCTAAAAGCCGCGGATCGGCTGCCCAATGTCATGGTAACCCTCGCGCCGGAAAACACCACTCTGGCCCAGATAAAAACATTGGCGGAAGCCGGGATCATCGTCTCGCTGGGTCACAGTGACGCGGATTTTGGTGCATGTATGGCGGCGTTTGATGCCGGGGCCAGCTGCACCACTCACCTTTTCAATGCCATGAGCCAGATGACACCGCGCGCGCCTGGCCTGGTCGGAGCCACGCTGGCCCGCGATGACGTTTTCGCCGGGTTGATCGCGGATGAGATCCATGTCCATCCGGAGATGATCAAGATCGCCTTGGCCGCAAAACGCGCCCCGGAGAAGATTTTTCTGGTCACAGATGCAATGGCCACCGCGGG
>CAYGQQ010000122.1:0-7498 GCA_964352105.1 uncultured Rhodobacterales bacterium | reverse complement strand
ATGTTCTTTTCGCTATCTTCGAAGCCATGAGCACTTTTGATGATGCAGACGCCTTCGAGGCCGCCGCCGTCCCCTTGTCGCAACGCGCGATGGGGGCGTTGAGATCGACGCGGAGCGAGAAATATTTGGTAGGGTTAAATCCCGCTCAGCTTGAGGCAGTTATAACACTCGACGGTCCTGTTTTGATGCTCGCTGGCGCCGGGACTGGGAAGACTAGAGCGCTTATGACGAGGGTCACACATCTAATTAACGAGGGAAAAGCAGGTTTTAGGGAAATTCTCGCGGTAACGTTTACCAATAAAGCTGCAAGAGAAATGGTGAAGCGCCTAATTGCGGACCCGTATCTCATTAAGGAGCCGATCAAATGGATGGGAACATTCCACTCGCTTTCCGCAAAGATGCTTCGGAGACATGCTGAACTTGTTGGTCTTCGAACAAACTTCACGATTCTTGACACAGATGATCAGCTTCGGACTTTGAAGAAATTGATCGATTTACATAATATTGATGAGAAGAGCTTCCCTCCCCGGATGGTTTTGGGAGGAATCGATGATTGGAAAAACAAGGCAATACGCCCCGAAACTGCACCTTTAGGTGAGAAATTTGAGTTAGGGGTTAAATGGTCCGCTGGAGAAATTGAAGCTGCGTCTTCTCAGGAGAAGGCGCTTCCTCCTTTCAAAGACTACATACCGTTGAAGCAGGTATACAAGGAATATCAGGCGCGATTGAAAACGCTCAACGCCGTCGATTTTGGCGATTTGCTTTTGCATATGGTCACAATCTTCCAACAGCACCCGGATGTTCTGGAGCAGTATCAGCGCTGGTTCAAATACATCCTCGTGGACGAGTATCAAGACACCAATGTGGCGCAGTATATGTGGCTGCGGCTTCTGGCGGCGGGGCACAAAAATATCTGCTGTGTCGGCGATGATGACCAGTCGATCTATGGCTGGCGCGGGGCCGAGGTGGGCAACATCCTGCGCTTTGAGAAGGATTTCGACGGCGCAAAAGTGATCCGGCTGGAGCAGAATTACCGCTCCACTGAGCATATTTTGGGCGCCGCAGCTGGCGTGATTGCGGCCAATAAAAGCAGGCTGGGCAAGACGCTCTATACCAAGGCCGAAGGCGGGGAGAAGGTCCGCCTGATCGGCCATTGGGACGGCGAGGAAGAGGCCCGCTGGATCGGGGACGAGGTTGAGGCCGCCCAGCGTGGCACACGCGGAATGCGGCCGTTTTCTTTGGATGAGCAGGCCATTCTAGTCCGCGCGTCGCATCAGATGCGGGCCTTTGAAGACCGGTTCCTGACCATTGGTCTGCCCTACCGCGTGATTGGCGGGCCACGTTTTTACGAACGTTTGGAAATCCGTGATGCCATGGCTTATTTCCGGCTGATCGTGTCGCAAGATGATGATCTGGCGTTTGAGCGGATCGTGAACACGCCGAAACGTGGTCTGGGCGACAAGGCGGTGCAAACCATTCAGCAGACCGCGCGCAGCAATGGCGTGTCGCTTATCGAAGGTGCGCGGATTTGTGTGGAGGCATCGCTGATCAAAGGCAAAGGCGGCAAGGCGCTGGGCGAATTGGTCGCCGGGCTCGACCGCTGGCACGCGCAGCTTCGTGCCGAAGCGGACACCCATATTCAAGTGGCCGAAATGGTGCTGGACGAGTCCGGTTATACCGAGATGTGGCAAAACGATAAGACCCCTGACGCGCCAGGGCGGCTTGATAACCTGAAAGAGCTGGTCAAGGCGCTGGAGCAGTTCGACAATCTGCAAGGGTTCCTCGAACATATCGCGCTAGTGATGGACAATGACAGCGAAGGTAGTGAGGAGAAGGTCTCCATCATGACGCTGCACGCGGCCAAGGGCTTGGAATTTCCGGTGGTGTTCCTGCCCGGATGGGAAGACGGGTTGTTTCCGTCGCAACGCTCCATGGATGAAAGCGGGCTGAAAGGCCTGGAGGAGGAGCGCCGTCTGGCCTATGTCGGCATCACCCGCGCCGAAGAGCTGTGCACGATCTCGTTTGCGGGCAACAGGCGGGTCTACGGGCAGTGGCAAAATGCGCTGCCTTCGCGCTTTGTCGATGAATTGCCGGAAGAGCATGTGGAGATTTTGACGCCACCGGGGCTCTATGGCCATCAGGGCAATGCGGCCGCGGCGTCGCCTGTGATGGCGGCGATGGCCGAGAGTGATCTGCAGGAGAAAGCCGCCAACGCGAATGTGTATAATTCACCGGGGTGGCGGCGCCTGCAGGATCGACAGGCGCAGCGGGGCCTGTCGCAACCGCGCGAGACCAAGAACATGGTCATTGATGCGCAGGCCGTATCGTCCTTCACCGTGGGTGAACGGGTGTTTCACCAAAAATTTGGCTATGGACGGATTGAGGCGGTGGAAGGCGACAAGCTGGACATCGCGTTTTCCACGGGGGTCAAGAAAGTGGTGGCGAAATTTGTTGTGTCAGCAGATGCGGCAGGCGACGTGCCGTTTTAGATTTTCGCCTCCGGCGGGAGTATTTTTAGCAAGAAGAAGTTGAGGCCGGAGTGACGTTGCGCGACGTCGGCGGGCCGGTCGCGCGTTTTGCTTTTCAGTCAAGCCATGAAAAAACGGCAGTGCCGGGAGGAGGCACTGCCGTTCAATTTCGACGAGGGTCTCTGGGAGGAGGAAGCCCCGTGTCTAGTCACATACCAACCCCAAGGGAGGAGAGAGGTGGGTATGCTTTTTTTCTGGACGCGCTCAAGGGAGGAGGAGAACGCGGCTCAGAATTCTTATTTGCCGTAGGCGGCCTCGTAGGCTGCACTTTCCAGCATGGATTGGTTCAGGCCCAGGTCAGTCAGTTCGCGCGCAGACAGGCTTTGCAGCTCGTTCAGCGTCGTGCGGTAGACCCGGTATGTTTCAAAACGTGTCTTCAGCTCGGCAAATACTCCGGCGAAGAGGGGTGTTTTCAGTGTTTCAGTGTAAAACGACATCTTCTTTTCTTTCTGATAGAACAGATCGCTGTTCTGTTGTGTTCCATATTTAGGGAAATGCTGCACCGCAACAATAGACAAGTTTTCAATGCTGCTATGCAGCAATTGCATGTCTAACCTTGGGGCAGTTCTGATCGGGGATGCCTTTTATTAGGGCGCAATTCTACTTCGAAGTGGTTGTTTTCCGTTTCAGAGACGAATCACTTTTGGAGCAGTTTTTCCCTGATCAGGGCGGGAAAACCCACGGAACACCAAATCTGGTGAGTTTTTATGGGAAATCATGGGGGCCGAGATTTCAGTCAGCTAAACACAACATGTAGTGGTTAAACTTCACAGCCTCGCAATGTGTCGTGATTTTTCGCGAAACTGACATCATTAGATTTGCCCGGTTGTGGGAAAATTCCATAAAAGTCCATAAAGTGGTGTTGATTTCCATGAAAACCCATGTAGTGTGATTACAGGTTGAAGACGAGCACACTCAATAGGGGCGACAAAGAACCCCATAGGCGACCAAAAGGTTTCATACAGGCACTCGCTTTCATCCAAGACGATCGACCCTGCGCGAGCAGACATCCCCCCAGGTGGCGCGGGTCGGTCACCTCCCCAAGTGGGAACAATGCGGCGGATTGGGCAGTGGCAGCAGCTCAATCCGCCGTTTCCATTTCTAAGGGGCTTTTGGCCCTGAGACGACGAACAACGCAAACACGCTGAGGGACGACAGACACGTGGCGCAAAGGTTCAGAGGTGAAAGCATCCACAAGGTGGATGGTAAGGGCAGGGTGTCTATCCCGGCCCAGTTTCGCCGTGTGCTTGAGGCCGGTGACCCTGATTGGACTGATGGGCTGACGCCAAATCTGGTGATTGTTTATGGCGGCGCGTCGCAGAAATTCCTTGAAGCTTACACGCAAGAGGCCATCGCTGAGGTGGACGAGAAAATTGCCCGCATGCCGCGTGGCTCGAAAGAGCGTCGGGTGATGGAGCATATCTTCAACAGCCAATCCGTGATGACCCAGACCGATGATACCGGGCGTTTGGTATTATCGCAGAAGCTGCGCGACAAGATCGGCATTTCCAATGAGGCCTATTTCAAGGCGTCGGGCGATACGTTCCAGATATGGGCCCCTGAGGCGCATGATGCGCGCAACGAGGATATCGAGGATTGGTTGGCCGGTCAGGGCGATGATTTTGACCCGCTGACATTGTTGGAGTTGGCGGCACCGCAGCCACTTCGCGAGGTCTGAGGCGATGGCAGTTGAGGCGCGTGACCAGGATCAAGGGGCACCGCATCTGCCGGTTCTAATTGATGACATCCTGAAAAATGTAGACCCGTCAGGGGTTTGGCTGGATGGCACCTTTGGTGCAGGTGGCTATACCCGTGCGTTTCTGGAGGCGGGCGCTGGCAAAGTTATCGGTGTGGACCGTGATCCCATGGTCTTTGAGATGGCGCAGGCTTGGGCTGGAGATTTCGGTGAGAAACTGGCGCTGATCGAAGGTAAGTTTGGCGATTTTGACGAATTGGCCGCCGGGTTTTTGCCCTTGGATGGCGTGGTTCTTGATCTTGGCGTGTCGTCGATGCAGTTGGACCAGGCGGAGCGTGGGTTTTCGTTCCTGCGCGACGGGCCGCTGGATATGCGCATGGGGGCCGATGGACCCTCTGCTGCGGATTTGGTCAATGAGGCGGGGGAGGCCTTCCTGGCCGATATTCTGTTTCAATACGGCGAAGAACGTGCCTCGCGCCGCATTGCCAAGGCGATCATTTCGGCGCGCCCGATCACGACGACGGCCAAACTGGCCGAGACGATCCAAGCGTGTCTGCCCAAAGCGAAGCCCGGTCAAAGCAATCCGGCGACCCGTAGCTTTCAGGCGATCCGGATCGCGGTAAACGACGAATTTGGGCAGCTTATCAAAGGGATGGAAGCCGCTGAGCGCGCGCTTAAGCCGGGCGGCTATCTGGCCGTGGTCAGCTTTCATTCGCTCGAAGACCGGGTGGTGAAGAAGTTTATGCAGTCGCGCGCAGGGCGCACAGGCGGGGGCAGCAGATATGCGCCCGAAACGGTCACAGAGGCTGCGACCTTTGAGCAGAAAACTCGCAAGGCGATTACCGCAGATGCTCAGGAGCTGGCGCGTAACCCGCGGTCCCGTTCGGCCAAGCTGCGTGTTGCAGTGCGCACGGAAGCGCCGGCGCGGGCCATTGATCGCAGCGGTTTAGGACTGCCGAAGCTGGTAGGAACGGAACTTGGAAAGGAACTTTCGTAATGCGCGGCGTACTTTATTCGGTCTCTGCTTTTATTGTGATGACGCTGGCATATTGGGCCTATTATGAGAATTACGAGACGCAGGAAGCTTTGCGTGAGGCGGCCAGCTTGCAGCGCTCCATCGGAGATGCGCGCGAAACATTGAGCGTTCTGGAAGCTGAGTGGGCGTATTTGAACAGGCCGGAGCGTTTGCGCGATCTGGCAGCGCTCAACTACCCTGTTTTGGAATTGATGCCGATTGAGGCGCGCCAATTTGCGGATGTGCATCAGGTGATGGCTCCGCCGCCCGTTTTGCCGGGGCTGGACTTGGATGATCTGACCGGATCTGTCGAAGTGGTCGGGGAGGCGCGCCAATGATCCGCACGCCGCTTCGCCCCCTTGCCCGCGTTCTGGAAGCCCGCTCCAACGGCGAAAACCCTGACAAGATCGAACGTGAAAATATCCGGGTGCGGCATGAGGAAATGCGCGAACGGATGCGACTTCGCGCTGAAAGCCGGTTGCTGTTTGTGGGCCTGATGTTCGTTGTCGGCTTTGTGATGGTGTCGACGCGGATGATGGTGCTGGCAAGCTCTGACGTGGTTGAACCGCAAGCGGCAAGTTCAACCGCGCGGATTGTGGCGCAGCGGGCCAATATTGTGGATCGCAACGATAAAGTGCTGGCGACCAATCTGGTGACAAACTCGCTTTATGCGCAGCCGCATTTGATGATCGAGCCTGATCGCGCCGCCCAGGAACTGGCTGCGATTTTCCCCGATATGGACGTTGAGAGCCTGAAGAAAGACTTCAAAGGCACGCGTAAGTTTCTGTGGATAAAGAAAAAAATCAGTCCGGAGCAGCAGCAGGCCGTGCATGATATCGGCGAGCCGGGGTTGCTCTTTGGCCCACGTGAGATGCGGCTCTATCCCAATGGCAAGCTGGCGGCGCATGTGTTGGGCGGGGCCAGTTTCGGGCGTGAAGGCGTGCATTCGGCAGAGGTTGTGGGCACAGCCGGGGTTGAGAAAACCTTCGACGAGTATCTGCGCGATCCGGTTCTGGAAGGCACGCCGCTACAGTTGAGCCTTGATCTGACGATCCAGGCCGCCGCCCGACGGGTGCTTCACGGTGGTATGAAACTGATGAACGCCAAGGGGGCCACGTCCGTTTTGATGGATGCCAAGACGGGGGAGGTGATTTCCCTTGTGTCATTGCCGGATTTCGACCCGAACAAGCGGCCTGCGGTCCCCTCAAAGGGCGATGCCTCTGACAGCCCTTTGTTCAATCGTGCGGTGCAAGGTGTCTACGAGCTGGGCTCAACCTTTAAGGTTTTTGCCGTCGCGCAGGCGTTGGAGCTGGGTTTGGTGAACCCAAATACCATGATCGACACCAAAGGCCCGATGACATGGGGCAAGTATAAAATCCGAGATTTTCACGATTATGGCCCGCAGTTGAGCGTCACCGATGTGCTTGTGGAATCCTCCAATATCGGCACGGCGCATATGGCCATTAATATTGGCGCGAAACGTCAGCAGGCTTTTCTTGAAACGCTTGGTCTGTTGCAGCCGACGCCAGTTGAGCTGGTGGAAGCGCCCGGCGCAAAGCCGCTCTTGCCGCCGAAATGGTCCGAAATTTCGACGCTGACAATCAGTTACGGACACGGGTTGGCGGTTAGCCCGCTGCATCTGGCCGCTGGCTACGCCACGATGGTGAATGGCGGCACGAAAGTGACGCCGACCTTGCTGAAGACAAACGGCTCGGAGCCCGGTCCGCGTGTGATCTCGGAGCGGACCTCTGATCAGGTGCGCAAGATGTTGCGCCAGGTCGTCGCGCGCGGAACCGCCAGTTTTGCCGATGTTCCGGGCTATGATGTCGGTGGCAAGACCGGCACAGCCGACAAGCCGAAACCTCAGGGCGGCTATTATGATGACAAGGTCATCGCGACATTTGCGGCGGCGTTTCCGATGAATGACCCGAAATATGTGTTGATCGTGACCTTGGATGAGCCCGTGGAAACCTCGGGCAAAGACCCGCGCCGCACCGCCGGTTGGACGGCCGTGCCCGTGGCCGCCGAGATGATCCGCAGAACAGCGCCGCTTTTGGGGTTGAGACCAGATATTGAAGCCATGGCACAAACCAAGGTAACAGAGGCGAAATTCTAGCAGGCAGAATGGGACCGGGGCATGTCAGGCGGCGCATCAAAGCAAAAGAAGACCAGCTTATCTGCGTTGGGGTTGACGGCTTTGGGCGGGCGGGACGCGCAGATCACGGGCCTTTCAGTGGACAGCCGTGAGGTCAAGCCGGG
>CAYGQQ010000121.1:0-7513 GCA_964352105.1 uncultured Rhodobacterales bacterium | reverse complement strand
ATAGGCTGGATACCTCCATCGATCCAACAGACGCGCTGAACCGTGTGGCCCAAGGTCAGGAACGCCTGATCGTTGAATTGGTGAAGATGAAAGAAGATGACGGGGTTGATCCAGAAAGCCGGATGCGCCTGCGCAGCATCGACGTCCAGCTTCTGAAAATCTTCGAGGAAATGGCCCAAGGGAGGCAGGAAAGCCTGTCGCAAATTCATGGCGATCTGGCGCAGCTTTCGCAAAGCATCAAGATGATGCAACCCGCGGCCGTGCGCACGCCGGGTCTGCGCGCGCCCAGAAAACCGGAATAATCCATGGCTCTGTCACGGCGAAATGGACAACGGTTCGAGGCCAATATCTGGCCCGGTTTCGTCGACGCGATGACCGCGCTTTTGTTGGTTCTGGTCTTTGTTCTTTCCATTTTCATGATCGTGCAATTCATGCTGCGCGAGACGATCACCTCGCAAGATACCGAGCTTGATCAACTGTCCAGTCAGGTCCTCAATCTGGCGGAGGCACTGGGGCTTGAGCAGCAGCGCGGGTTTACGCTGGAAGAGCAGGTCAGCCGCCTCGATGGTGCCCTTCAGGAACAGTTGAGCCGGTCAGAACAGCAAGCCACGCTGATCGCCTCCCTCACGGCGCAAACCGACGCGCAAGCAGGCCGTATCGCGAGTTTTGAAGAACAGGTCGCAGGGCTTTTGCGCCAACGGGAGGGGCTGCAAAGCCAAGTCGCGACATTGAACGCCGAGCAGGAACGCGTCGAGGGCGAAAACGCCGGATTGGTCGCGCGAATTGCTGATATTGAGGCCGGATTGGCGCGCGAAATTTCACAAAAAGAAGCCGCGCAACTGGCCTTGGCGCAGGCCCGTACTGAGATCGACCAGTCAGAGGAAACCGCGCGTTTGGCCGCAGCCCGACGCGAGGCTTTGGAAGCGCTGATCGCTGATCTGGAAACCAGAAATGCGGCGTCAGAGACCGCGCTTGCTGAGGCAGAATCCGCGCTCAGCGAGGCAGAGATCGCTCAACTGGCCGGTGCGGCGGCGGCGGAAGCCTTGCGCGAACGGCTGCAAAATGCTGATGCGGAACTGACGGCAATGACCTTGTCGCTGGAAGCACAGCGCCAGGAGGCGGAAGAAACACTGACGCTTCTGGCTGCGGCAAACGTGGCGAAGGAAGACCTCGATGCGCAATTGCTGGCAGTTTTGAACGCGGCGCAAGCGGCACAAACCGACGCGTTCCAGCGGGCGGCGGAGTTGCAGTCCGAACTGGACGCTGCGCGCGCGGAGGGGCAGTCCGGTCAGGACCAACTCGCACAACTCACCCGGGACCGCGACGCGGCGCTGCAGGACCTACGCAATCAGATCGCGGCCGCATTGGCCGCACAAAAAGCATCGGAAGCCGCGCAAGCAGACGCGCTGACCGAGGCCGAACAGCGCGCGATTTTGCTGGCAACTGCACGCGCCGCCCTGGCCGAAGAAAAGCAGTTGAATTTGGAAAGCCAGCGTCAGGTAGAGGCGCTCAACCAACAGGTCGCAGCACTGCGCACGCAACTGGGTTCGCTTCAGGCGTTGCTCGACGAATCCGGGGCGCGCGATGCGGCGTCAAACGTACAAATCCAAGCGCTGGGTTCACAGTTGAATGCGGCATTGGCGCAGGTGGCGTCCGCCCAGAAACGCACGGTCGAGGAACAAACCCGCCGCTTGGCGCTGGAAGAGGCGGAGCGCAAAAGGTTGGAAGAAGAAGCCAAAGAGCTGAAAAACTACCGCTCGGAATTTTTCGGCCAGCTTCGCGCGCTACTGGGCAATCAGGATGGGGTGCGTATCCAAGGCGACCGGTTTGTGTTTTCCTCTGAGGTTCTGTTTCAACCCGCGCGCGCCAACCTTTCCGCAGCCGGGCGCGAGGAGATCGCCAAGGTCGCGCGAATCCTCAGCGAGGTTTCAAGTGATATTCCCGACACGTTGGATTGGGTGATCCGTGTGGACGGCCATACTGACAACACGCCTCTGTCAGGGTTTGGCCAGTTCGCAGACAATTGGGAATTGAGCCAGGCCCGCGCCTTGTCCGTTGTGCGCTACATGAGCCAGGAGCTTGGGATCCCGGCCGATCGGTTGGCTGCGAACGGGTTCGGGGAGTTTCAACCTGTCGCCGCGGGTGACAGTCCCGAGGCATTGGCCGCCAATCGGCGCATTGAATTGAAACTGACGGAAAAGTAGCAAGTTTGTCCAAACCCATGAAAAAAGCCCGCGAAGATATCCGCGGGCATTCCTTTGTCTTTAGCCGATAAACCTAGTCCGCCGTCAGCAGTGGTGGCTTTTTCTTGGAAGCGATCCGCGCGTTTTCTGGCTCAAGAATGGTAAGATCGATCTCGCCTTTCTTGACCCCGACCTTGACCACGCCGCCTTTGGCCAGTTTGCCAAACAACAGCTCTTCGGCCAGCGGCTTCTTGATTTCTTCCTGGATCACGCGTGCCAAAGGCCGCGCGCCCATTTTGTCATCGTAGCCCTTGTTGCCCAGCCATTCGGCGGCCGCAGGCGTCAGTTCGATGGTGACGTTGCGGTCCATCAACTGAGCCTCAAGCTGCAGAACGAACTTTTCGACCACACGGGAGATGATCTCCTTTCCAAGTGGCGCGAAGCTGATCACGGCGTCCAGACGGTTGCGGAATTCCGGGGAGAACGTCCGCTCTATCGCGGCTGTATCTTCGCCTTCACGCCGATCCCGGCCGAAGCCAATCGCCGATTTCGCTTGTTCGGCGGCACCAGCATTCGATGTCATGATCAAGATCACATTGCGGAAATCAGTGGTCCGGCCGTTATGGTCGGTCAGCTTGCCGTGGTCCATCACCTGCAACAGAATGTTGTAGACGTCCGGATGCGCTTTCTCGATCTCGTCCAGAAGTAATACGCAATGCGGGTTCTGGTCGATCCCGTCGGTCAGCATACCACCCTGGTCAAAACCTACATAACCGGGAGGAGCCCCGATCAGGCGGGAAACCGCGTGTTTCTCCATGTATTCCGACATGTCGAACCGGATCAGCTCCACACCCAGCGTATCTGCCAGCTGTTTTGCCGCTTCGGTTTTACCGACACCGGTTGGACCCGCGAACAGGTAGTTGCCGATGGGCTTTTCAGGCTCCCGCAGACCAGCACGGGCCAGCTTGATCGCCGACGCTAGAGATTCCAGCGCTTTGTCCTGCCCAAAGACCACCCGCTTGAGCGATTTCTCCAGATCCTTCAAAAGCGCGGCATCGTCTTTGGAGACGTTTTTTGGCGGGATTCGCGCGATTTTGGCGACGACGGCTTCAATCTCTTTGATGCCGATGGTCTTGCGGCGTTTTGAATCGGACAGCAAATGCTGGGCGGCCCCGGCCTCGTCAATCACATCGATCGCCTTGTCGGGCAATTTGCGGTCATTGATATAGCGCGCGGACAGCTCCACCGCGGATTTGATCGCCTCCGAGGTGTATTTGATGTCGTGGTGATCTTCGAAATAGGGCTTGATGCCCTTGAGGATTTTCACAGCGTCTTCAACTGTTGGCTCAACCACGTCGATCTTCTGGAACCGGCGGCTCAGCGCGCGGTCCTTCTCAAAGTGCTGGCGGAACTCCTTATATGTCGTGGAGCCCATGCAACGCAGTTTGCCGCCCTGCAATGCAGGTTTCAGAAGGTTGGACGCGTCCATTGCGCCACCTGAGGTCGCACCTGCACCGATCACAGTATGGATTTCGTCGATAAACAAGACGGCATCGTCATGGTCTTCCATTTCCGTCATCACGGCCTTCAAGCGTTCTTCAAAATCACCACGATAGCGCGTTCCGGCCAGAAGCGCGCCCATATCGAGCGAATAGATTGTGGCTTTCGCCAAAATCTCTGGGGTCTCGCCTTGCACGATCTTATGCGCCAATCCTTCCGCAATCGCGGTTTTGCCCACGCCGGGGTCACCGACCAGCAACGGGTTGTTCTTGCGGCGACGGCAAAGCACCTGGATACACCGCTCTACCTCGTCATGACGGCCAATCAATGGGTCAACGTCGCCCTTGCGGGATTTCTCGTTCAGATCGACGCAGTATTTCGCAAGTGCAGATTCCTTTGCATCGCCACCATCGATGGCCTCACCGGTTTCATCGCTCATTTCCGGGGCACCGGAAATTGGGCGGGCTTCGCCGAAGCTTGGGTCTTTTGCGACGCCGTGGGCGATGAAATTGACCGCGTCATAGCGGGTCATATCTTGTTCTTGCAGGAAGAAGGCCGCGTTACTTTCACGTTCCGCAAAGATCGCGACCAGCACGTTCGCGCCGGTCACTTCCGTGCGCCCGGAGGACTGCACGTGGATCGCTGCGCGCTGAATGACGCGCTGGAAGGCCGCCGTCGGCACCGCTTCAGAGCCTTCGACATCTGTCACCAATGTCGATAATTCTTCTTCTATGAACTCCGTCAGGGTTTTGCGTAAAAGGTCCAGATCAACCCCGCAGGCCTGCATGACTTTTGCCGCATCGGGTTCATCCGTCAACGACAGCAGTAAGTGTTCCAATGTTGCCAGTTCGTGGCGGTGCACATTTGCCTGTGCAAGCGCCGCATGGATGGCTTTCTCCAGAGTGTCCGAAAATGATGGCACCCAAGTGCTCCTTTTATTGAGGGCATCTGCCGGGCTGAGGACCCGGTAGTGACCATTGCCTCTTACTCATTACAGTTCGGTTTAAATTCCGAACCTTCAAGTCTTTTTTAGTCACTTTCCGCGTGATCACTCGGAATAATGCGCTTTTGAAGGGGTTTTGGCCTCCAAAATAATCAATCCGTTTACGAATTATTAGGCAATCTGATCTGGTTTTTCTGACGAAATTTGGGCGCAGAGCGGGAATCCGGATAGGATGTTGTTGGATTGCCGCGCATTTCATGGGACATCATTGTCGTGTCGGCACAAAGAGTGGTGCAATGCATCTGGATGTACAGGACCTGAAACGTTTCTACTACCGGACCAGTCTTGGCCGTGTGGCCCAACGTGCGATCCGTGATCAGGTCTCGTCGTTTTGGGGCGACCCGAAAGGTCAGACGATCGTGGGTTTTGGATTTGCAGTGCCGCTCCTGCGACCGTTCCTGGCAGATGCACGCCGGGTCATCGGGCTTATGCCGGGACCCCAAGGCGTAATGCACTGGCCCGCGGGCCAGGAGAATCATTCTGTTCTCTGCGAGGAAACCCAGTGGCCGCTGATGTCAGGGCAGGCGGACAGGCTGTTGGTCATGCACGGGTTGGAGACCAGTGAAAACCCGTCTGAATTGCTGGATGAGTGCTGGCGCGTCCTTGGGCCGGGGGGGCGGGCGCTTTTCATCGTGCCAAACCGCGCGGGACTTTGGTCGCGCAGGGATGCGACACCGTTTGGATATGGCAGGCCCTATTCCCTGAGCCAGCTGGAAGCACAACTCAAGCGCCACTCCTTTGTGCCCGAACGCCACCGCGCCGCCCTGTTCGCCCCGCCAAGTGAGCGGAAGTTCTGGCTCAAGTCCGCCAACGCATTGGAGCGGGCAGGGCGCAAGGTTTCGTCCCATTTTGCGGGGGGCGTCTTGATCGTGGAGGTCTCCAAGCAGGTTTACGCGCCGACGCGTAAGGGATTGGGCATCGATGTGCGCGCACCTTTGCGGGCGCTGGAAGGCAAACCTGTGCCATCCGCAGGGCGGGTAATTTCGAAAGAATCGGGTTAGTTTCCGCGCGTTACACCCATGCCTGACAGCTTCAAACCGTCGCAGGGTCACAGGTTTCGTTGAAAAGCCTCAGTTTTACTATCAAACCAATTACAAAAAACGCGCCATTGACGGTTGCGGCGTCAGTATTGCTTTGCTAGATGGACGCTGATTTATACGAGCGCCACTGCGGCGCTCTCTGCTTATGGATTGCCGATACGGGTCTTGCACCAAGATCGGCACCGTTAAAATCGAAGGGGTGCACGTGTCCGAACCAATCTCGATCTCAACAGGCATTGCCGCGCGTTATGCGACAGCCGTTTTTGAATTGGCCAAGGAAGGCAAAGACCTCAAGGCGCTTGAAAAAGACATCACGGCTTTGGAAGAAGTTTATGGTGACAGCGCAGAGTTCCGCGATCTGGTCTCCTCTCCGGTTTACAGCCGCGTCCAGCAGGGGGATGCGATTGCCGCGATCTCCAAGAAGATGAAACTGTCCGGCACCGTTGCCAATACGCTGAACCTGATGGCCTCCAAACGCCGTTTGTTTGTATTGCCGCAACTGACAAGCGCACTGCGCGGCCTGATTGCAGATGAAAACGGCGAGGTTACGGCAGACGTGACTGCCGCCAAAGCGCTCACGAAGGCGCAACAAGACAAACTTGCCAAAACGCTAAAGACATCCGTTGGCAAAGATGTGAAGATTAATATGGCCGTCGATGAAAGCCTCATCGGTGGCCTTATTGTAAAAGTGGGTTCGAAAATGATCGACACGTCGATCCGTTCGAAACTCGCATCCCTTCAGAATTCCATGAAAGAGGTCGGATAAATGGCGATCCAAGCAGCAGAAATTTCTGCGATCCTGAAAGATCAGATCAAGAACTTTGGTCAAGAAGCTGAAGTGGCCGAAGTGGGCCGCGTTTTGTCCGTCGGTGACGGTATTGCGCGGGTCTACGGTCTGGACAACGTACAAGCCGGTGAAATGGTCGAATTCCCAGGTGGAATTCAGGGCATGGCGCTGAACTTGGAAGCTGACAACGTCGGTATCGTTATCTTCGGTACAGACCGCGACATCAAAGAAGGCGACACGGTCAAGCGGACGAACTCCATCGTGGACGTTCCTGCCGGTGACGAACTTTTGGGTCGCGTTGTTGACGGTCTGGGCAATCCGCTGGATGGCAAAGGTCCGATCAAGACCAAAACCCGCCGCGTCGCCGATAGCAAAGCGCCGGGCATCATTCCACGTAAATCGGTTCACGAGCCGATGGCGACTGGCCTGAAATCCGTTGACTCCATGATCCCGGTTGGCCGTGGTCAGCGCGAGCTGATCATTGGTGACCGCCAAACTGGTAAAACAGCCATCGCACTGGATGCGATCCTGAACCAGAAGTCCTATAACGACGCCGCTGGCGACGACGAGAACAAGAAGCTGTACTGCATTTATGTGGCGATCGGTCAGAAACGTTCCACAGTTGCGCAGCTGGTGAAGAAACTGGAAGAAACCGGCGCGATTGAATATTCCATCGTTGTGGCCGCGACAGCGTCCGAGCCTGCGCCTATGCAGTTCCTCGCACCTTATGCTGCGACAGCTATGGCCGAGCATTTCCGTGACAATGGCCGCCACGCGCTGATCATCTATGATGACCTGTCCAAACAGGCCGTGTCCTATCGTCAGATGTCGCTGTTGCTGCGTCGCCCGCCCGGTCGCGAAGCCTATCCGGGCGATGTTTTCTACCTCCACTCCCGCCTGCTGGAACGCTCCGCCAAGCTGAACGAAGACAATGGCTCGGGCTCGCTGACGGCGCTGCCGATCATTGAAACCCAGGGCGGTGACGTGTCCGCGTTTATTC
>CAYGQQ010000120.1:0-7563 GCA_964352105.1 uncultured Rhodobacterales bacterium | reverse complement strand
TTGAGAAGGTGCGCAAGGTGATGAAAATCGCCAAGGAGCCAATCAGCCTCGAGACACCCATTGGGGACGAGGAAGACAGCCAACTCGGTGATTTCATTGAAGATAAGAACGCGGTCCTGCCGCTTGACAGCGCCATTCAGGAAAACCTGAAAGAGACCACGACGCGTGTTCTGTCCTCCCTTACACCTCGCGAAGAGCGGGTCCTGCGGATGCGCTTCGGCATCGGCATGAACACCGATCACACGCTGGAAGAGGTGGGCCAACAATTCAGCGTGACCCGCGAACGTATCCGGCAGATCGAAGCCAAGGCGCTGCGCAAGCTGAAACATCCAAGCAGGTCACGTAAGCTACGGTCCTTCCTGGACCAGTGATCCGATACAAAGACTTCAAGAAAGGCGTTCGTTCAGAGCGCCTTTTTTATTTAACCGTTTGATGCAGGCCTCCGGCGCGATAGAAGAAAGCCTGTTACGTTTGGACAAGGACGGTCAGCTTGGTTGATGCACCCGGAAAAATAACGCTGTGGCAAATGGAGATTTTTGTCATCGCCGCCGAGGAGGCCTCGATCACCGCGACGGCGCGCCGTTTGGGGGCCAGTGCGTCTACGGTCAGCCAGCAATTGTCGAACCTTGAGGCCGCGCTAGGAGCCAAGCTTTTGGAGCGTGCGGAACGTCCGATGCCTTTGACCGATGCGGGCGCAATGTTCCTGCGCCGGGCGCAAACCATCCTGAACGAAGCAGCCCAGGCCACGTCTGACCTCGCCGTGCAGGATATGGCGTCGCGGGTCCGCTTGCGCCTTGGAATGATTGAAGATTTCGACGCCGACGTGACGCCTGCATTGCTGAGCAAACTGGCCGAAGACATGCCCAACGCGCAGTTCACGCTGGAAACGGGCCCGAGTCACAAGCTGTTGGATATGCTCGAAGCGCGTGCGATTGATATAGCCGTTGCGGCTGATCCCGGCGCGCTTCATCCGTCGTTTGAGGTGTTTCCCCTGCTCGAGGATCCGTTTGTCGTCGTCACCCCGCGCCGGATGGTGCGCGAAGGCAAATCGGTGGCAAGCCAGCTACGCGCGGATCCGTTGATCCAGTATACCCAGCGCCACTATATGGGCCGCCTCATCGCGTCGCATCTCGCGCGTCAGAACATGAAAGTTTCCACCAGGTTCGAGCTGGACAGCTATCACGCGATCATGGCGATGGTGGCCCGTGGCGAGGGCTGGACGATCCTGTCAGCCCTCGGTGTTTTGCGGGCGAAGCGGTTCGTCGATCGCGTCGATCTGCTGGAACTGCCATTTGAGCCTTTGTCTCGCCAAATCTCTCTGGTGGCGCGTAAAGGCGCATTGCAGAACATTCCTGAACGCCTTGCGAAAACGCTTAAGCCTTTGTTGCAAAGCGAAATAACGGAACTGTCCTATGCGCGTATGCCCTGGCTGAAGGGTCAGATGAAAGTCACAGACCTCTAGGCTTTCGCGACCCGCGCCGCGTCGATCAAAACAGAGACAACAACATCCAACTCAGCTTCCTGAAGTCGTGCTGGCAACCGCACATCACAGGCCCGCATAAGCATCTTGCGGGTCATGGGCAGCTCAGGAGGTTCGCCGAGAAACTGCCAGTTCCAAAACGCGCGCGCATTGTCCTTGCTCATCCCGAAAACGGAGGCGGGGATGCCCTTGGCTGCCGCGTCTGAAAGAAACGCGTGGACCTGATCGTCAGTAAATTCAACCAACGTGAATTGAATGGAGTCGGGCGCACGGACCTCTCCGTCCAAGGCGGGAGGCACGTGGAAGAACCCGCTCGCACCCAATTGGTCCGCGACATAGTCATGATTGCGCCGTCCGTCACGGACCCGCCGCGCCAATTCCGGCAGTTGAGGTCGGATCACGGTCGCAGACAGGTTCTGCATCCGCATGTTGTAAAGAGGCAATTTATTCTGCCATTGCACGCAAATCTCACCGATTTTTGCATGTTTTTTCCAAGTATGTTCATAGGCCCCGGACATGATAACGGCGCGCGCGAACAGATCGGCGTCATCCGTGATCATGATCCCACCTTCACCGGCGTTAATCATTTTGTAGCTTTGAAAGGAGAAACATCCGACCCGCCCGAGCGTGCCGATATTCTTGCCGTGCCACGTCGTGCCAAGTGAATGGGCGGCGTCTTCGATCACAGGCAAGCCATGTGCCTCTGCAAGCGCCAAAATCGCATCCATATCTGAGGTATGACCGCGCATATGGCTGATCAAAATCGCATCCGCATCGCTGATTTTTGCTTTAAAATCAGACAGATTGATGCGGTAGCTGTCATCAACCTCCACCAGAACGGGGATGCAATCCGCATGCACGACGGCGGATGGGACTGCGGCGAATGTGAAGGCCGGGATCAAAACCCGTGCATCGCGGGGCAGATCAAGCGCTTTCAGCGTAAGGAACAACGCAGCCGAGCAGGACGACACCGCCAGCGCGTATTTTGCACCGATCAACTCCGCGAATTCTTCTTCCAGAAGGGAGACCGGAGCATCTTTCGGTGCCGAATACCGGAAAAGATCGCCTGTATCCATAAGCGCATCAAGTGCCACTCGCGCAGAGTCTGGAATGGGTTCGGCGGCATAAAGATTTGGGATGTCGCTCGTTAGATCACGCATTTTGATTTCTCATTATCCGAATTTAACTTTCGGAAAATGTGTATCATACGCACTGCATGTTTGATAGCACTCAATTCAAAATTTGAGTGTTTTCAATTTCAGATATGGGGCTTCGACGGGAGTGTTTCTCTTAGCCGCGCGATTGCAGGAAGAATTCCGCGATTTGTTGCGCCAAGACATGATTGCTGTCCGCAAGTTTGTGGCGCTCGATCGCTCTGTCCAGGCCGTCATCAGGATAGTCGAGCGTGCCACGTCTCGTCGTTGCATATGCGGCGATGATGTCACCGCTGAATTCCGGATGCGGCTGAATTGTGAAAGCCTTCTTCCCATAAAGCAGAGCCGCGTGTTCGCAAAACGCATTTGATGCGACCGTCTTGGCCCCGTCGGGTTTTTCGATCACCTGATCCTGGTGCCAGGCATTCAACTGCACCTCACCGAGCGCACCAAAATCGTAGCTGTCCAGCCCCAACCCCCAGCCGCCGTCAAATTTCTTGACGGTTCCTCCAAGAGCTTGGGCGATGATCTGATGGCCAAAGCAAATGCCAACCATCGGCACGGATTTGTCAAACGCATCGCGAATGAACGTCTCCAACGGGGGAATAAACGGCTTGTCATCATAGGCCCCGTGTTTCGATCCTGTCAGCAGCCAGCCGTCGCAGGCATGGATACCCTCGGGAAATACCATGTTTTCAACGTCATAGCTTGCAAAGGTCAACCCGTGCCCATCCAGAAGTCTGGCAAACATTTGCGGAAATTGTCCATGTTTGACGGCGATCTCATCAGCCGGATGCCCACATTCCAAAATGCCGATTTTCATTGCGTGTCCTCGTCGTCCCGCGCGTCCCCAGACAGCGCATTAAACCGTGTCAAAATAGAGATCCAGCTGGCCATCTCTGTCCAGTTCCTCAAAATACATCAATTCCTGTGACTTCGTCATCGTGAAATTTTCGACCAGACGGGGGTCAAAAATGCGCTTCATATGATCGTCGGACTCAAATAGCGCAAGCGCATCGGCCCAAGTCGTGGGAAGGTGGTCGAGCGTGGCTTTATACGCATTTCCAGACAGCGGTTCAGGGGCTTGCATCGCGTCTTCGATCCCGATCAGGGCGCCTCCCAAAATCGCGGCCAACATCAG
Organism: uncultured Rhodobacterales bacterium; assembly: GCA_964352105.1. Taxonomy (GTDB): domain Bacteria; phylum Pseudomonadota; class Alphaproteobacteria; order Rhodobacterales; family Rhodobacteraceae; genus Litoreibacter. The sequence continues at coordinate 3,788 of CAYGQQ010000120.1, read as the reverse complement.
GTAGGGGTTCACGTCCCCGCCTGCAACGCGATGCTCAATCCGCCGCGCGGCGGGATCGCCAGCCGGAATACGGATCGCAGTGGTGCGGTTTTCATAGCCCCATGCCAGCCCGGTCGGCGCATGAGAGCCCTCGACAAATCGCGCGTAGCTATTGCCATTCGGTGCAAAAATCAGAGTTGCCGCGCGCATCGTTGCAAGACAACCCGCGACCGCTTGGCGCAGGATATCCGTTCCACTGGTGCCCCCATCGTCGAAAACATTCGCCCCCGACGCATCGATAATCGAGAAATGCACATGCATCCCTGTGCCTGCGTCGTCGGGGTAGGGTTTGGCCATGAAACTGACCCCCAGACCATGTTTTTTTGCGAGCCCTTTGAGCAAAAGCTTGAACAGCCATGCGTCGTCAGCCGCCTTCATGGTGTCATCGGTATGCATCAGGTTAATTTCGAACTGACCTATCCCGCCTTCGGAACTTGCGCTGTCCGCGGCAATATCCATGGCCTCACACGCGGCATAAAGCTCGGAGAAAAAGTCATCAAACGCATCAAGCGCTGTCAACGATAAGATGTCCGTGGACTCTCGGCGTAAGCCTGATCGCGGGGAGAGAGGGGCCTGAATCTGTGCGCCTGTCCCGTCGGTGAGGTAAAACTCCAGCTCTGTCGCAACAACAACGCGCCACCCGCGTGCCGCGTAGCGCTCCACCACCCGCGCCAACGCATGCCGCGGGTCTCCGGCGAAAGGTGTCCCGTTTTCAAGATACATCGACATCGGCAGCAGTGCTGCGGGTGTTTTCAGCCATGGAACGGGCAGGATCCCACGCTCTGTCGGTTTCAAGACGCCATCGGCATCGCCTGAGTCAAAGACCAGCGGGCTGTCAACGATATCTTCACCACGAATATCGAGATTCAGCGCGGATAACGGCATCCTTGCTCCGCCGTCGGCCAAATTGCCCGCGAATTTAACGGGTTGCCGCTTTCCGCGCGCTTGGCCATTCAAGTCACAGACAGCCGTCCGGACGGAACTGACTTCGGGATGATTTTTGAGCCATTCGTGCATATTGATCTTACCATTCTGGACCGGTTGATGTGCGGCCTTTCGGATAATTGCACGCAAAAACACACCGGGCGCAATGGCCAAACTCTTAGTCTGGCGGTCCTGCAGGTGTTGGAACGGCAAGGTAGGCCGCGCTAGGGATCTGGACCAACCCTTTCAGGCGCAAAATGCGTTTGTCGTGATCACAGAGGCCTCGGATCGCGGCCTCCAGCGCCGCGCGCAAAATGTTCACATCCTGCGACAGGCTGGTGATGAAGGGCAGGGTCGGTGTAGGCGGGGTTTGGTCGAGCACCCGCAATGCTTCCGGGAATTCATCCCATTGCTGCATCATGTTCCAACTCAGCGCATCAAGCGCGGCGATATCGACGGATCCGTCTGCCACCGCCCGGGCAGAGGCTATGTGGCTGCCGGTCTTGAGATGCGCGCGGAACGTTATACCAAGTGTGTCGGCCATATTCCGTGGGGCGGCCCAGCCACTTTGAGACATCGCTTCATTGTAGCCAAAAACCGCGCCATCAAACGCGCTGAGGTTGGCGCGCGGATCGTCTTTTCGCACGACAAAGACACTGAAATAATGCCCCGCTGGGCAGTCGAGATCGCAGTTCGGCGTCCCCACCAGTTGCACTTTGCCATGCAGTTTGGCGCGGTAAGGGTAGCCACAGGTCTGCGATAGAACCAAGTCGTCGGATGTCCAGTCGTCCCACGGGTCCCCGCCACGTCGCAGCGTGGTTAATTCAGAGGTCCCCAATTCTTGTTGGACAGCTGCCCAAAGCCTGTCATTCGCTGCCTGCGTCTCGGCGCGATCATACATCGGGAACGAAGCGATCATCGCCTACGTTTCTCGGTTTAGAACGCGTTGTCGAGCAAGGGCAGAATCGCGGTCATTGATCCCCAGAAGCGGTGCAACAAGGCGCAACATGCCATCTTCTTCTTCGTTTCGATCGCCGTCGACCAATGCAAGTTCCCAAAGAACTTCAATGACTTGCGTGCGATCTTCAAGGGTGACCGCGTCCTTGATAGCCCGTGTGAAACGTACTGTATCAGGGGCCTCGGCCTCCAGCTGCTCTGCGCTATTGCTCAGCGCATTAGCCTCTTCAGTGCTAAGGTCGAAACGCCTTTGCAAAATCGCGCGAATGCGCGCAGCCTCGACATCAGCGTAGTGGCCGTCAGACCGCGCCAAACGCACAAGCAAAGCGGTTAACGCAAGCCGCGCGTCGGGGTCTGGAAGCTGAACCGGATTATCGGCGGTCAGCCGTTTCAGAAATTCACCAAACATCACTCAGACATAAGCCCCAATTCGAAGATTACTAGCGCGCTCAGGCGTCGTATCCTTCGACAATCACCAAATCAGTTTCCGAGGCATTGGCGCGTTTTGCCCGCGCAGCCTGGTATTCAGGGCTGTCATAGCAATCCAACGCCGACTGATAACTTGGAAATTCGATGACTACGCTTCGAGGATGTTGAGAGCCTTCGCGAACCTCTTGCGTGCCGCCGCGGACAAGAAATTTACCACCGAATTTCGCAAATGGTGCTGCGTTTGCCTGCCGATACGCCTCGTATGCATCGGGATCCGTGACGGTCCCAAGTGCGATCCAATATCCCTTGGCCATGAAGTCCTCCTAAACCAGTCGTGAATTGTCCTTCGCCGCGCGCACGAAATCAGCAAATAACGGGTGCGGGGCGAAGGGTTTTGACTTCAGTTCCGGGTGGAACTGAACACCGATGAACCAGGGGTGGTTCTTAACTTCGACGATCTCTGGCAGGCGGCCATCCGGGGACATGCCCGAAAAGATCAAGCCCTGCTTTTCCAGCTTTTCGCGGTACTTGATGTCGACCTCGTAGCGATGGCGATGACGTTCTTCAATCGCGGTGGTGCCATAAACCTCTGCCACTTTTGACCCTTCGGCCAAAGTCGCGTCATAAGCCCCGAGGCGCATCGTGCCGCCCTTATCATCGCTTGCCTTGCGCTTGACCTTATGGTTGCCCTGTACCCATTCCTTCAAGTGGTAAACTACGGGCGTGAAACGCTTTTTACCCGCTTCATGGTCAAATTCCTCAGACCCTGCATCGCCCAATCCCGCAAGATTTCGGGCGGCTTCGATCACCGCCATCTGCATGCCAAGGCAGATGCCCAAGTAGGGAATTTTCCGTTCGCGGGCAAATTGCGCGGCCTTGATCTTACCCTCTGTACCGCGTTCGCCAAATCCGCCGGGAACCAGGATCGCGTGGAAGCCTTCCAGATGTGGCGCGGCATCTTCGCGGTCGAAAATCTCCGCATCGACCCATTCCACATTAACCTTAACGCGGTTGGCCATGCCACCATGGGTCAACGCTTCGGCGATAGACTTATAGGCGTCCTCCAGCTGGGTGTATTTCCCGACAATGGCAACATTAACTTCGCCTTCTGGATTGAACACACGGTCGGCCACATCTTCCCAGACGGCCAGGTCCGGCTTCGGCGCGGGCGAGATTTCAAACGCATCCAGAACCGCCTGATCCAAGCCTTGCGCATGATAGGCAAGGGGCGCTTCATAGATGGATTTCAGATCATAAGCGGCAATGACGGCGTCTTTGCGTACATTACAAAACAGCCCGATTTTCTCGCGCTCACGCTCCGGGATAGGCTGCTCGGACCGGCACACCAAGATGTCTGGTGCAATCCCGATAGAGCGCAATTCCTTGATGGAGTGCTGGGTCGGCTTGGTCTTCAATTCCCCGCTTGCTGCCAAATAGGG
>CAYGQQ010000119.1:0-8138 GCA_964352105.1 uncultured Rhodobacterales bacterium | reverse complement strand
CGAAGCTTAAGAAGCTGGCATGCATCGCCAGATCGCCAGCGCGCAGGGCCGCGCTCGGAGTTTCAACCATAACGCCAAGTTTGAAATCAAATTCCTTGCCGGTCTCCGCTGCGACATCCGCGGCCACCGCGTCGATGCCCGATTTGACGATCTCGACCTCGCGTTTGGCCGACACCAACGGGATCATGATCTCTGGCACGACCGGCACGCCTTGTTCCGTCTGTGCCTCAATCGCGGCTTCAAAGATGGCGCGGGCCTGCATGTCATAGATCTCAGGCATGGTGATGCCCAAACGCACGCCGCGCATACCCAGCATCGGGTTGAATTCCTTCAGGCTGTCGATGCGCGCTTGTACCGCCTTGGCCGGCATATCCATCGCCTCGGCCATTTCCCGGATGCCGGAGCGGCTGGACGGCAGGAATTCGTGCAAGGGCGGATCGAACAGGCGCAAGCACACGGGCTTGCCAGCCATGATCGAGAACATCTCCGTGAAATCATCGCGCTGCATGGGCAGCAAACGGTCCAGCGCAGCCTGACGATCGTCCTTGTTATCGGCGAAAATCGCCTCCCGCAGGACGGTCAGGCGGTCCTCGGCAAAGAACATATGTTCGGTTCGGCACAGACCGATACCGTCGGCTTTGAACGACAGGGCAACCTGCGCCTCCTCGGCCGTGTCGGCGTTGACGTGGATGCCGATATCGCGAAATTCATCGGCCCATTCCATCAATGTCCGGAACGGACCACCAATGCCAGCTTCGACCAGATCGACGCTGCCAGCCAGAACCTGACCCCGCGTGCCATCCAGTGTAACCAACTCATTTTCCATAAAAATCCGCCCGTCCCGCGCCTTGATCATGCGCTCTTTCGGGTCGATCTCCAGATCAGTTGCGCCCGCAACGCAAGGCAGTCCAAGCCCGCGTGCGATCACGGCAGCATGGCTGGTGGTGCCGCCACGCTCGGTCAAGATGCCACGTGCCGCGTGCATGCCGCGGATGTCCTCTGGACTGGTTTCGCGCCGCACCAGAATGCAGCTTTCGCCCTGCGCATAAACCGCTTGCGCCGTGTGCGTGTCAAAGACAAGCTTGCCCGTGGCCGCGCCCGGACTGGCCGCAATCCCGGTTGAGATCACGTCCCGCACCACACCTGCGCTGACCTGCCGGTGCAACAAATCGCTGACCGCCTTGGCCGGAATGCGCAACACCGCCTCGCTTTTGGGAATGATCCCGTCTTCAGCGAGCTTCACGGCCACCGCCACATCCGCCCGCGAGCTGCGCGGGGCTGATACCGCATCGAGGATGTTCAACTTGCCGCCTTGCAGCGTAAACTCGATCTGCATTTCCTGACGCAGACCTGTGCGGCAGATATCACCCAAACGGATCAATTCGTCGAAAATCTCCGGCTGGGTTTCCTGCAAAGACGGCCCCCGGGCGTCCTTGGTCAGATAAATCGCCTCCCCCTCGCCGCTCAGCGCGTCGCGCCCCTGCGATTGTTTGAGGTAGCGCCCGACAGTAAACTCACGCCCGTCACCGGGGTGCACAAATTGAATGACGCCTGCGCCGCTTTCGCCCTTGCCGATCCCAAAGGCCATGCGCTGGACCACAAGGCCAAGCCCGGCATCTTCGGGCGCACCTTTTGACATACGCAACAGCCGCGCCGTGGTTCCGTTCCAAGCCCGCGCCATCGATTTCAAAACGCCGAAAAGCTGGGTTTCGATGGAGCTTGGAAACTCCTCCTCCATCTCGTCTTCATAGGCACGCAATGCGCCCTCAACGGTCAAATCGGCCTCATCAAAAGCCTCTTCATCCATTTTGGTAACGTCAACAGCGTAGGAGCGGATGAATTTCAGATGCAACTCTTTCGCTGCGACTGCGCCTATTTCAGAAGCCAGATAAGCCTCCGTGGCGCGGTTCATGCCGATGTTGAGCACCGTGCTCGGCCCGCCCCATTCTGGGTCCACCGGAGAAGACCGCACAGACAGGATCGGCCAACTGCCAAACGGACTGATAATCTGATTAAGATCAACACGTTGTCCTGCAGCCAGCGCGCGCACCATCGGCGTTGACAGGGCCACGGTTTGCGGCACAGGCATACCCAAACGCACCAGGCGCTGCAGGCATTTGGCACGGTTGCCATGCATGCTGCGCTGGATTGCGGCAGTCGGTGTGATCACTTCACTGGTGAGTTGGTCCAACATCGGGTTCGCCTTCATACTGCGGTGCAGCATAGACAGGTTGATGAGTCAATCAACCCATACGCGGCGGCAGGGCATAAATGGGTAACATGATTGTAACAACAGGGGTTTAACCCTCGATCTTGGTCAGGTCAGCCACGCCGCCGCAAATCACCCGGATTTTGTTGAGCAAGCACAAACGATTGCGGCGCACGATCTGACTATCCACATTGACCTGCACGGCCTCGAAGAACGCATCAATCGGCGCCCGCAGCGTCGCCATGGCGGCCATCGCCGCCGCGAAATCTTCGGCCTCAATGGCCGGAGAGATCGCAGCCCCCGCCTGATCAAGTGCAGCAAACAGCGCTTTTTCTGCGTCGCTTTCGGCAAGTCTCAGGTCCGGGTCCAACTCGTAGCTGACCCCGTCCTTTTCTTCCTCTTTGCTCAGAATGTTATTGGCGCGTTTGAACCCTTGGATCAGGTTCTCCCCGTCATCGGTCTTGAGCACCTCTGCCAGCGCCTCCGCCCGTTTCACGAGCGTTGCAAATTCAGTGTCGTGAGGTTCAAGAATTGCATCCAGAACATCATGCCGAACACCTTGATTTTTTAGCAACACACGTAACCGGTCGTGTAAGAATCCAACCAGATCGTATAGTGTAGCGTTGCGCTGTTGGTAGTGGTCTTCAAAGTCAGCTCCAGTTGGTAAATTCTCTGTTAATTTGGCCCTTATTTCGTTCTGTTCCGCCGTCAATTCACTCTGCAATTTTCCAGCAACTTGGTAAAAACCCGGGATAGTGTGGAAATTGTGTCCAGCAGATATGGCGAAAATCCATCCTTTCTCTATGCTGTGAAATTCATAATTGCCTTCAACAATGATACGTAAGAATCCAAGCGCCGCACGTCTCAGTGCAAACGGGTCTTTCGAGCCCGTTGGCTTCTCGTCGATTGCCCAGAACCCGGTCAGTGTGTCGATTTTGTCGGCCAAGGCCACGGCCACGGACACCGGCGCGGTAGGTACGTCGTCGGAGGGGCCAAGGGGAGAGTAATGCTCGGACGCGGCCATCGCAACTTCGGACGGAAGGCCCGCAGCTTCGATGTAATAGCGCCCCATAACCCCTTGAAGTTCAGGGAATTCATAAACCATTTCCGATGACAGATCGGCCTTGGCGAGCCGTGCGGCTTGTTCCGCCAGATCAGGGTCCGCGCCCACATCAGGTGCGATCTCACGGGCTAACGCGGCGATCCGCTCGATCCGCTCGGCTTGCGATCCCAGCTTGTTGTGGAAGGTCACATTGCCCAGCGCGTCCAGCCAGTCTTTCATCGGCGGCTCGGTGCCTGCCTTGGCGACGCGCAGATCGTTCTCCCAGAAGAATTTCCCATCCGCCAGACGCGCCGACAGAACACGGGAATTGCCCTCAAGGATCGTGGCCCCGTTATCGGCGGTCTCCACATTGGCGACGGTGATGAAATGCTCAATCCGGCCAGACTTTGGATTGCGCACGGAGAAGAATTTCTGATGCTCCCGCATGGAGGTTTGCAGCACCTCCGCAGGCAGGTCCAGATAGGCCGCGTCAATCGCGCCCATCAGCACGACGGGCCATTCGACGAGGCCCGCAACCTCGGCCAGAAGGCCTTTGTCTTCGACCACCTCCAGCCCTTTGGCAAAGGCGAGGTTCGTGGCATCGGCCCAGATGTGATCGGCGCGCTCAGCGGGATCAATCACCACATAGGCGCGTTTCATTTTCGCCGTATAATCATCGAGATTTGTTACAGAAAATGCCTCAGGGGCCATGAAACGGTGGCCTTCGGTTAGCTTGTCCGCCTTGATGCCATCGATGTCCAGTGGCACGACCTCCGCGCCCGCCTCGTCACTGATCACGCAGAGAATGCGGTGCAATGGGCGCACCCAACGCAAGCTGCCTGAACCCCAGCGCATCGACTTGGGCCAGGGGAAATTGCGGATGGTATTTTCCAGCACTTCGGCGACGATACCCGACGCATCCCGCCCCGGTTTTTCGATCACCGCAAACCACACCTGGCCCTTCTTGTCGTCGCGCGCTTCCAGCTGGTCCTTGGTTAACCCGGTGGAGCGCAAGAAGCCCTCCAACGCTTTCTCGGGCGCATCTGTTCTCGGACCTTTCCGCTCTTCGCGCACGGGTTTGGACGCGGCCAGAAGCCCGTGCACCGACAAAGTTAACCGGCGCGGCGTCGAATAGGCTGCGGCCCCTTCATAGGTCAGCCCCGCCTCGACCAGCCCATCGGTGACGAGCTTTTTCAGGTCCTGAGATGCTTTCGATTGCATCCGGGCCGGGATTTCCTCGGAGAAGAGTTCAATAAGAAGGTCAGCCATATCAGTTGCTTTCAAAGCTTTCGCGGGACGGGCATTCGGGGCCGGACGCAGTGCCGTCATAGGCCTTCTGCCCGCAATTGTTAATCTGGTGCCAGACAAAGCCGCGCCCATCGTCAAAGATCGCGACGATCCGGTCGACGCCGTAGGCGATGTTTTCCTGTCCGGTGAAGGCAAGGGCAGTCCCATCGGCCAGCGCATCCCCGATGGCTTGGGCATCAAAGCAGCCGAACCAGTCTGGCGCGGTCAGCGGGACGGCGTCGTCGCGCAGCGCGTAGGTTTCGGTCAAAAGGGCTTGGCCCATGGGCGTCGTGAAGCAGGCCCGGAACCGGATGGGAGAGCTGTCTGCGTCGATCGCCTCGATATTCTCGGCAAGGATAACTTCCGGCTCACCGGTGGACACGGAGGTGAGCTCGATCTCCATCGAAGTGGCGTTAACCTCTTCATAAAAATGGTAAACCTGCAGATAATAGAGACCTGCACCACCCAAAACCGCGCTCAGCAGCAACATCACAATTACGATCTTTCCGGTCATGCGGCCCAGCCGCCGGCCTCGGTCTGAACAAACGCGTCTGCGCAGGCTTTGGCGAGCGTGCGGACCCGCCCGATATAGGCCTGACGCTCAGTGACGGAGATCACGCCGCGCGCATCCAGCAGGTTGAACAAATGAGACGCCTTGATGCACTGATCATAGGCGGGTTGCGCCATGATGATGCGACGCCCGGTCTTGGGATCTTCAGCAGGCTGGTCCAGAATTCGGGCGCATTCGGCCTCCGCGTCCTCAAAATGCTTGAGCAGCATATCAGTGTCGGCCACGTCGAAATTCCAGCGCGCATATTGCGCCTCCGCCTCACGGAAGACATCGCCATAGGTCAGCGGGATCGGTGTTTGCGGGTCGTTAAACGGCATCTCATTGCCATCATCAAAGCCCAGAATATACATCGCCAGACGCTCCAACCCGTAGGTCAACTCGCCCGAGACAGGCTTGCAGTCATGGCCGCCAACCTGTTGAAAATAAGTGAATTGTGAGACTTCCATACCGTCACACCAGACCTCCCAACCAAGGCCCCAGGCACCTAGTGTTGGACTTTCCCAGTCGTCTTCCACAAAGCGGATATCGTGCATCTCCATATCGATGCCGATGGCCTTCAAAGAGCCCAGATACAGCTCTTGCAGATTTGGCGGGGACGGTTTGATGATCACCTGAAACTGGTAGTAGTGCTGCCAGCGGTTTGGGCTGTCGCCGTAGCGGCCATCGGTCGGCCGGCGCGAGGGTTGGACATAGGCCGCAGCCCAGGATGTGGACCCCAGCGAGCGCAATGTCGTGGCCGGGTGAAAGGTCCCTGCCCCCACTTCCATGTCATAAGGTTGTAGCAGCGCGCAGCCGTTTTCGGCCCAATAGGTTTGCAGACGCAAGATGATCTCTTGGAAAGAGCGGGGTTTGCCGGGTGCGGACGCCGTTTTTTCAGCCATTTGCCTTGCCTTTGCTTGATTGCGTTCTCCATAGGCAACAGGGGGAACAGGGTCAATCGGCTGATCGTGGCTTTTGACGTGCACCTCGCAACGGGTCTGATAGGTTTCACCTCAGATTCGGACGACCGTGTGAAAGCCTGAGGGGGATTTCGGTTTTGTTAAGACTGATAAAGATTTTGCTAATTGGACTTTTTGGGCTTCAGGCACAGGTGAGCTTTGCGCAGCAATCGACCTGGATTCAGGTTGAGGCGTTGTCGACCTTGCGCGAGGCGGAAACGCGCGCGCGCGACTATTCTTCAGCGTTCGACAATGTGGCGGGGTTCCGGCTTGGGTCGGGGTGGTACGCGATCGCCTTGGGGCCGTTTGATGCCAATGAAGCGTCCCGGCAATTGGGGGAATTGAAACGCGCGCGGATCATCCCCTCGGACGCCTATCTGACGCAATCCGGAATTTACGGCGAGGTGTTCTGGCCCATTGGTGGCGCTTTGGCGATCACCCCTGCCCCACAGCCGACAACCCCTGTCGTGGAGACCCCTACGGTTCTCCCAGATGAAACCCCTGCGCAGGCACGCCAGAGCGAGCGTTTGCTGACAGGCGAAGACCGCAAGGCGTTGCAAGTGTCGCTGCAATGGTTCGGGTTCTACAATGCGGGAATTGACGGCTCGTTCGGACGTGGTACGCGGCAATCCATGGCGGCCTGGCAGCAAGCCAACAATTTTGAACCAACGGGCATTCTGACCACCAGCCAGCGCGAGGTTCTGAACGCCTCTTACAGTGCGGCCCTGTCGGCGCTTGGGCTTGATACAGTCCGCGAAGCCACGGCGGGGATAGAACTGACCATGCCGATCAAATTGGTGGAGTTCGAGAAATATGACTACCCGTTTGTGCATTACGCGCCAAAAGAGGACAGCGGCATTCGGATATTGCTGATCAGCCAGCCCGGTGGCTCGGACAGATTGGCGGGTCTCTATAACATCATGCAAACGCTTGAAATCGTGCCGCCGAAGGGGGAGCGCAACCTCAGCGATGCAGCATTTACGCTGACGGGTCAGGACGCAAACCTGCATTCCTACACGTTCGCACAAGCGCGGGGCGGCTTTATCAAGGGTTTCACAATCGCCTACCCGCCGGAAAAAGCGCCTGAGATGCAGCGCGCGATTGGGTTCATGCGGGAGACGCTGACACCCTTGGATGGCGCGCTGAGCCCGGATCAAACCGATGTGGCCGCGCAATCACTTGATCTGTTGGCGGGTCTTTCAGTGCGCCAGCCGAAATCTTCTGCCAGCGGGTTTTTCGTAAGTTCTGCGGGGGATGTTTTGACCAGCAAACCTGCCTTGGCGCAATGTGAGCGGATCACGTTGGGTGAGGATACAGAAGCGCAGGTGGCGGCGTCTGTAGATGGGCTGACATTGCTCAAGCCCAGCACGGCCATTGCGCCACTGGGTGTTGCGCAGTTCAGCGATGCTTTGCCGCGTTTGCGGTCTGAAATTGCGGTGTCCGGCTTTTCTTATGCCGGTGCCTTGGGGGCACCTACTGTAACCTTCGGTGTGCTGGAGGACATCCGCGGCCTGCAAGGTGAAGACAATATTCAACGCCTGTCCGTGGACACGTTGGAGGGCGATATCGGCGGGCCGGTTTTTGATATGGCAGGTCTCGTCTCAGGCGTTGTGATGCCTGCGTCCAGCCAGTCGCGTCAATTGCCGGCGGGCGTGGTATTGTCGGTGAAATCCGCGCAAATCCTAGGCTTTCTCAGCGATGCCGGGCTATCACCTAGATCAGGATCTGAAAGCGACACCATCGCGCCAGAGGATCTTGCCAGCCGGGCCAGTGATGTCACAGTGCTGATCAATTGCTGGTAGCTAGCTTTCAGACGTCTCAGGCGTGATGTGAATAAGCGTCGGGCCGTCTGCTGCTAACGCCGCCTGCACGGCCTGCTTGAACGCTGCGATAGATCGAGGGGCGGCAGAGTTTGCGCCGTAAGCTTCGGCCAGTTTGCAAAAGTCGGGATTGCGCGCGATGACTGAGTTGGGGGCTATTTGTGCACGCACCATGCTGTCCTCGATCTCTTTCAACTTGCCATTGTCCCAGACGATTATCGGCAAGGTCAGGCCAAGTTCAACCGCAGTGGCGAGCTCTTGAATATTGTAT
>CAYGQQ010000118.1:0-8163 GCA_964352105.1 uncultured Rhodobacterales bacterium | reverse complement strand
ATACCGCTCAACTGGCCATCATCGGCATCGTCTCCCTGACCATTCTGACCGCCAAGTGGAAAGACCTGATGGTCGCGTTTTTCGATGAGAACCACGCCCGCTCTATCGGGTTGAAGCCCGACCAGCTGCGGGCTGTGTTCTTCGTGCTCTTGTCGGCCTCGTGCGTGGCGGCATTGCAGACCGTAGGCGCGTTTCTGGTCATCGCGATGGTCATCACGCCGGGGGCCACGGCCTATTTGTTGACAGACCGCTTCCCGCGCATCCTGATCCTGTCGGTGACGTTAGGGGCCTCCACCAGCTTCATCGGCGCATATCTCAGCTTCTTTCTTGATGGGGCCACGGGCGGCTTGATCGTGTCGCTGCAAACCCTGATCTTCATCGCCGCTTTCTTCCTTGCCCCCAAACACGGGTATTTCGCCGCGCGTCGCAAAGCGGCGGCAGCTATCGCGGGGCAGGGCTGATGGAAGAACTTTTGCTGCCCTTTCAATTTGCCTTCATGAACAAGGCCTTTGCAATCATCGCAATCATCGCCGTGCCGACCTCGCTTCTGTCCTGCTATCTGGTCCTGAAAGGCTGGTCCTTGATGGGCGACGCGATCAGCCACGCCGTGCTGCCTGGCGTCGTGTTGGCCTATATCCTCAACATTCCGCTGATCATCGGCGCGTTCTCCGCGGGTATGTTCTGCGCCTTGGTGACGGGCTTTCTGGCCGAAAACAGTCGGGTGAAACAGGACACCGTGATGGGGATCGTCTTCTCGGGTATGTTTGGCTTCGGCATCGTCCTTTACACCAAGATCAACACCGATGTTCACCTTGATCATATCCTGTTTGGAAACATGCTGGGCGTAGGTCCATCCGAGTTGTGGACCGCAGGGATCATCGCGCTTTTCGTCTCAGGCGTGATCCTCGCCAAGCGGCAGGATTTTCTGCTCCACGCCTTTGATCCCATTCAGGCCAAAGCCTCCGGTCTGGCGGTTCGTGCACTGCATTACGGCCTGCTTGCGATGATTTCGCTAACCGTGGTCGCAGCCTTAAGTGCCGTTGGCATCATCTTGGCGATCGGCTTGCTTATTGCCCCCGGCGCGATTGCGTTCCTCGCAACCAAACGGTTCGAGTTGATGCTGCCCATCGCTGTGGGCACCACATTGGCCTCAGGGCTGGTGGGCGTCTATCTCAGCTTCTTTCTAGACTCTGCACCAGCGCCAACAATCATCTTGATCCTGACATTGGTGTTCATCGCCTTGTTACTGCGCACCAGCCTAAAAGCCACGGGTGCGCAGGCGCAGTAGCGTCTAGCAGATGATCGGCGCTCCGTTTGAGTGAAACGGCTTACCGAGTTCTATTGGCGTGAAGACGCGAGTTTGCGGCTTTTGCGACGACCAACCATTGCGACCCCCGCAAGCCCAGTGAGCAGCAGAAGACCGCCCGCAGGCAACGGGACCGGTGTCAGCGACGTGCTGAAATCGATGCGTTGCCGGTAGCCCGTATCGAAATCGCCACTCTGGAAGAACACCGCGCTGACAAAGCCTGCCATAGTCGCGCCGTCCAGAAAGCTCTCTATTTCGGCGCGGGTTGAAAATTCAGGCCCACCCGCGGCACCCGTGAAGGTGAATTCAAACGCGCTGGGGAATAACGTGAACCCCGAATAGGGGCCCGTGATCCCGCCCAAGTTCCCGCTGACAGTCACTGTGCCCGCCGTTGGATCATGGACGACAGGGTTGCCAAACATCGAGCCTGCGCTGGCGATGCCCGGAAAACTGGCCTGGAACAAGGACGTATCCAAGGTCATTGGATAATCGCCGGGAAAACTTTCGTTGATATCGGCGCGACCGGTTCCGGTATCACCGACGCTGCCGGTGGAAAAGAAGCCGATATTCATCGCCTCCCCATCGCCGGAAATGCCATCAATTGTCAGATCGAATTCAAATGTCGCAGCCAATGCGGAGACAACGAAAAATGGTTGGAAAAGTAGAAAGAGAATGAATTTACGAATCATAATAACCCCCTATGAACGAGGATATTCTAACAAATTTCGAGCGATCTGACAAAGCGGCGCACTGACAGGCACGCCCCTGACGCCACCGCGTCGCGTCAGATCAAACCAAAACACGCGCCACAAGCGCACAAAAGATCATGGGCCGGAGCTATGCACGCCATGTGGCCAGACACCCCAATAATGCGCTAGAAGCTTACCAAGCATCGCTACAAAAGGATCAACATCATGACATCTTCTATTCGCCGCACAAAAGGCCGGGGCCTGCTTCACGGCTCCATACTCGACACGGTTGGCAACACGCCCACCATCCGGATCAACAACCTCGCGCCCGAAGGTGTGGAGCTTTACGTCAAGGCAGAGTTCTTTAACCCTGCTGCCTCCGTCAAGGACCGGTTGGCGCTCAACATTATCGAAGCGGCAGAACGCGAAGGTACGCTGAAGCCGGGCCAAACGGTCATTGAAGCGACGTCGGGCAATACCGGGATCGGTCTTGCGATGGTCTGTGCCCAGAAGGGCTATCCGCTTGTTGTGACGATGGCCGACAGCTTTTCGATTGAGCGGCGCAAACTGATGCGGATGCTGGGCGCAAAGGTGGTTCTGACCCCCCGCGCAGAAAAAGGTTTTGGCATGTACCGCAAGGCGGTTGAGTTGGCCGAGGCCAATGGCTGGTTTCTTGCCAGCCAGTTTGAAACCAAGGCCAATGCCGATATCCATGAGGCCACGACAGCGCAAGAAATTCTAGGGGACTTTGACGGCAAGCGTCTGGACTATATCGTGACCGGCTACGGAACCGGCGGCACGGTGACGGGTCTTGGCCGCGTGATGCGCAAGGAACGTCCCGAAACGAAGATTATCCTGACAGAGCCTGCAAACGCGCAGTTGGTAGGCAGCGGCGTAGCCCAAGAGCGTGAAGCAAGCGGCGCGCCTGCCGCGGGACACAGTGCCTTTGAGCCGCATCCCATCCAGGGCTGGACCCCGGACTTTATCCCCGCCGTACTGCAGGAAGGTCTGGACAAGGCCTATTACGACCAGCTTCTGCCGGTCGCCGGGCCAGACGGGATCGCATGGGCCAGAAAACTGGCCAGCAAGGAAGGGATCCTGACGGGGATCTCCGGAGGCTCGACCTTCGCAATCTCGCAAGAGATCGCAAAAACCGCCGAAAAAGGCGCTGTGATCTTGTGCATGCTGCCCGACACTGGCGAGCGGTATTTGTCGACGCCGATGTTTGAAAACATCGTCGAGGAAATGAATGACGACGAAATCGCTATCTCCCGATCCACCCCCGGTTATCAAATGGACTAACAAAGCGGACCTGATCAACACAGGCCCGGTGACTGCCGGGACAAACCTTTTCAAATGCGCCGGACACCCCCCGGCGCATTTCTTGGTTTGGAATGGGCTATCGCTTCTTCCAGAAAACCAGTTGAGCCGCGGGCCCCGCTCGCGCGGATCATTCCATTCAAACCGGGCAGCAATTGCTCCGAATGGTAAATAGCGGGCAACGCAAAGCATCAAATCTGTCGCCAGAACAGCCGATGTCATTATTCAAAATGGTCGAAAATTTGGCGGAGAGACAGTCCGAAAGGTGTTTAACATCATGGGCTTAAGTGCTTGTATTTGATGGGGATAACTATTGTGGATGCTGCAATTTGTGCAGCAAAATGTGCAGCAAAAAGTGGTAAAGATAGAAATCCAGCGAAATTCGGCTGACGATAACCATGGCTTGGAATGTACCACACTCTCTATGCTCAGGCCCTTACCAGCCATTCATCTGTCGCGCAGCTAGCGACCGCTCCGAGCCCAACCTGTGAATTCGGTTTTCTCGCTGCATGCGCACGCAGCGCGAGGAATGCGGCATGAGCGAGAATAACGATCATCAAGTCTGGCCTATTCAGTCTGACAGCGGAATGGCGGCCGCCCGCATCTGCGCAGTGACATCGGCCTCGTGGTCCCCATAGGCCGCGATCAACGTCTCCCGCAGCCAAGTGTTGGCGGGGTCGGTTGCGTTGCGGGCCGACCATGCGAAGCGCATCGGGAAGTCCTTCGGCGCGGCCACCGGTTCCAAAACCTGAAGGTCGTACCGTTTCCAAGTCTCGTACATCGCGAAACCCGGCTGCGTCGTGATCAGGTCGGTTTGCTCCAGCACCGGACCGGCGAGAGGGAAATCGTGCACCTTGCCGCCCAACGTCCGCGGCCGGTCCAGCATCCGGTGCTCCTTTTCGATCGGCGTGCCGCCAGTGTCCTCAACCGCGACCTGAAGGTAGCGGTACCGCGCAGCGATGTCGGCACTCCAGTTCTCGGCAGCGGGGTGACCCTGTCGCACGAAGCTGAAGAATGTGAGCGGCGCAAGATCGACCGACTGGATTCCGTCCACCAGATGCGCCGGGCCGCCCACATGGAGCAGGTCGATCAGCCCGTCGACTAGGTCGTTCTGGTTGGTCGTTTTGATCCTGACCCAGTCCACCATGGCGCCCGGCGCTGCCACGGCGATCTCGGCCGTCACCTTGGCGATGAAGGCAGGCGAGGAATGCAGTGCGATGCGGAACACGCGATTGGTCGTCGTCGGATCGAAGGTCTCGGTCGGTTCGAGTGCGCGGCGCAAGTTGCGCAGGATTGGGGCGATCTCGTCGGCCAGCAGAAGCGCCCGCGGCGTCGGCTGCATCTTTCCACAGACCCGCACGAACAGCGGATCGTCGAACTGCGTTCGCATGCGTCCCAAAGCGTGACTGACGGCAGACGCAGTCAAGTGCAGCCGGTCCGCTGCGCCGGCGACGCTGCCTTCTTCGATGAGCGCCTCGAAGGTCGAGAGCAGGTTGAGGTCGATCTTGTGTAACTGAATCTGGCTCATGCCGGCCTGAAATCGTTTCGCTGGACTGCATTGAGCCTACGGCGGATGATGATCCCATGTCCAACGGAAAGCATCGCGCTGACCTGCGGCACACCTGCAAGCGCCTGAATATTTGACGCTTTCCTTGGGAAACGAGCCCGACTAAGCCGCTCCGGGATACTGGGACGGCCAAGACCCGAAAACCTGAATTTCATTCCCGGCGGAGTCCGATCCACGGCGCCCCCAATCGGCGACGACAGGAGAGGTTTGCCCCGTCCGGGCCACCTGATGGAGAATAGACCTATGACTGTAATCGAAGAAACCAAGGCATCGGCGTGCACCCTCAGCGGAGAGGCGAACGGCCGGATCTGGGGCACCCGCGCCGCCGACTGGGCCGACATCCAGGAACCGCAATGCGGCCAAGCCTATTACGCCGTTTTCGACAAGGCGGTGGTCGGGTCGGAAACCCGCCTTCTCGACGCCGGATGCGGTGCTGGTCTAGCCCTGCGGTATGCGGCCGACCTCGGCGCCAAGGTTGCCGGCATGGATGCGTCTGCATCTCTGTTGGAAATCGCCCGCAAGCGTCTGCCCGGTGTCCGGTTTGAGCATGGCGACCTCGAGGTTCTGCCGTTCGACGACGAGAGCTTCGACGTCGTGACCGGCTTCAATTCTTTCCAGTACGCCGCCGATCCCGTCGCCGCGCTGCTCGAGGCGCGCCGGGTGACGAGGCCTGGCGGCAAAGTGTTCGTCATGACCTGGGGCGAGCCCGGCAGCATGGAAGCCACGGCGCTGGTCGCCGCGCTGAAGGTCCTGTTGCCGCCTCCGCCTCCCAACGCGGGAGGTCCGTTCGCCCTGTCTGAACCGGGCAAGCTCGAAGAACTGGCAGCGCGCGCTGGCCTGTCCCCGCGCGAGGTCTTCGACGTGGACAGCCCCTGGACCTATCCGGACCTCGCCACGGCACAGCGGGGCCTCGGATCCTCGGGCGTCGCGGTCAAAGCCGCGGAAACCAGCGGACAGGCGGCGCTCGACGCAGCGCACGAAGCGGCGCTCGCCCCCTTTGTCCAGCCGGACGGCGGCTACCGCATCGGCGCGACCTTCCGCATTCTGATGGCCGAAAACGTCGGCTGAGATCGTTCCGGGCCGGCTCAAACGCGGCCGTCCCGGGCCCAAGCACATGTCCCATTCACACGGAGAAAACCCATGACAACGATCCTGAAAACCCTGTCCGTCGCAACACTTGCCGGTTTGGCATCGGTACCGGCCGCAACAGCCGAGGTGTCCGAACATTTCATCATCCACGAGCTAGATCAGACGCCGCAGGAGGCCGCCACGCTGCTCCGCGATTTCATCGCCATGAGCGACGACTGGTCGCTCAACGGCGAGTTCGAGATGATGGGCGGCGCGGCCGTCGGTATGAAGATCTGCTTCAACGACATGCGTGCTTACGTGGCCGCGGCCGGTCTGCACAATCTGGCCATGATGCCTTGCGGAAACATCGCTTTCTACGAAGAGGACGGCCAGTCAACGCTCTCGATGCTCGATGTCGGGTATCTGACGACCCTGTCGCCGCATCCCTCACTCGAAGAGGGCGTCGCCCTAGCGCGTCCGGCGTATGACAAGATGTTCGCCGACGTTCTGGGTGTCGAATAGGGCCCATTACCCAATCTCGAAACATCTCGCATCGCGCCTGCGCTACAAACTGTACCCGGCCCGTGCTAGGGCCGGGTCGGAAGCCAGGATGGCATTTTGTTTCAGCAACTTAGAATGTTGGCCCCGGACTGCCCAAAAATGTGATCATCTCAATGATGCAATGAGCGCGCCGCCAAGTTTTCTCTTTCCAGTATGCGGTCTTGCATAGTAGTGTTCCAAAAACGCGCCCAATGACCGGTATTGCTCATTAACTTGGGAGATTTTCATGCCACAGATACTTCAGATCGCCGCCATTGGGATTGCAACGCTCGGCACCGGCGCAGCCACGATGTCAGTGATGAACGAGGACATCCCCGACTTGCAGATCCCTGAAGGCGCTTGGACGTCGTCCGGTGCGCTGGATGGCCGAGCCTTTACGATCCTGGGTGTCGACGTTGAAAGTGGTGCGGTCCTCGAGGACGAACTGTTGTTCCGCGACGGGACCTTCCAGTCCACCGACTGCCAGAACTACTGCGATTTTGGCTGGTCCGATTATCAGACCAATGACATCGACGGCGTGACCCATTTTACCGCCACGACCATCTGCCCGGATGCGCCGCACACGGTGGTGTTTTATGGTCAGGTCGATGGCGATACCATCACGCTTGAAGGGACTTGGACCACCCGCCGCTGGTACTGGACGAACCAGATCGTGTTGGAGGCGTCGGGAACGGCCACCGATTTCGACTCCGCGATCACCGCGTCGGGTTGAGATCCACGTATGCGCCCGCCCGGCCCCTCGCTGGGAGGTATTGTCCTGCGCGTCGCGATACTCATCACGGTGCTGGTGCTGGCCACCTGGGGCGCGCACATGGTCCGCGACGCGCTGAACCTGCAGATCCGGCCCGACAACGAACAGCAGGTTCACCGCATGATCATGCTTGGCTCGGCAGCCTATATCGGGCTGCTGGCGCTTCCCTTCGTGCCGGGGGCCGAGATCGGGCTGGCCATGCTCGCGGCCTTCGGTCCAGCCATCGCCCCGCTGATCTATGTCTGCACGGTGGCGTCGATGATCCTCGCCTACACCGCGGGTCGGTTTCTGCCCATCGACGTCTTGCAACGCGGCTTGTCGGCTTTTCGGATGCACCGCGCCGCCGATCTCGTCGCCCGGGCCGCGCCCATGTCAGGCGATGACCGTGTGGCGATGCTGCTGGACGGGCAATCTGCGCGCGCGCTGCGGCTGGCCATCCGCTACCGCTACGTCGCGCTGGCTTTGGCCGTGAACACGCCCGGAAATTCCATCATCGGTGGCGGCGGCGGCATCATGCTGATGGCCGGACTTAGCGGAATCTTTTCGCCGCTTGCGACCGTGGCGACCATCGCGCTTGCCGTCTCCCCTGTACCGCTGGCAGTGGCGTTTTTCGGATTACGGTTTTGATCGGGACGGCGTGTTTGGTTTTAGCATCAGCTCAAACGGACAAGTGCGCATGGGAATTCAAAGCCCACGAACTGGACCAAATCACGCCACCCGCTTGCATTTAGACCAGAATTCAATGACCCTCCTGACGTCTTGGGCTGCAACGCAGCTAAATTGATGCTGCAAGAGCTAATGGATGCGGCATCAGCAATAGCCGCAACTGCACAAGTCCGGTTTGTCCCGCGATGTGGACATTGACGCGGATCACGCAGAAGGTCCGCAACCCGCGCTTCGT
>CAYGQQ010000117.1:0-8398 GCA_964352105.1 uncultured Rhodobacterales bacterium | reverse complement strand
GGTGCTGTGAGAGAGGATTGAACTCTCGACCTCACCCTTACCAAGGGTGTGCTCTGCCACTGAGCTACCACAGCCTGCGCCATCCGTGGGCGCGGGAATACGATCAAAACCGATGCGGTGCAAGCCCTATCTGGACCCTCTCGGGGGCTTGCGTTAAGACAGGCTCATGAGCACGAACTCCCCATCGTCGCAAAGCGCGGTCCGCGAAAAGCGGCTCAAACAGGCGTTGAAAGCGAATATGGCGCGGCGCAAGGCACAGGCGCGTGCGCGCTCTGGGAGTGACGTGAATAAAGAAGAACAAAAACAAACGGGTAAGGCAGAGCGGGATGGATAAAATTGTGGTGACCGGGAACGGGCCTTTGACGGGTCAGATCCCTATTGCAGGCGCAAAGAACGCCTGCCTGACGTTGATGCCCGCGACATTGTTGTCGGAAGAACCTTTGACGCTGACCAATGCGCCGCGGCTGTCGGACATCAAAACCATGACGGAACTTCTGGCCTCTCTGGGGGCGGAGGTCTCCAGTTTGCAAGGTGGTCAAGTGCTTGCACTGTCCTCGCACGATATTCACAACCACAAGGCGGATTACGACATCGTGCGCAAAATGCGCGCCTCCATCCTTGTGCTTGGGCCAATGCTGGCGCGTGACGGGCATGCGGTCGTCTCGCTGCCGGGAGGCTGCGCGATCGGCGCGCGTCCCGTCGACATGCACCTCAAAGCGCTTGAGGCGATGGGCGCGGAGTTGGAGCTGCGCGACGGCTATGTTCACGCCAAGGCCGTAGGCGGTTTGAAAGGCGCGGTGCATGAGTTTCCGTTTGTTTCCGTCGGGGCCACGGAGAACGCCTTGATGGCGGCCACGCTTGCCAAGGGCACGACTGTTTTAAAGACCGCTGCGCGGGAGCCTGAAATTGTCGATCTTGCGGAGTGCCTGATCAAGATGGGCGCGCAGATCGAAGGGCACGGCACCTCCGAGATTACCATTCAGGGCGTGGACCGTTTGCACGGCGCGACCCACCCGGTCGTGACGGACCGGATCGAATTGGGCACATACATGTTGGCTCCTGTCATTACCGGAGGCGAGGTGGAATGTCTGGGAGGCACCCGCGCACTTGTCGGCGCGTTTTGCGATAAACTGGAAGAGGCCGGCGTTGATATTGAGGAAACCGCCAGCGGTCTGAAAGTCCGGCGCGCCGGTGATATCGTCAAGGCCGTCAATGTCACGACAGAGCCGTTCCCGGGCTTTCCGACAGATCTGCAAGCGCAAATGATGGCGCTTCTATGTACGGCGGACGGGACCTCTGCTCTGGAAGAGAAAATCTTTGAAAACCGTTTCATGCACGCGCCGGAACTGATCCGCATGGGTGCAAAGATCGACGTTCAGGGCGGTCTGGCGACCGTGACGGGTGTGAAGCGGCTGAAAGGGGCTCCGGTGATGGCCACGGATCTGCGGGCCTCTGTTTCGCTGATCCTTGCAGGCCTCGCAGCCGAAGGGGAAACCGTGGTCAGCCGCGTCTATCATCTGGATCGTGGCTATGAGCGCGTCGAGGAAAAACTTGGTGCCTGTGGGGCCAAGATCGAACGTTTGCCAGAGTAGCCAAAGGTTAGCGCGCATGGTTGAAGACGCCAGATTTGAAGATGCAGACGACCGGCCCGTCAAGGTCGTTGCACAAGATAGCGATGATTTGCAGGTGATTTCGTCACTTGTGCAGGACGCCGTTTTCCCAACCGCCGAAATGTCGTGGAAAGCCGCGCAACGCCGGTTCGCCTTGCTTTTGAACCGGGTCCGTTGGGAAGACCAGCCGGGCGGCGCGGCGCGCAAAGCGGTGGAACGGGTCCGCAGCTTGCTGGTCATTGACGACGTGCTTGGCGTCTCAAGCCAAGGCATTGACCGCGCGGATAACGAACTGGTCTATTCTGTCTTGGCACTGGATTGGCAGGCGGACGCCGATGGTGCGGGGAGACTGGTCGTGACGCTCGCCGGTGATGGCGCGCTGGCGTTGTCGGTGGAATGCATCAACGTCACCTTGCAAGACGTTACAAAGCCCTATCTGGCCCCATCTGGGAAGCTGCCAACGCATCCCGCGTGAGCAAATCTCGTTGAGATTGCGCGTGACACAAAGTAAGGGATGCAAATGCCGGTATTTTTGAACAGTTCTGACACAGATTTCGAGGCGTCTTTCGTGGCTCTTTTGGGGGCCAAAAGGGAAGACAGCCCCGATGTTGACGCGGCCGTCGCGGCGATTATTGCAGATGTGCAGGCGCGCGGCGATGCGGCGGTGATAGAGTTGACGGCAAAATTTGACCGGCTGGAGCTGACGCCCGAAACGCTTGCCTTTTCGCCCGAAGAAATAGCCGCCGAGATCGCCAAGGTTCCGAGCGAGGAGCGCGCGGCGCTTGAACTCGCGTCGGAGCGTATTCGCGCCTATCACGCGCGCCAGATGCCCGCTGATGAAAGCTGGACGGAGGAGACAGGCGCGATGCTTGGGTGGCGCTGGACGCCGGTGTCTGCCGCTGGGCTTTATGTGCCAGGTGGATTGGCGAGTTATCCGTCCTCGGTTCTGATGAATGCGATCCCGGCGCAGGTTGCGGGGGTCAAACATCTGGCGATTTGTGCGCCCACGCCGGACGGAAAATCCAACCCGCTGGTGCTGTTGGCGGCGTCTTTGTCAGGGGTCGAGACGGTTTACCGGATCGGAGGCGCGCAGGCCATCGCCGCGCTGGCTTATGGGACTGAAACGATCGCGCCGGTCGACAAGATTACCGGGCCCGGCAATGCCTATGTGGCAGCGGCCAAGCGGCGGGTTTTTGGCAAGGTTGGCATCGATATGATTGCCGGCCCGTCGGAAATTCTTGTGATCGCGGACAAGCATAATGATCCCGATTGGATCGCGGTGGATTTGCTGAGCCAGGCAGAGCATGACGAAAGCGCGCAGTCACTTTTGATCACCGATGATGCGGAATTTGCGGGTGCCGTCTCGCGGGCCGTCGAGGCCCGTCTCGAGCGGCTGGCGCGTCGCGCCATCGCCCAGGCGAGCTGGCGTGATTTCGGCGCGGTGATCGTTGTGCAAAATATGCGCGAAGCGGTCGCTCTGTCAGACCGGATTGCGCCGGAACATCTTGAAATAGCGTGTGAAGATGCAGACGAAATCGCAGCTGAGATTCACCATGCAGGCGCGATTTTCATCGGATCGTGGACCCCTGAAGCCATTGGCGACTATATCGGCGGACCGAACCATGTGTTGCCAACCGCGCGCTCGGCCAGATTCTCCTCCGGGCTTTCGGTGATGGATTTTGTCAAGCGAACGACGCTGGCAAAGATGACACCAGAGGCTTTGCGCGCGATTGGTCCGGCAGCAGAAACCCTCGCCAAATCAGAAGGTTTGGAGGCGCATGGATTGTCGGTACGTGCGCGGCTGGACAGATTGAATGTGCAATGAAAAAACTGATCCAAATCACCATTGATGACGCTGGCCTGCCGACCCCCACACCGGAGATCGAGCAAGAGCGAAAAGTCGCAATTTTCGACCTTCTGGAGGATAACAGTTTTGCGCTGCCCGCCGAAGGTGCGCCGGAGGGGCCATACCGTCTGGATCTTTCCATTCGCGAGCGGCGTCTGGTTTTCGATGTTCTGACGGAAGACAAGGACAAAGCGGCTGAGTTCCACCTGTCCTTGAGCCCGTTCAAACAGGTCGTTAAGGACTATTTCCAGATTTGCGAAAGCTATTTTGATGCGGTCAAACGCCTGCCGCCTAGCCAGATTGAGGCGATTGATATGGCCCGGCGTGGCATTCACAATGAAGGCGCGCGGGTTCTGCAAGAACGGCTGGAGCGCAAGGCCGATATCGATATCGACACCGCGCGGCGTCTTTTCACGCTGATCTGCGTGTTGCATTTTGGGGGCTGACAGGTGAGCGCTGAGACCCCTCAATCGGTTCTGTTTTGCTGCGATCATAACGCTGTACGCTCGCCCATGGCGGAAGGCCTGATGAAGTTCTTTTATGGGACCGAGATCTACGTGCAGTCCGCTGGCGTCAAAAACGATCTTGATATTGACGGATTTTCCGTCTCGGTTTGCGCCGAACTTGGTGTGGAGCTGTCACGCCACCGCACGCGCTCTTTTGAAGAGATGCAGGAATGGGGTGATGATCTGTCCGGATTTGATCTTGTTGTCGCCCTCAGCCCTGCCAGCCAGCGTCAGGCGCTGGAGCTGACGCGGTATTACCATCTTGATGTGGAATATTGGCCTATTCTTGACCCAACCGGGCTTGGGGAAGGGCGTGAAGAGAAGCTGAACTCCTACCGTCAGGCGCGCGATCAGATCAAAGAGCGTATTCTGAAACGCTTTGGCCCACCGACCGCCTCTACCTAGCGCGCATGTGAGGCCTAATCGGACACTTACCCCTTGAATTCCTTCTATAACGAGCGCATTTAGAGCCACGTCCACGATTTGGTGGGCATCAATACAGGAGATACCATGGCCAAGGAAGAACTGCTCGAATTCCCCGGCGTCGTGAAGGAACTCCTGCCTAATGCGACATTTCGGGTCGAGCTGGAAAACGGCCATGAAATCATCGCACATACGGCAGGCAAGATGCGTAAAAACCGCATCCGGGTTCTGGCTGGCGACAAAGTCCAGGTGGAAATGACACCTTATGATCTGACAAAGGGTCGGATCAACTACCGCTTCAAGTGAGCATAGCCAAAGCGGACCCTGTGACGTTTGTTCTGGGGTCCGGCTCTCCGCGCAGATTGGAGCTTTTGGGCCAGCTTGGCATTGCACCAAGCGAAATTCGTGCGCCGGACATTGACGAAACCCCTTTGAAACACGAACTGCCGCGCCCCTATTGTGTGCGTATGGCTTTTGAAAAAGCGCAAGCCGTGGCCGCTGGGCCGGGAGAGGTCGTGCTTTGTGCCGATACCACGGTAGCGTTGGGGCGCCGCGTTCTGGGCAAGCCTGATGACGCGGATCAGGCGGCGGCGTTTCTCAACGCGATGTCTGGGCGTCGCCACAAGGTTATCACTGCCGTAGCGGTTAAGCGCGGCGCGCGCATTTGGCAGCGCGATGTGGTCACGGATGTGAAGATGAAGCGTCTGTCGAGGGCTGAAATAGCCGGTTATCTTGCAACCGGAGACTGGCAGGGAAAAGCTGGCGGATATGCGATCCAAGGCCCAGCGGCGGTGTTTATCCCGTGGATTCAAGGGTCGTTTTCGGCTGTTGTCGGTCTGCCTCTGGCAGAAACCGCGCAGTTGCTGGAGGCAGCCGGACTGCCTGTGTGGTCCTCATGAAGGGTCGTCAGATCATCATTGATCAAATCGCGGGTCGAGAAGTCGCGGCGCTGATGGTTGACGGTAAATTGGATGACCTTCTGGTGGAGCCATTGGACGACGCGCCCCCCGCACCGGGTGCCATTTTTCGCGCTGTTGCGGATCGTCCGATGAAAGGGCAGGGCGGCATGATGATGCGGTTGCCCGACGGTCAGACAGCTCTGTTTCGCCAAGCCAAAGGGCTCGCGCCGGGGGAGCGTTTGGTAGTGCAGGTGACCAGCTATGCCGAAGAGGGCAAGGCGGTGCCCGTCACTGACAAGCTGATTTTCAAAGGCCAGATGGTGATCGTAACGCCCGGGGCCAAAGGCATCAACGTGTCGCGCCAGATCAAGGATGATGACGAAAAAGAACGGCTCAAGGAAGCGGTGCACCGTGTTGATTTAGACGCCTTTCACTACGGAGTGATTGTGCGTTCTGCGGCGGCTGGCGCAGAGGCTGATGACATCGCAGATGAGGTTGAAAACCTGTTGCAACTGGCCCATGCGGTTGTCACCGACACGGATGCAGAGCCTGAATTGCTGGTCGATGCACCCGGTCCTGCGGAGCTTGCCTGGCGCGATTGGTCGACCCCCGGAAAGCAGGACATAATCGATGAGGACGGCGCGTTTGAGCGCTACGGCGTTCTCGATGCTTTGGCCTTGGCAGAGGGTGATATGACGGCGCTTGGGCAGGCCTCCATGTTTGTTGAAAACACCCGTGCACTGGTTGCAGTGGATGTGAACACCGGCGGGGATTTCTCGCCCGCGTCCGGGTTGAAGGCGAACCTTGCGGCCGCGCGCGCCTTACCAGCGGCATTGAGACTTCGCGGGCTTGGCGGGCAGATCGTGCTGGATTTGGCCCCGATGGCCAAGAAGGACCGTCGCCAGTTTGAACAGGTCTTGCGTGCCAGTCTGAGGGCCGATCCGGTCGAGACAGCGCTTGTCGGTTGGACGCCTTTGGGGCATTTTGAATTGCAAAGAAAACGTGAACGTTTGCCGCTGCCGAAAGGTTTGTTTTCATGAGTTGTCCGATTTGCAACAAGGATCCCGATCAGAAATACCGCCCGTTCTGTTCGCGCAGATGCGCCGATATCGATCTGGGGAAATGGATGACCGGCAAATATGCCGTACCCAGTCAGCAAGAAGATGACGACGGGGAACTGGAGCAGGCACTTGAAATCGCGCAAACTGAATCCGATAAGCCTCTGCATTAACAGCAATTTTGCGGCCCTCTGAGCCAGGACGCTTTCAGGCTGGCGATTTTCTCTGATCATGGAGATTTTTCGGATTTCGCCTCTGGACAGCCCAGCAACCCTGCCGTAAAACCCGCGAAGTCTGTTGGTGAGCACCCATCACCAAAATCAACGCAGATCCCGGTGCCCGGGTAGCTCAGGGGTAGAGCAGTGGATTGAAAATCCTCGTGTCGGTGGTTCGATTCCGCCCCTGGGCACCATTAAATCAAAGGCTTAGAGAAACAACTGACTTCTTAGGCTCTGAATAGGCTCATTTGCCGCCGCGAAGGCGCTCTAACAAGGCTTCAATCAAGCGAGTAAGCAAGCCGTCAACACCCTGGACATCAAACTTTCGAGCGAAGAGTTTCAAAAGGAAGGCTGCGAACAACAAAGCCATGATACTAGGCACCAAGCCATCAAGGACCTGCGTCAGATAAATCCCGCATGCCGCGATCACGATAACCACAACTATGTACTTGTCCAGCGAGGTCGAAATCATCGACTTGAGCATTTCAGTGAATTTTTCCATCGTTTTTCCCACATCATTGTCGTGTGGTGTTTCTGCCAGATCGCAAATACAGTGTCGCCGAAAAGATCAAGAAAACCATATAGTTACTTGATTCATCAAAAATACTCACCTATCGTAAGTCTCTCAATCAAATCCTTGCGCAGGCAGGAATACTTGACATCAGGCAAGGATTTCCCAAATAACTGTTTCCATGCTAATATTGTGATTGATGAGGAAAAAAATTTTGAGACTGGTTGAGCTTACACCTGAAGTGTACCGATGCATTATCGGTAGCTGTCCTGCCGTGTATGAGGCTGAGAATGGTGATTTGATTGTGGTCGGTTCATCGATAGAAGCGGGCACGGTTGAAGCGCTAAAGGGTAAAGTCGGAAAGGATGAAAGCGTGGTTCGAATATCGAGGGCGCTTGTTGAAGGTGCTTTGAAGGAAGACTGTGAACAAGCATAACCGAACCTTTGAGGCTGCCTTTGGGTACCCTTCTCCATCTACGACATTTTATGCTTGCCTAGTTTTTCAAATAATGTCGGCAGCGGGAAGTGATTTGAATACGGTCAACTTGCAGCCCACAATCGCCGGTGTCTTTATAGCTTCCTTGGGCATGATGCTAATGTTGATTTCAAAACAACATTTTGAGAACAGTGGAGTTGATGTGGACCCCGGTACCCAGCCACAAAAACTTGTCATCGATGGGCCATATAGATATTGCAGGCATCCGTTTTACTTTGGCAGCTTAATCCTACTGTCTGCGACTGGTTGTCTACTTTCGGGGTGGGTTGGACTCATTATCGCAGTGGCATATTGGATCTATTTGGACAGCTATACCAAGAGTGTTGAGGAGCCGAATCTTCACCGGGCATTCGACAAAAAGCACAAAATGTATACAGAATGCACCGGGAAATGGTTGCCAAATCTCAAGAGCCTCCATCTTTGTTCCAAATCGATTTCTCAACGTTGAAATCAGATTGTTCCTTCGTGGTCTTGGGCGTCGGATTTTTCAATTCATCAATACGATCTATTAGCCTATCTCGCGCCGAGTCGCTCAAATCGCCGTCCTTCGCTCCCTTAAATGATCTTCTTAACGCAGAAACAAAGCTCTTTTCATCATTGAGCTGCCAATAATTTGAAATATTGGAAATGTATTCATTTATCAACCCAAACAGTTCAGTATCGCTGCGTCCAAAAAGTTTGTATCTCTCATCCGCGTTGGTGATAATTAGAGGACTATTGACATCTTTTGGTTTTGAATTTTCTAAATTCGAAACTGCGACAAGCATCCGAAACAGAAGGTCTCTTGCCATTTGTGGTGACCCGCCCCAGGCATTTGTCTTATTGACGCTT
>CAYGQQ010000116.1:0-8660 GCA_964352105.1 uncultured Rhodobacterales bacterium | reverse complement strand
TGGATCGTAGGCTTGGTAGGCCATTACCCCACCAACTACCTAATCCAACGCGGGCTAATCCAATGGCGATAAATCTTTCCCCCGAAGGGCACATAAGGTATTACTCTCCGTTTCCAGAGGCTATTCCTTACCATTGGGCATATTCCCACGCGTTACTAACCCGTCCGCCGCTCACCCGAAGGTGCGCTCGACTTGCATGTGTTAGGCCTGCCGCCAGCGTTCGTTCTGAGCCAGGATCAAACTCTCAAGTTGAAAAGCATTTGCATGCTTAACCTTGACGTCGAACCTCTGCACATATCAATCAACAGGCCTTACTGAAACCTGCTGACCATTCATTCTGTTTGTTGTGCTTAGAGTTATCAAAGATAACCGAAAGCCGTCCAAACAGTGAAGCTGACCCTACATCATCGAACCGAAGTTCTAGTAGGTGGATATGTAAGAGGTTGATCCATCGAAATGGCCAAACCGCCCACACATCTCTTCATGTTTTCTATCAATTTCAAAGAGCGTAGAGACAAAAACGAACCGAAGCGCCTAAAGTGTTTGGCGCAACTGCCTGTATAAGTCTCTGTTTTTTATCCGCTTTCTTGGCCGTGTGGCCCGTCTGGCGTCCCCTTGGTGCATCTCTGCGCCGCCGGTGAGGGGGTATTTAGGCCCCCACGCTCAGACCCGCAAGTGCTTTTTTACAGAAAGATGACATTTTTTGCGGACAGCTATGCTTATTGTTTATTTTCAATAAGTTAATTGCCTATTTTTCTTTTAGAATTGTGCGGGAACTTGCAAGGACTCTTGTATGTCTGAAGCCCTATCGCACCAAATGCAGAGTTTTCCACAGACTCGGCCCTGATTGATCGCTGAATCATGCCCAACTTTCGCCGGAATCGCGTGAATCAGGTGCTTTGATTCCGTGATCTTGGGAAAACCTGACGGAATCGGAGCGCCAAGAGCGCAAGAATGATCGCCAGATAGGTAAGAGAATCCAGTTCCCACACCTTTTGGACCATAACAAAGTGCACGGCCCCCAATAGCACCGCGACATAGGAAAGCTTGTGCAGCGATTGCCAGCTTTTGGCACCCAGCTTCTTGATCGAGGAATTGTTCGACGTCATCGCCAGCGGGATCATCAGCACGAACGCCACCATGCCGATTGTAATATAGGGACGCTTGAGAATGTCCTTCCAGATCTCACCCCAATACAGCTGAAGGTCCAGAACCAGCCAAACCCCCAAGTGCAGCGCCACATAGAAGAAGCAGATCAAGCCAAGAGGCCGTCTGAATTTCAGGATGTTGCAGCCGAGATATCGCCGCATCGGGCTGACAAAGAGTGTCGCGATAAACACCTGCAACGCCCATAAGCCCAGCTGATGCTCAATCGTCTTGATCGGATCAACGCCCAGCGCGCCTGCGAATGTCTGCCAGATCAACCAGACCGGCGGCAGGATCGCCACCAGGTAAAGTGGCCATGTCGGGACCTTGCGCGCCGTTGTGTTGATCGTGTCGACCAGCGCGTTCATGGACGCACCGTTGTACGAGGGCGATCTGTCATCTCAGGCACCTTGCTGTTTGGCCCGGATAACCGCTACCACAAGAATGCCGCTAAAGATCAGCAATGCCGGAATGAGGATAGGATCAAGCCAGGCGCTATAGGCTCCCAGGCCAATGGCACCCAATGCCACGACAGCGGCAGATGTAAAACAGCAAACCGCTGCGAACACAGTGCCGATCAGGCCGATCCGAAACCACGTATCCTTGAGCATCAGAAGTTCTTTGCGAGGTCCATGCCTTCGTAAAGGCTTGCAACCTCTTCCTCATAGCCGTTGAACATCAAAGTCGGGATACGCTTGGCAAACACGCCACCGCCGACGCGGCGCTCGGACGCCTGGCTCCAGCGGGGGTGATCCACCTCGGGGTTCACATTACTATAGAAGCCGTATTCGCGCGGCTGGATCATGTTCCAGCTTGCCTCGGGCTGCGCGTCGGTCAGGGTGATCTTCACAATCGATTTGATCGACTTGAACCCGTATTTCCACGGCACCACCAAACGCAACGGCGCACCGTTCTGGTTGGGGATGTCTTTGCCGTAAATTCCTGTGGCCATAATCGTGAGCGGATGCATTGCCTCATCAAGGCGCAGACCCTCGCGGTAGGGCCACGGCACAAAGCTGCGCTTCTGGCCCCACATTTCGTCGGGACGCAGCAGCGTTTCGAAGGATACGTATTCTGCACCGTCCTGAACACCAGCAAGGTTCAGAAGGTCTGCAAGTTCGAAACCATTCCAAGGGACAACCATCGACCAGGCCTCGACGCAGCGGAAGCGGTAGATACGTTCCTCCACCGTCATTTGCGACATGATATCTTCAAAGGAATAGCTGCCCGGCTTGTCGACCATACCGCCGATCTCAACCGCCCAGGGTGAAGTGGTCAGCGCGTCAGCATATTTCGCAGGATCGTCCTTGCCAGTCCCGAACTCGTAGAAATTGTTGTAAGAGGTGATCTCTTCCCAGGTATTTGGGGTATCGCCTTCGCGCAGGCCTTGGGCGGCGGCGGTGCCCGCAATACTGCCAGCTGCCAGTGCAGCACCAGCGCCTGCCATAAACGCCCGGCGGTTCAGGAAGAACTGCTCTGGTGTTACGTCGTTCCATGTCAGGTCAGATGTGTATCGGTTGGCCATGTGATCCTCGTCTCCCGGTATATTCTTTGTGGTCGTAGCGCATCAGCATTGCAAAACCAAAACACCTAATCTCACGAAAGTGTTTGCTCTGTTACAGGATATAGCTCGTCCATCGGCACCGATTTGCCGGTATCTTGAACAATGCGCACATGTTCGCGGCGCAGCAAACGCGGCTCGGCCACGCCGACTGAATGCGCGATCAGCTCCACCTCTTTGACGATATTGGAGGCATAGGACGCCACTTTCTTATACTTGTCTTCTGGCACCAGCCCCTTTTGAAACCTCGGGTCATGGGTGGTGATGCCTGTTGGACAGGTATTCTTGTTGCACTTCATTGCCTGAATGCAGCCCAGCGAAAACATGAACCCCCTTGCCGAGGTCACAAAATCCGCGCCCGTCGCCAAAGCCCACGCAACATCGCCCGGCACCATCAGTTTGCCGGAGGCGATCAGGCGGATGCGATCCTTCAGCCCGTACTCTCTGAGCAGGTTTGCAAGCTCCGGCAGCGCCTGCGAGATCGGCATGCCCATCAGATCCATCAACGGCAAAGGTGACGCCCCCGTCCCGCCTTCACCGCCATCTAGTGTTATGAAGTCCGGCGCGTGCTCTGCGCCACGTTCCTTTATCAGCGTAAACAAGTCGCGGAACGATTTGGGGGAGCCCATCACAGTTTTAATGCCAACAGGTTTTCCTGTGACCTCCCGGATATGCCCAACGGCATCAAGCAGCTCCGCAAAATTTCCAATCTCGACATGACGGTTCGGAGAGATCGAATCCTGCCCTTCTTTAATGCCGCGGATCTTGGCGATCTCGGCTGTGACTTTGCCGCCGGGCAGAATGCCGCCTTTGCCCGGCTTCGCGCCTTGGGCCAGCTTCAACTCAAACATCTTCACCTGATCATGGGCCGCGACCTCGCGCAGCTTATCATCGCTGAGCGCGCCATCCGCATCCCGCACACCGTATTTTGCCGTTCCAATCTGGAAGACGATGTCTGCGCCCCCTTCCAAATGGTACGGGCTGATGCCACCCTCGCCGGTGTTCATCCAGATCCCGGCCCCTTTTGCACCACGACTTAGCGCTGTGACGGCTGGACGCGAAATCGCCCCGAAACTCATGCCTGACAGATTGAAGAAAGACGGTGCCAAATAAGGCTGGCGCGCGCCGGGCCCGATGATCATCGGTGCGCTCGTGCCGAACTGATCATCTAATGGTGGAAAGGCCGCGTTTGCAAAAATCGGGGTCCCCGGAACGGTCAGGTTGCGGGTTGATCCGAACGCCACTGTATTGCCCTTGCCAGAGGTCGCGCGTTTTACCCAATCGCGCTGCGCTCTGTTAAAGGGTAATTCCTCGCGGTCCATCGCAAAGAAGTACTGCCGGAAGAACTCTCCCAACTCCGTAAAGATATGGCGGAACCGCCCGATAACCGGGTAATTGCGCCGGATCGCATCTTCGCGCTGCGACCGGTCGATCACGAACATCACAACGATGGCCAAGGCGGCCAGCCCGACAACAACAATAAACGTGATCGCCATCACCTCGACGATCCAGCCTGCCCAATCGAACATTTCCATCCCTGATACCTCCCTTGGCCTTTCGGACACTCTGACCAGTTGCGCACGGTTATCAAGAGCGCCCGGATCACACTTGTTTTGATCACAACAGATAACAAGAAAATTACGTGACTTTTAAAACGCGCGCTGCTTAGTCCGCGCCGAAATTTTTTCCAGACCGAATTCGCAGTTTTTCAGAAAATCCAAATCACTTTTCGGCCCGTATCCCTGACCGATGCCACAGGACAGAGCATCCGATTTTAACTCAAACGGGAGACCCCACATGTTCAGACGTACTTTCATCGCACTTACCGCTGCTGCTGCCTTCACATCCGCACCAGCTTTCGCAGATGGCCACTCAAAAGACATCGTAGATACAGCCGTCGCCGCCGGCAGCTTTTCCACACTCGTGGCGGCCGTTGAAGCGGCGGGCCTGGTCGAGACGCTGAAGGGCGACGGCCCTTTCACAGTGTTCGCGCCGACAGATGAGGCATTCGCAGCCTTGCCAGAAGGCACAGTGGAAGGCCTCTTGAAGCCGGAAAACAAAGACCAGCTGACCGCCATCCTGACCTACCACGTTGTTGCTGGCAAAGTGATGTCTGGTGACCTGAGCGACGGCATGATGGCCACAACCGTCCAAGGTGGCGACGTAAAGATCGGCACAGAAGGCGGTGTCACGGTCAATGGTGCCAATGTCGTCTCCGCAGATATCGAGACATCCAATGGCGTGATCCATGTGATCGACCAAGTCATCCTGCCTGCGTCCTAATCCCAGAAACCACAACCCAAACGCCCAAAAACGGGCTCCAGAACGAGGAACACTCCAATGAACAGACGTTTTGCACTCAAAAGCATGATCGCAGCAGGTGCTGTGGCAGCAGTGGCCGCATGTACGCCAATGACCAGCGAGCCGGATATCGTTGATATCGCGGCTGGTAATCCGGATTTCTCCACACTTGTCGCGGCGGTCTCTGCGGCAGGCCTTGTGGACACACTGAAATCTGACGGCCCGTTCACGGTCTTCGCTCCGACAAACGCAGCCTTTGCGGCCCTGCCTGCGGGTACGGTTGAAACTCTGCTTAAGCCAGAGAACAAAGATCAGCTGATCAAAGTGCTGACCTATCACGTGGTCCCGGGTGCTGTGACCTCTGACCAATTGGCAGGCAAACGTCTGAGCGTTGCAACTGTGCAAGGTCAAAACCTGCATGTTGACGGCCGCAAAGGTGTGAAGGTCAACAAATCCAAAGTAACAGCTGCGGATATCATCGCCTCGAACGGTGTGATCCATGTCATCGACAAAGTGCTGTTGCCGAAATAAGCAAAGCTTCCGGGAACTCGATTTCGGGTTCCCGGACCCGCCCAAGTTTGGTTTAGTCACACTAATCTGAACGGAGGCACCATGTCCCAGAAAACTGCAATTGTTACAGGCGCTGCCCGCGGGATCGGGCTCGCGACCACGGACGCGTTTCTGGACGAAGGGCGCAAGGTCGCGATGGTGGACCGTGACGCAGATGTGTTGCTGGCGGAAGCCGCCAACCGCGACGATGTATTCCCCATTCTATGCGATGTATCTGACCCTGACCAAGTCAGCCAAATGATGGACGAGGCGCTGGCAAAGCTCGGGCAGATCGATGCGCTGATCAACAATGCAGGCGTCGCCGATTTCGGCCCCATAGAAGAAACGGATTTCACTCGCTGGCGGCGTGTGATGGAGACCAATCTCGACGGGGTTTTCCTATGCGCGCAAGCCGCAACACCCGCCTTGAAAGCCACCAAAGGTTGCATCGTCAATATCGCCTCTATTTCAGGGTTGCGGGCGTCCACGTTGCGGGTCGCCTATGGCACCTCAAAAGCTGCCGTGATCCATTTGACGCAGCAGCAAGCGGCAGAGCTTGGCGAATACGGCATCAGGGCCAATTGCGTAGCACCGGGGCCCGTGCGCACCAAACTGGCAATGGCCGTTCACACGCAAGAGATCATCGACGCCTATCACGACGCAATCCCGTTGAACCGCTATGGCTCAGAGCGTGAGATTGCGGATGTAATCGTCTTTCTGTGCTCCGACAAAGCCAGTTTTGTCACCGGGCAGTTGATCGCGGCTGATGGCGGGTTTGAAAGCACTGGCATCGGCTTGCCAGCGCTTCGAAAATAAGCCGCGGGCACGGCAAAGAAAAAGGGCACCGAAGTGCCCTTCCCTATTCTTATCGGCTCTATTCTTAGTGAACGACCGCATCTTCTGGTGGTCGCCGGTTTGACGATGCGACCCGGTCACCGACAATCAGACCATCAGCGCCCGCACTGACCTCGATCGTGCTTCCGTCAAGGATGTCCCCCGCCAAGATCATCTCAGCCAATTGATCCTGCAACGCGCGTTGGATCACCCGTTTCAAAGGCCGGGCCCCAAAGACCGGATCGTAGCCTTCATCGGCCAGCCATTTGCGCGCGGCATCATCCAGATCCAACGTGATCTTGCGACCTGCCAAACGCTTGTCCAAAAGGCCAAGCTGAATGTCGACTATGCCCGCCATATCTTCCCGCGCCAGTCGGTCAAAGATGATCGTCTCATCCAGACGGTTCAGAAACTCCGGACGGAAATGGGCGCGTACTGCATCCATCACATCGCGTTTCGCGTCAGAGGCGTCGGCCCCTTCTGGCAACATGCTCAGCGCTTGCGCTCCAAGGTTTGACGTCAGGACAATCAGCGTCTGCTTGAAGTCCACTCTGCGGCCCTGACCATCGGTCAGAACCCCGTCGTCGAGAACCTGCAACAGCACGTTGAAGACATCCGGGTGCGCCTTTTCGACCTCATCGAACAGCACGACCTGATAAGGCCTGCGCCGCACCGCTTCGGTCAAAACGCCGCCCTCATCATAGCCAACATAGCCCGGAGGGGCCCCGATCAGGCGTGATACTGCGTGCTTTTCCATGAACTCCGACATGTCGATGCGCACCATCGCGGCGTCATCGTCAAACAGGAACTCAGCCACGGCCTTGGTCAGCTCGGTCTTGCCGACACCCGTCGGCCCGAGAAACAGGAACGAGCCCAGCGGACGGTTCTCATCATTCAGACCAGCGCGCGCACGGCGCACGGCATTTGCCACCGCCTTGACCGCTGATTTCTGGCCGATCACACGGCGTCCTATCTCTTCTTCCATGCGCAGAAGCTTGTCGCGCTCCCCCTCCAGCATCTTGGAGGTCGGGATCCCAGTCCAGCGCTCAACCACGCTGGCGATTTGTTCTGGCCGCACGGCTTCGGCGACGATCTTGTCATCGTCTGAAGACTCCCCGTCGCCAAGCTTGCGCTCAAGTTCCGGGATTACGCCGTAAGACAACTCGCCTGCTTTGGCCAGATTGCCCTCGCGCTTGGCGATGTCCAATTCGGCCCGCGCCCGGTCCAGCTGCTCTTTCAGATCGCGGTTGCCTTCAAGCTTGTCACGCTCCGCCTGCCAGTTTGCCGTCATCTCCGCAGATTTTTCCTGCAGATTGGACAACTCCTTTTGAAGCGCGACCAGACGGTCCTTGGAGGCCGCATCATCTTCCTTTTCAAGCGCCGCCGCTTCGATCTGCTTTTGCAGAATTTCACGGTCCAGCGCGTCCAGCTCTTCGGGTTTGCTGTCAACGACCATGCGCAACCGGCTTGCCGCCTCGTCCATCAGATCGATGGCTTTGTCAGGCAAAAACCGGTCCGTAATATAGCGGTTCGACAAATGTGCGGCAGCAACCAAGGCGCTGTCGGAAATCCGAACACCATGGTGCAGCTCATATTTTTCCTTGATGCCACGCAGGATCGACACGGTGTCTTCCTCGGTCGGCTCTTCCACCATCACGGGCTGGAACCGACGCGCCAGGGCCGCGTCTTTTTCCACGTGTTTGCGGTATTCATCGAGAGTCGTGGCCCCCACGCAGTGCAGCTCGCCGCGCGCAAGGGCAGGCTTGAGCAGGTTCGACGCGTCCATCGCCCCATCGGCTTTGCCCGCGCCCACAAGCGTGTGCATTTCATCGATGAACAGGATAATTTCGCCGGCGGCGCTGGTCACTTCCGACAGGATCGCCTTCAAGCGCTCCTCAAACTCACCGCGATATTTCGCGCCGGCAATCAAAGCGCCCATATCCAGCGCCATCAGCTTCTTGTTGCGCAGGCTTTCCGGCACGTCGCCATTGATGATGCGCAGCGCCAGTCCTTCAGCGATGGCGGTTTTACCAACACCGGGCTCCCCGATCAAAACCGGGTTATTCTTGGTGCGGCGGCTCAGCACCTGCATGGTCCGGCGAATTTCTTCGTCCCGTCCAATAATCGGGTCAATCTTGCCCGCCTCTGCGGCTTGCGTCAGGTCCATCG
This sequence comes from uncultured Rhodobacterales bacterium, assembly GCA_964352105.1. Classification (GTDB taxonomy): domain Bacteria; phylum Pseudomonadota; class Alphaproteobacteria; order Rhodobacterales; family Rhodobacteraceae; genus Litoreibacter. The sequence goes on along the minus strand of CAYGQQ010000116.1, from coordinate 100 downwards.
CGTATTTTTTCAACCGTCAAAGCCTGCCTCCGCATTAGCGCTGTCAGCGGTGCGGCCCGTGCGAATATCGTTAATTGCGGAATTCAGGTTCTGCGCGGAA
>CAYGQQ010000115.1:0-8870 GCA_964352105.1 uncultured Rhodobacterales bacterium | reverse complement strand
CTACACATTTCAAACCAAATTTCGCGCAAACAGTTGCCGTGGCCACGCCGTGCTGACCCGCGCCGGTCTCTGCGATGATCCGGGTCTTGCCCATGCGCCGCGCCAGAATGATCTGGCCCAGCACGTTGTTGATCTTATGCGCGCCGGTGTGGTTCAGCTCGTCGCGCTTCATGTATATCTTGGCCCCGCCCAAATGTTCCGTCAGACGTTCGGCATGATAAAGCGGGCTTGGCCGGCCAACATAGTGCTTCCACAGGAAATCCATCTCGTCCCAGAAGGTCTTGTCGGTCTTGGCCTTCTCATATTCCTCTTCCAGCGACAGGATCAGCGGCATCAGTGTCTCGGAGACGAAACGCCCGCCGAAATCACCGAAACGACCCTGCTCGTCCGGGCCGGTCATGAAAGAATTGAACAGATCATTGGCCATGCGAAAGGCTCCCTTTTGCGAAGCGCCCATGTTGAGAAAAATCCAGCGAAGCGCAAGGCCGCGCAGTGGAATATCTGCCAGATTCTTTAAGTTTTCCGCAGCACAGCCGCGCAAAACTCCGCGATTTTTTCAGCACTTTTGACGCCGGGTGTAGATTCAACGCCGGAGGATACATCAACCTGGCGCGCGCCGGTCAAGTGAACCGCCTCAGCCACATTGCTTGCGTCCAGTCCGCCCGCCAGCATCCAAGGCACCGGCCAACGCCGCCCCGCAATCAGACGCCAGTCAAAGGCCAACCCATTGCCGCCCGGCAGATCTGCGTCTTTGGGCGGCTTTGCATCGACAAGGATCTGATCGGCGACCCGTGCATAATCCAAGAGCGCCGGAAGATCGCCCTCGTCGCCAACACCCACGGCTTTCATCACCGGCAGTCCAAAATGATCACGGATTCGGGCCACGCGGTCCGGGGTTTCACCCCCATGCAACTGCAAGATATCCAAGGGAACCACATCCAAAAGCGCGTCCAGCTCTGCATCCGTTGCATTCACGGTCAGCGCCACTTTGGCGATCCCCGCAGGGACCGACAGCGCGAGCTCCCGCGCTTTGGAGATGTCCAGATGCCGGGGTGATTTCTCAAAGAAAACAAAGCCCACATATTGCGCGCCCGCTGCGGCGCAGGCGGTCACATCTTCCGCGCGGCCGAGACCGCAAATCTTCACGCGCATATCTGTCATGAAACGGGGTTTAGCGCGCCGAGGCTGCGTCGTCCAGCAAAGCCAATACGTCGTCTTTGCCTTCGGTGGCACGCGACTTCATGCCTTTGACTTCCCGCTCAAGGCGCTGTTTGTCGCGGGTCGCCGTTCTGGCTTGGACGCGGTGCTTATGCTCGCGCATCCATTCCCAGACGAACCCGATCAGCAGACCTGCGATGATACCGCCAAAAATGATCACAAAGAGCGGCAATTCATAAGACAAAGGCTGACCCATATAGCTGGCCATTTCCTCGGGCAGAAACTGGATCGTTACAAGCGCGCGGTTGGCCAAGGCGACCGTAATCAACACCAGCGCCACCAGCACAAGAAACAGATATTTCAGATATCTGAACATGCGCTCAGGCGTTTCCGTTCAGCCGGTCGCGCAGCAGCTTACCTGTTTTGAAGAAGGGCACGTGCTTTTCCTCAACCGAGACAGACTCGCCCGTCCGTGGATTGCGCCCCGTCCGTGCGTCCCGCTTCTTGACCGAAAAAGCCCCGAAACCGCGAAGCTCTACACGGTTGCCCGCCGAGATCGCGTCGATAATCTCTTCAAAGATGGTGTTGACGATACGCTCAACGTCCCGCTGATAGAGATGGGGATTTTCGTCCGCAACCTTTTGGATCAACTCAGAGCGTATCATCGGCATCCTCCCCAGGATATGTTGGCCGCCCAGTTGTCCGGGCAAATTTAATTCGTTCAAAGAATATAAGACTATTTCATAGAATGATAAAAGGGAGAAGGTCGCTAAGATACCCCCTTGCGCCAAGAAATCACCATGTTTTCAACGCGCAACCTAATCAGAGGTCAGGTTTTCCATAACTAAATCGAACATTTCTTCCCGCAAGCAACTTTTCCGCATCACTGCGATTCGCAAGGCCGACAGCGCGTTTGGGCTTCGGATCAACCAGTCTTTCGACGCAGGCCTACAGCTCCAGACTGCCAACCAACGCGGCCCAGGACGCCCCATGCATATCGCGGTCGCGAACGGACCCTTGCACCTCAGGACGCGGCAGCGAGAACTTGATGACCTGCAAATCTTCAATGTCGAAACGCTTTATGCTTTGGCTCGGGATGCCGAAAGCACCCGCCACCTGCGTGGTCCGCAATTTCGCGCTGACAGCCTCATAGGCCTCTGGTGAGCCGCAGAAGATGTCCACGGTCAGCCAGAACGGCCCAGCATTCTTGCTCCGGATTTTCGCCACGTGGCTGCGCAGATCAGGCATGTTCGATGATATCCAACCGAAACGCATCCATCGGGTCGTTGAGTGTCAGCACATGGTTCAACGCAAACTCATAACTCTGGCCGCGGTTCATCTCGGGCGGTGAGAACAGGAAGGCGAAAGTCGGCTGCTCCTCCCCTGACGTCAGCGGGTGATGCAGCATATACGGGTTCAAGAGCTTGCCGATTTCCATGGCTTGCGCCTCGGTCGGGGCAGTGACAATCCCGATCACACCAAGCTCAGACGGGCTGCCTTGCAAAACCTCCAGATCCCCGAAACTGGCGTCTTTTCCCATCAGCCGAAGCTCGATCGAAAAATCATCAAGACCCATCCGCTCGCGCACCTTGGCGCTGCATTTCGCCTCGATATCAGCGGTCCATTCAGCGGCATGGGCCACGTAATGGGGATCGCGCAGCAACACGATTAACACGCATTGAAACCCCGCAGGCCGCGCCCCTTCCAGCTTGACCGTATAGCGATCTGACGGCACCCATTCGGAGCCTTCCACCCGGACCGAGCGCTTGTCCAACGCGTTATAACGCGCGCCGGTGACATCAAGATGCCCGCCGGGCTCGTAAAGAATAAACGGGTCGGAGTTTTCATAAAGCATATGGGCCGACACGGTTTGCGGCGATGCATAGGCCCCATCGGCCAGCGGACTGACCGTGAACCCCGCCGCGTCAAATTCGATCAGGATTACGCCCGATTGCGGGTTGGTCGCACATAGCGCGCCACATTCGCCGATTTTCGCCCCATGCCAGGCCCCGCCCGCGTGGCAGCCCTTTTGCAAAGGCAGTGCCGCAATAATTGCCGTATCCGTAGTGCGCCCCGCGATGACGATATCTGCGCCGGTGTTCAGCGCCGCTTCAATCTGTTCAGCCCCCGCCAGCGCCACGATGTTGGTGCAGTTCCGTATCCCATCTTCTGATATCTCCGGCGCGTTTGGCAAGGGCGTGATCTTGCCTGCCTCCAGCCCCGCCACGATGGTTTCCGCATCCTGTCCACTGCGCAGCACCGCGATTTTCAAGGGCCTGCCCTGCTCTGCCGCGATCTCAAGCGTGATATCGAGCATCCAGTCGACCGCGCTATCCGCCCCGCACGTGCCGGAGGTGCCGATCACCAAAGGGCAGTTTGCCTGCGCACGGGCCTCCATCAGCCCGGCCCACTCAATCTTGGTGGAGCTGCGCGCATATTTGGACACGCCGCGGCCCAGATAGGACGGCCCGCTATCGGTTGAGCCGCCATCAATTGCAATGATATCAGGCTTGGCCTCAATCCCGCGTTGCAGTGCCACCTTGTCATAGTTCAAACCAAGCGCACCTGAGGGAACCAGAACCTTGATCATCAATCTGTCACCGCTTGCGGCTTTTTCAAGATGCCCCGCAGGAACATCGGGGCCACAAAGCCCACAATAGCTGCGATCCAAAGCCCAATGGAGATGGGGCTGGAGAACAGATACATCACGTCACCGTCCGACAAGGTCATGGCGCGGCGCAGCGCATCCTCCATATTGCCGCCCAGAAGAATGCCCAAGATGACCGGAACCGTCGGCACATCCAGCTTGCGCAGGAAGTAGCCCAAGATACCAAAAGCCACCATCAAAAGCAGGTCGAAATAGCTACCAGACAGCGAGTAAATCCCCACGAAGGAAATCATCGTAACCCCCGGCAGCAGGACCCAAGCAGGGACCATCAGGATGCGTACGAATATCTTGACCATCGGTACGTTCATCAACAGCAACACAACGTTCGCGATCAACAAGGAAGCGATCAGCCCCCAGACGACCTCTGGCCGCTCGGTGAAGAGTGTCGGGCCCGGCGTGATATTCAACGTCATCAGTAGCGCCAATAGCACCGCCGTGGTCCCGGACCCCGGAACACCAAGCGTCAGCATCGGCACCAAAGCCCCCCCGGCGGCTGCGTTGTTGCCAGCCTCAGGAGCCGCAACCCCTTTGGGAACACCGGTGCCAAAGCCGCCCTTTTCACCCGCGATGGATTTCTCTGTCATATAGGCAAGGAACGATCCCAGGGACGCGCCCGCACCGGGCAGAATACCCGCGATAAAGCCCACACCAGAGGCGCGCAGCATCGTCCATTTCGTGGACATAATGTCTTTCCAAGGGATGCGCACTTTATCGAGCACCACGCCGATAGAGGACCCTTTGCCATGGCTTTCGATGAAGAAAAACAGCTCCGCAATGGCGAATAGCCCGACAATCGCCACAAGGAAATCAACGCCGTCATAAAGGTGCAGATTGCCGCCCGTCAGCCGTGGCAAACCCGACGACGAATCCACGCCAATCATCGCAATGCCAAGCCCGATGCAAGCCGCCAGCGCTGCTTTCGCCTGATTGTTCGAGGCCATTCCGCCAAGCGTGCAGAAGGCCAGAAGATACAGCGCAAAATACTCCGCCGGACCAAAAAGGAACGCAACCCGCGCCAGCGTCGGGGCCAGCAGCATCAATCCAACGGTTGCCAGAAACGCGCCCACAAAGGAGGCCACACCAGACAGAACCAACGCATCACCCGCGCGGCCCTGTTTGGCCATCGGATAGCCGTCCAGCGTGGTCATCAAAGCAGGCTCATCGCCCGGAATATTCAACAGGATCGAGCTGATCCGCCCGCCATACATCGCGCCGTAGTAAACGCTGGTCATCAAGACCAGCGCGGACGTGGCATCAAGGCCCAGCGTGAAGGTAATCGGGATCAGGATCGCCACGCCATTGGACGGACCAAGGCCCGGAAGCGCGCCAATAATCGTGCCCAGAAAGCAGCCGCAGACGGCCAGAAACAACGTGTAGGGTGACAGCGCGACGCTAAAACCCAGCGCAAGATTTGCGAGTGTATCCATGGCTCAGTGGCCTCCCACAAATGGTATCAGGATCGCAAAGGCCTCCCACAGCTTCTCGGCCGTTGGGATGCGGTATGCCACGATATTGCCAAGGCCCAGCGCGTATTTGAACAGCACGAAAAGCCCCAGCGACAGGCCAAGCCCGGACAAGGCCGCAGGCACGAGGCGCGGCGAGATTTGGTAGCTCAGGATGCCAGCTGCGAAAATTGTCGGCAGAATGAAGCCAAGGGGCGTCAGCATCACGGCATAAACCGCCAGAACAAGAACCGCGATGGCCATCGAAATCCACGTCTTTGAAGCGGGCCAATCAGGGTCAGGGTCGGGCTTGAACATGATCGTGAGGGAACACAGCGCCGCCACGCCGCCGATCATCAGCGGAAACAGTTTCGGAAGGTATTCTCCGGAAAAGAAGTTCGTCTGAATCTGAGTGGCAGCCGCGATATACGCGACTGCCGTGATCAGGGTTATCAGACCGAAAATACGGTCTGATGCCATTACTGGGTTACCCCCAGCTCTTTCGACATGGAGGCAATGTCAGCCACAAGCCCATCGACATAAGACTGGAAGTCGTCGCCAACTTTGGTGAACGGTGCAAGACCATTGTCTTTCATCGCCTGCGCCCATTCAGGGCTGTCTGCGACTTGCTGCAACTTGCCGGCCCACTCGTCGAATTTCTCGTCGGAGATGCCTTTTGGCACATAAAGACCACGCCAGTTCACAGCAACCACGTCATAGCCCTGCTCTTTCGCGGTTGGGATGTCGTCAAAGCCCGGCACCCGCTCGTCGGTGAGCACCGCAATCACGCGGATATCACCATTCGACAGGAAGCTGACGACCTCCGACATGTCGCCCGTCATCGCTTGCGTGAAGCCACCGACAGTCTGTGTGATCGCATCTGCGCCACCATCAACACCGATATATTTGATCTTGGTGATGTCGGTGAAACCGCCCTCTTTCAGGATCATCAACGGCTTGAGGTGGTCAAACCCACCAACCGCAGAGCCGCCCGCAAAAGCAACCGAGCCCGGATCGGCTTTGATCGCGTCCACCAGATCGCCCAGACCTTGGTAAGGGCTATCAGCGGCCACAACGATCACGCCCGGATCAGCACCGATGGCACCCACGAAGCGCACTTGGTCCGCGGTCATGCCCGCATAAGCGTTTTGCGCCAGACGTGTGGTCGTTGCAGAAGACGCCGCAACGATCAGATCGGCGTCATCGCCACGCTCGTTCACCACGTTTCCGTAGGCCAGACCGCCACCGGCACCCGGCATGTTTGTGACCTGCACAGGCTTATCAACCGCGCCGATATCATACATGATTTTCCCGATTTGACGGCAAGTGAAGTCCCAGCCGCCGCCTGGGTTTGCAGGTGCGATACATTCAGCAGCGGATGCAGAGCCTGTGGTTACTGTGGCACTTACAGCCAATACAGCGCTCGTCATGAGCGCCTTGAAAAGCGTTTTTGTCATGTGTTCCTCCCATTGACAGCTGGGGTTTTCCCCTTCGCTGACGGAAAGTCTAGCTTTGGAAATTTGGAGAGTCACGCAAGTTTGCCAAAATTCCGCGGTTCGAAATCCGGCAATGGTGAAACCAAGGGCACTACTCACCCGCGATCACCCCCAATGACCGATTAAATTTGCGCTGGGATCGTGACGTGAACCGCCAATCCACCCAAAGCGGCGGATCTTTCCAGTTGCAGATCAGCCCCATAGGCATTCAACAAATCTTGCGCAATCGCCAAGCCCAACCCGGTTCCGGGCTTTTGAGTGTCCAGCCGCCCACCAGAGCGCAACGCGGCCCGCTCGGACCCTTTGGGAATGCCCGGCCCGTCATCCTCGATCAGCAGCTCTACACCCTGTTTGCCGGTGCGCACCGTAAGTGCAATCTTCGCGCGGCCCCATTTCAGCGCGTTATCAACCAGATTTCCGATGACCTCTTCGATATCTTGGCGGTCCATCCGCACAAAAACATTCTCCGGACAGTTTACGTCCAGACTCTTGTCTTCGCGGGCCGCAATCGGATCAAAAAGCCTCTGCAACCGAGCAATTGACGTTGTCAGGTCTGTGCGCACGAAGGCCGCATCAGCGGTATTGGCCCCACGCATCCGCGCCAGCGATCGACCAAGTTGTGCATCAACCCTGTCGAGAGCTGCCAGCGCCTCAGTGACGTTCACGCCATCATTGGAAAGCAGCTCCAATTCGTTGCGCAACACCGAGGTCGGCGTTTTCAGAGAATGCGCGAGATCTGCTGCTTGCCTGCGAGACTGGGAAAGGATGTCCCGATTGCGATGCAGCAACGCATTGATGTCGCGCACCAGCGGTGCGACTTCCTCGGGATAGCTGTCGGGTTTCAATTCATCATTACTGTCCCACCTGTGGGCCACGTCCTCGCGCAGCTTGTTAACCGGCGACAAGATCATGGAAACCAGCACCAACGTTCCCGCCAGTCCAAACAAACCAAGCAGCGCGAATGCCAAGGCCAGGTTTTGCCGGGTCTGCGCGCGCTCCCGGAACAGTTCCGCGCGACTTTCAGCAACACTGACGCCCCACATACTGCCATCTTCGAACTGAATTTTCTGGTACACGCCACGCAAGGCTTCGTCTTCCGGGCCGTCCATGTTCCAGATCACCAACTCGGACGATCGCCCCGAGGGTTCCGGAAACGTTTCCCCCAACAAAGACGCAGACGCCACGACCTTGCCATCCGGCGTCGTTATTTGCCAGTAACGACCGGAATAAGGCGCGCGGTATGCGGGGTCGAATAGGACATCTTCGAGCCGGGTGGGATCTTGGGTGGTTGCACTCAGGCCGACGACGATCTGAGTGTGCCGCTCCTGCAGGGTCAGATCAAAGCGAGCAAGCACTTGTCGGTCGATATAGGACGAGATCGCCAGCGCGCCGACACCGATGGACACAACGGCGGACGCGACCCCCCCAAGAAGCGCTCTGCGACGAAGCGACAGCATCAACTTTGGTCGATCACATACCCGCGGCCGCGAATGGTCGAGATCAGATCCGCACCAAGTTTCTTGCGAAGACGCGTCACAAAAACCGCAATCGTGTTGGAATCCCTGTCGCCATCATATTCGTAGATATGCTCCGACAACTCGGTTTTTGAAATCATCCGACCGGCATTATGGACAAGATAGGTCAATACAGCCACCTCCTGACCGGTCAGCTCTACCGGTACGCCCCTTAGCGTAACGCGACCGGTCTTGGTGTCAAAGACAACATCGCCTTTCTCGAAAACCGGACGTGAATTGGCGCTGTTACGGCGCAGAATTGCACGGACGCGTGCGGCAAGCTCGGGCATATGAAACGGTTTGGTCATGTAGTCATCCGCGCCCGCATCCAGCCCATCGACCCGTTCGCTCCAGCCGTCTCGTGCGGTCAGGATCAACACGGGTGTCTCGATGCCGTCCTTTCGCCATTCGTGCAAGACCGAAAGGCCATCACGCTCTGGCAGACCAATGTCCAGAATGATCATGTCATAAGGTTCGGTCGAGCCCAGAAAATGCGCTTCAAGACCGTCATGGACGACGTCTACTACCCGCCCTTCTGTACTAAGCAGCGTTTTGATCTGCTCGCACAATTGCGGTTCGTCTTCTGCAAGTA
>CAYGQQ010000114.1:0-8957 GCA_964352105.1 uncultured Rhodobacterales bacterium | reverse complement strand
CGCCTTCGGTGATCAGGCAGCCGGCGCCGTAGATGCCGGTCGGGTGGAACTGCACGAATTCCATGTCTTGCAGTGGCAGACCTGCGCGCGCCACCATGCCGCCACCGTCGCCAGTGCAGGTATGCGCAGACGTCGCGCTGAAATAGGCCCGGCCATAGCCGCCCGTGGCCAGCACGGTCATCTTGGCATTGAAGACATGCAGGGTGCCATCGTCGAGCTTCCAGCACAGAACGCCCTGGCACTGACCGTCATCGGACATGATCAGGTCGATGGCGAAATACTCAATATAGAACTCGGCGTTGTTCTTCAGAGATTGACCATAAAGCGTGTGCAGAATGGCGTGGCCTGTGCGGTCCGCGGCAGCACAGGTGCGTTGCACGGGCGGGCCTTCGCCAAATTCGGTGGTGTGGCCGCCGAAAGGCCGCTGGTAGATCTTGCCCTCTTCGGTGCGGGAGAAGGGAACGCCGTAATGTTCCAACTCGTACACCGCTTTCGGAGCTTCCCGGGCGAGGTATTCCATCGCGTCCGTATCGCCCAGCCAGTCAGAGCCTTTGACCGTGTCATACATATGCCACTGCCAATTATCAGGTCCCATATTGGACAGTGACGCCGCGATTCCGCCTTGGGCGGCAACCGTGTGGGAGCGTGTCGGAAACACTTTCGTCACGCAAGCAGTGCGCAGCCCCTGTTCGGCCATGCCAAGCGTGGCGCGCAGACCCGCGCCCCCGGCCCCAACAACAACCACGTCATATTCATGGGTTTCATATTCGTAAGCAGCAGCCATGTGCAAAAGCCTCAGGTGTTAAAGCGCGATACGGGCGATGGCGAAAAGCCCTGTGCCCGCAGCCGCGTAGGAAAGACAGATAACGGCAATGATCAGCGCTTTGCGCGTGGTGCCATGGGTGTAGTCCTCGATCGTGGCCTGCACGCCGTTCTTGAAATGCAGGAAGCCTGCAACAACGGTCAGGGCCGCCAGGATCGCCGGATAGGGTTTTTCGTAATGTGCGATGACCTCATCATAGGACGACCCCAGGATGGCGCCGAAATTGAAGATGAACAACGGGACAAGGATCGCCAAACCGACGGAGCTGATCATCATCTGCCAGTGATGCTCTGTCCCGGTTTTTGAGGACCCCATGCCAACGGCGCGTTTTCTGTCTGTCAGATATGCCATGTCGCGACCCTCCTTACACAATCAACGCGGTCAGGATGGTCAGCACGACCGATCCACCGATTACGCCGTAAGCCAGCTTCTTGGCCTCATCCAATTCGAACCCACGGCCGCTGTCCCAGTAAAGGTGACGCAAGCCTGCGAGGAAATGATACCAGATCGCCCAGAGCGAACCGAACATAACCAGATCACCAAACCAGCTTGTGATCACGCCATTTGCGACCGCAAAATAGTCCGGCCCGTAGGACGCAGCCAGAAACCACCATACGATCAGGATCGATGCCAGGATCAGTGCAATCCCGGTGATCCGGGTCAAAATGGAGGTAACGGAAGTAAATTGCGGGCGGTAAATCGTGAGGTGCGGAGACAAAGGCCTGTTCCCGCGATTGACGTCAGCCATGTTGGCTTCCTTCTGTTTGGCTACAGTTCGGCGACATAATTATCCGATTTCATCAAAGTGTCACGCATTGTGGTGGGGAAAATCCGCGGTGTTTTGGCGCAATCGGCAGATTTTTCCCATTTTGTGATCACGGTATGAAATAGCGTGATCACATATTAACAGCTTGCGGAAGGATCACACAAGGATGCCACTTGTTTGGTCAGTTCTCGCAGCAATTTTTGGCGGATTCTGCGGGGGTAGACCTCGTAGGATTCCGCGCGCACCGCAAAGGCACCGGGACCGGTGATCATGTATTTCTCGAAATACTCCAGCAGCAACGCTTGATCGGTCTCAATCGCCAGCCCGTTCACGGTGACGGCTGCATCGCGCAGGATCTGGCGCAGCTCTTCTGGTGGAATGCCCTCATTGGAATAGCCGTCGCCTGAGACATCGATCACCCGGCGCTCACAATCTGTGACGTCGTCAAACATGTTCAAGGACACCAGAAGCGCTTCCCCGATGGCGGTGGAGAAGTGGTACCACTCGCGCGGGATATCGGCCACGGCGCGCGCCATAGCTTGCGTGTCGTCATAGGTTTGCATACGGGTCCACGGGATCGAGACATGCTGCCGGTTCGAGCCGGTCCATTGCAGGACGCTAACCGCAACACTGCCGCGCACCAGCGCCTCTTCCACTGCCGGGTCGACCAACGCTTCCGCCAGTCCGCGCATTTGGGTCGTGTATTCCGCTGAGTTAACCGAGCCCGAGACATCCACGGCCAGCACCAGCGCCACGTCACACGCGACCGCCGGGCTTGTCACGCTCGCGATGCCAAGCGCTGCGATCATATGTCGGATGCGGGACAACATTCCGGCAAGCCTAGGCCAAACCGGCGTTTTCGCAAAATCACAATCGCGCGGTGCCAGGGATCAGGTTGGCATCAAAGCCCAATAATCGAGGTCCAAAAGCACGTCCGGCAGGTATTTCCCATCTGCGCCTTTCAGCGAAAACGGCGCGGAACCCGCCTTTTGCGCCACAAGCCTGAGCCGGATCGCTCCAACGCCATCCGCCTGCGTCTCGGCCACATCCAGCACTTCGGACCACGCGTTGATGGTGTCGCCTGCAAAGCACGGGTTCGCGTGCGCGCCCGCATTCAGGCCAACGATCATCTGCGCGTTGGCCAGCCCGTTGAAGCTGAGCGCGCGCGCCATGGAGATCACGTGGCCGCCATAGATCAGCCGCTGCCCGCCCTCGCGCGCAGTGGTGTCAAAATGCACTTTGGCCGTGTTCTGCCACAGACGCGTGGCCAGCATATGTTCGGCTTCTTCCACGGTGACGCCGTCCACATGGTCGATCTTTTCACCGATCTCGTAGTCGCCAAGGCGGTGCGGCTCCCCGGCCTCAACGAAATTATAGTTTGAGAAATCAAGGCCTTCTGGGACAATCAGGTCCTCTGCTGGGACGGCGCTGGCAAGCTCCGGGATCACGGTGTCTGGCGCAGGTGCATCCAGATTGCCTTTGCGCACCATCACCCAGCGCACGAAATCCAGAACCAGTTCCCCGATCTGGTTCACGCCCGTGGTGCGCACCCAAACCACGCCGGATTTACCGTTGGAATTTTGCTTGAGCCCGATCACCTCGGAGCGCGAACTTAGCGTGTCACTGGGATAAACCGGACGGTGAAACCGCCCCTCTGCATAGCCAAGATTGGCGATCGCGTTCAGTGAAATATCTGGGACGGTTTTGCCAAAGATCGTATGAAAACCGATCAGATCATCCATCGGCGACTCGTGCAGGCCGCAATCGCGGGCAAAATCATCGGAGGAATAAAACGCCCCGCGCGCCGGATAGAGCGCATGATACAGCGCACGCTCCCCGCCTGAGATCGTGCGCGGCACCGCGTGGTCGATCACCTCGCCCAGGGTATAATCTTCGAAAAACCGCCCGCTGGTGGTTTTGCCGGGCTTTGTCTTCAGCATTACTGCGCTCCCAATTTCAGGTCCGGGGTGTAGGTGCCATCCGTCTCTTTGGTGACGGCCTGACCGCAGCGCATCACACCATTGGCGTGATCAAACGCGTATGTCGGATCGCCATGCAGCACCCAGCCTTCGTTCAAGGCTTCGGTAACCTTGTGGCAGAAGCTGGAATTGTCGTCCGCGCTGAGAAACCGGTAAAGCTTCATGTCATCCCCCGAACGGTCTGACGCCCAGCCAGATATGTACATAGGCAATGATCACGGTCAGAACCAGCGTGACGATAACCAGCGTTACCTCTTTCTTTACAGGGGCTTGCGGCGGTGGCGTCCACGGCCCATCGGCTTTGTTAATGACGATGACAGAGACAACAGACCAGGCCAGAAGCCCGCCAAACAGGACGATGGAGGCCAGATCGCCATTGACCAGCAAATGCGCGAAGGCCCAGATTTTGACGGCGGTCAGCTGCGGATGGCGGATCTTGGTGCCGATCCAGACTTTCACGTCCTTGGCCCCGCTTGCCCCGAAAATGTAAAGGCTGAGTACCATCAACAAGTTGTTGAGATGCGTCAGAAAGCCTGGCGGCTGCCAGATCACGGTGAAATCCGCGCCCCGGTAGCCGATCACCATCAACACGACGGACAGCACAATCGCCAGCGCGAAGACGCCCTTCGAGGCGTCCCCCATCTTGTCGGTGAGCCCTGCGCGCAGATCAGGGGCCAGACGTTTGAGCAGATGCGCCGCCCACCACAGGGCCAAACCAAGGATCAACAATGCCATAACTTACCCCTCCAATTGCGCAATCGCCTGGGCTTTCGCCAGAACGGATTTCGCGGTTTCCACATGCAGGTTTTCTACGATCTTTCCGTCGACGACTGCAACGCCCTTCCCTTCGGCCGCTGCGGCCTCAAAGGCTTCGATCTGGCGCTTGGCCATAGCTGTCTCCTCCTCGGAGGGACCAAAAACCTCGTTTGCAACGGCCAATTGCGCCGGGTGGATCAGGGATTTTCCGTCAAAGCCGAAATCGCGGCCCTGGATCGCCTCTGCCCTCAAACCGTCTTCGTCCTTGAACGCGTTATAGACCCCGTCAATGCAAACGAGCCCTTCGGCGCGGGCGGCCAAAAGACAATGCTGCAAGCCGGTAATCATCGCATCGCGCGTGCGGCTGCCCAGATCCTTGGCCAGATCATTGGTGCCCAACACGAAGCCTTCCAGCCGGTCTGCGGACGCAATGTCACCTGCATTCAGGATGCCTTTGGGCGTCTCCATCATCGCCCAAAGCTTGGTGTCTGCGGCCGCGGGAACGGCGTCGAGCTGCGCTGCAACAGCGTTCAACGCGTCGCGGCTTTCCACTTTGGGGATCAGGATCGCGTCAGGGCCGACATGGGCGAAACAGGCCAAATCCTCTGCCCCCCAAATGGTGTCAAACCCGTTAATGCGCACGATTTTGTAGCGCGGTCCGAAATTTCCGTGGGTTAACTTCTCTGCCAGTGCCGCGCGTGCGTTAACCTTCTCATCGGGGGAAACCGCATCTTCAAGGTCGAAAATGATTGCGTCCACCGGCAGCGACGCCGCCTTCTCCAAGGCCCGCGCGTTAGAGCCCGGCAAGTACAAAACTGATCGGAATGGGCGACTTAGCATGATCTCTCATCCTGTTTTCGTAGTATCGGGCCGTCTTCGACCACAGTGCGCGCCCGCCCGCAACCGTAGATTAAAAGTCCGTTGCGACACTCTTAACGGTGCAAATTTGAATCACTTCCAGACCTGTGCGGACGGCCCGTTAACCAAATTTTCGCGTTCCGAGCGCCAAATTTAACACGTCCCGTCTGATCGACACTGAATGTGGCGCACTGAACATTAGGCAAAATGCCTCAGTCACGGATCCGACCCGGAGACATCAACTCGGTCCAGATGGACCGCCTGCGTTCCAAAACGGAACAGGCCACAGGCCCATCAGGCAGCCCACCTGTGCAAAGAAAGGACTATGACATGAAAGAAAAACTTTTTGGTCTGTCGCTTGGATTTGCCGCGCTCTTGATGGCCACCGATATCGCCAGCGCTCAGAATGCAAATCGCTGCGCGCAACGTGACGTCGTCGTCGGCAAGTTGAACAGCGATTATGGCGAAAGCCGAAAGACGATGGGCATGACCGCAAATAACGGCATCATTGAAATGTACGCCTCGGAGGAAACCGGAAGCTGGACAATCACAGTGACCCATCCCAACGGAATGACCTGTCTTCTGGCCGCTGGCACCTCCTTTGAGCAGGTTCAGGAAGAACTTCCAGCCGCACTTGGCGCGCCAGCCTAGGCAAAAGGCTTATGTCAGGCCGTCGAAGACCAATTTCGCTCCGGCGGCCACAAGCAACACGTACGTGATTGCGAAAAACAACCGCTCCGGCACGCGGGTATGGGCGTAAATGCCAATTACGGCCCCCAGAATTGCAACCGGCGCCAGAAATACATTCGCCCAAAGCGTCTCCATGGTGAAAATACCCAAAAACGCGTAAGGCACGGCCTTGAATATGTTGATGACCCAAAAGACCAGAACCGTGGTCGCCTGATAGGCTGTCTTTGAGATGTTCTGAGACAGCAAAAACATCGCGACGGGCGGACCCCCGGCATGGGAAATGAAGCTGGTAAAGCCAGCGATCAGGCCTGCAAAGACCCCCAATTGCGCATTAAAGGCGCGTGGTTTGTTTGAAAACAGGCCGCGCGCTTTTGCGATCTGATAGAGCACGAAACTGATCGAGAATACACCGATCAGAACCCGCAAGACGTCTGCGTTGGCGCTGCGAAACAGCAATACAGCCAGCGCGACGCCGCCAGCTCCGCCCAGCAGCAAAACCCGCGCGTTGGGCAGGTCCCATTTGCTCCAATAGGGCTTCAGCGACCAGCAATCCATCAGCATCAACAGCGGCAACAGCACGCCCAAAGCTTGGGCCGGTTCCAATCGCAGGGCGAGAATCGGGGTGGCCACGAACGCGGCCCCGCTGCCAAAGCCGCCTTTCGAAATACCTGCAATCACAACAGCAGGCACCGCGAGTGCAAAAAACCAGACATCCATCTCCATCGGGGCGAGTGTGGGGAGAAAAGCAAATCTAATCAACGTGTAAAGGGTGCCCGCTTTGCTTTCGGGTCGCGGGAGGCAGAAGTTTCTGCATCGCAGCACTCTTGCGCCACGCCCCCCAAAGGTCTACGCCTCCCGCCAATGTTAACTGACTGGAGACCATGTCAAAATGGCCAGACCTAAGATTGCCCTTATTGGGGCGGGACAAATCGGTGGTACGCTTGCGCATCTCGCGGCCCTCAAGGAACTTGGTGATGTTGTGCTTTTCGACATCGCGGATGGCACGCCTCAGGGCAAATCGCTCGATATTGCGGAAGCAGGGCCTGCTGGTCCGTTTGACGCAAGTCTGAAGGGGACCACAGACTACGCGGATATCGCGGGCGCAGATGTGTGCATCGTCACCGCCGGTGTGCCGCGCAAACCCGGCATGAGCCGCGATGACCTGCTGGGCATTAACCTTAAAGTCATGAAA
Organism: uncultured Rhodobacterales bacterium; assembly: GCA_964352105.1. Classification (GTDB taxonomy): domain Bacteria; phylum Pseudomonadota; class Alphaproteobacteria; order Rhodobacterales; family Rhodobacteraceae; genus Litoreibacter. Next base: position 1,893 of record CAYGQQ010000114.1, on the reverse strand, counting down.
GCCGTGGGCGAAGGTATCCGCGACAACGCACCAGATGCGTTCGTGATCTGCATCACCAACCCGCTGGATGCGATGGTTTGGGCGCTGCGCGAATTTTCCGGCCTGCCCCATCACAAAGTTTGCGGCATGGCGGGCGTTCTGGACTCTGCGCGGTTCCGTCACTTCCTGGCGGAAGAGTTTGACGTCTCCATGAAGGACGTCACAGCCTTCGTTCTGGGCGGTCATGGCGACACGATGGTGCCGCTGACACGCTATTCCACCGTCGCAGGCATCCCGTTGCCTGATCTGGTGGATATGGGCTGGACGACACAGGAAAAGCTCGACGCGATCGTGCAGCGCACCCGTGATGGTGGCGCCGAGATTGTTGGTCTCCTTGGCAATGGCTCCGCGTTTTATGCGCCTGCGACATCGGCCATTCAGATGGCGGAAAGCTACCTGAAAGACCAAAAGCGCGTTCTGCCCTGTGCGGCCTATGTGGACGGCTCTTATGGCTTGAACGGCTTTTATGTTGGTGTGCCGACGGTGATTGGCGCCGGCGGGATCGAACGTGTCGTGGCCATCAAACTGTCTAAGTCCGAGCAGGCAGAGTTCGACAACTCCGTCGGGGCGGTCAAAGGGCTGGTTGCGGCCTGTAAGGAAATTGACAACTCTTTGGCCTAAGCCACTGAGGTAATTCAGCATTGAAGGCGCGCGGGATCACCCTGCGCGCCTTTCTTATTGCGCTAATGCGTCAGCCCCATGCTTTACCGCCGCGATCAATTCGGGTTCTTTCATTGCGAGGATGCGGTCAAATTCCGCAGGGGACAGGTCAAACTCTGCGCCTGGAAAAACCTCTCGCAAAGTGATCTCAGGGGCGAAGTCTTCGTCCTGCAGCGCACCCACGGCGCGCAATTTTTCCTCCGTCTCCGGGTCGATGACCTGCAACAGCGTGTGGATCTGATCCAGTGTGTCGGTGTCGCCCAAATGGGTCCGGATCAGCTCAAACTGGGTTTTGCGTGCAAGGTTGTGATTGCCGTGCAACCGTGTGCGGATCTTGAGCACACGTTTGGCCAGTTTCGCCTGCCAATGCAGCGGCGTCAGCCCGTCGAAATGCAAAAGCCGCGCCGTGTCGATCTTGGCCATTTTGACCTTCCCGCCGCGGTCCAGAACCTCGTCGCTGAGGCGCATATTGGGAACGTGGATACCGGGCAGATGGCTCAGCCCGGTGCGCAGCAGGCTTTTGCCTGCGCGGTGGCCGGAAAACCTGTTGCTGGTGGCCTGCGCCAGAAGTCCTGTCGGGGCAAGATCGCCTTTGATCGCAACTCTCGTATCAACCCGAAACACGCCCGAAAAAATCGAGGTCTGCGGATCACCCGCCAGCCACGCCCGTTCGCGGTTTTTGATATGCGCGGCTTCGACGTCACGCGGCAGCAGGCTCAGCGCATCGCCAAGATCCTCCTCCAGCATCAGAAACTCATCGACATCACAGTGCAAAAGCCAATCGACATTGCATCGCGCATAGGCATGGGCTGCGTTGATCAATTGCCGTTTGACATGCTGAACTGGCCGCAGCCTGCCATGGACCTTCTTCCAGTTGGCCCAGGTCGCGCGGGTGAATTTGCACCCTTTGGTGTTCTTGAGAAGCGGGCCAAGCTCGAAATCCGGCGTGCCGCGGTCCACATAGATATGAACCTCTTGCGCGCCCAAGGATTTGAAATGCGCCACGAAGGCCGCAACAAGGGCGCTTGGCTCATTCGCGGTGGCCACCACGCCCCAGCTTTGTCTGTTTTTTGCCATTGACTGCTAGTCTTGCCCCATCCCTGTCTCACCCGCCATTAAGAACACCCCCCGTTTCAGAGCGCCTGTACATAAATAGCAACACACCCTTGAAACCTGTCACTTATACACAACTGA
>CAYGQQ010000113.1:2573-9133 GCA_964352105.1 uncultured Rhodobacterales bacterium | reverse complement strand
AAGGACTTCGAGCTAGGCTCTTTGAACGCACCGCCAAATGTTATGAGCCCCTCGGCTTCCAAAGCTTGGACGGCTAGGATCTGGTCGCCGATGGCCACGCCGCATCGTTTTTCGGTGTCAGCAGTCGAAAAGACGCCGTAGGGAAGATTGTTCAGCGGGAATGGGTGGGTTGGGCTGTTTGCACTTTCAACCCAGGATTTCTTGAGGCTCATGTCGCGTCTCTCTGATTTTCGGGGCGTGCGGCTTCGAAAGCCGGCAACGCCAGACATCTTTGTTCAATTTCTGCAAGACGGGGAAACAACTGAATATCCACTTCCCAGCGATGCGCATTATAGGCTTGTGCGACGAGACAAATGTCAGCGAGGCTTGGTGCGTTTCCAAAGCTGAATGCATTTGCTTTGTCGATCAGCTGTTCGTAGGCTCGGAAACCCTCAGTCATCCAATGGCGCATCCATTCAACACCGGTTTCCTCATCCGACAGCGCACGCACGCGTTTGACAACTTTCAGATTGTTGACCGGGTGCACGTCGGTTGCGAAAACCATCGCCGCGGCGAGGATACGGGCGCGCAGCAATACATCTCCCGTCGGTAGCAGCGCGGGTTCTGGAGCGATCTGATCGAGATAATCCAAAATCGCTATCGACTGCGTGATCACCCTACCATCTTCTGTCACCAGTGTGGGTACGCCTTGGGTCGGATTGAGCGCCGCATAAGGATCGACTGATTGCTCTCCCTTTAAGAGGTCGACAGGAACAGTATCATAGGTGAGGCCTTTGAGATTCAGCGCTATTCTGACGCGGTATGAAGTCGTGGACCTCCAGTAGGAGTAGAGCTTCATTTCTTGCCTGGCGTCCCGTCGAACTTTTTCTCGAGGCTTGTCCAGCAGTCGATATAATCGTCCTGAAGCGACGCCTCTTGACCCGCAAAAGATGTGAGGTGCTGCGGGAACCGCGTCTCGAACATGAACGACATGGTGTTCTCGAGCTTTTCCGCCTTGAGGTCAGCGTTTGATGCCCCTTCGAAAGCGTTCTTGTCCGGGCCATGGGGCAGCATCATATTGTGCAGTGACATCCCGCCAGGAGAGAAGCCTTTGGGTTTCGCGTCATACTGGCCATAGATGTTACCCATAAGTTCCGACATGACGTTCTTGTGGTACCAAGGCGGCCGGAATGTATCTTCAGCCACCATCCAGCGTTCGCGGAATAGGACAAAGTCAATGTTTGCCGTTCCTGGCTGGCCGGAAGGTGCGGTCAAGACCGTAAAGATCGATGGATCAGGATGATCGAAGAGGATCGCGCCCACGGGGCAGTAGGTTTTGAGGTCATATTTGCAGGGAGCGTAGTTCCCATGCCAGGCCACAACGTCGAGCGGTGAGTGCCCAATTTTCGTTTCATGAAATTGGCCACACCATTTGATTGTGACTGTGGATGGCGTTTCTTTGTCCTCAAATGCAGCAACAGGGGTTTTAAAATCGCGTGGGTTTGCCATGCAGTTCGCGCCTATCGGCCCCCTCCCAGGCAACTCAAATTTCTGACCATAATTTTCACACACGAAACCGCGAGCAGGGCCTTCAAGAACCTCAACGCGATACAGCAGTCCTCGCGGGATAATCGCGATCTCCTGTGGCTCAAGATCGATCACCCCGAGTTCGGTGCAAAAGCGAAGCTTACCCTCCTGCGGTACAACAAGAAGTTCGCTGTCAGCGGAGTAAAAATAAGCATCAACCATACTCTCGGTGACCAAGTAGACATGACTGGCCATCCCGACTTGCGTGTTTACGTCACCTGCTGTCGTCATGGTCCGCATACCAGTTAGCCAAGTGGTTGATGCGCCGGAATGCGGAACCGGGTCCCATCGGTACTGACCCAACGACGTGACATCTTCGACAACGTGTGGTGCGGATTTCCAATACGGTAAGTCGATGCGTGAGAACCGATGCGTATGTTTCACCGACGGCCGAATGCGATAGCACCAAGTACGTTCGTTCCGGTGGCTCGGCGCGGTGAATGCAGTGCCAGAAAGTTGTTCGCCATAAAGCCCATAGTTGCATTTCTGCGGGCTGTTCATGCCTTGCGGCAATGCACCCGGGAGAGCCTCCGTTTCAAAGTCATTGCCGAAACCTGGCATATATCGAACGACTTGCACTTCGGATAATTCAGGTTCCGGTTCCCGCGATGATGGTTGCTGGTTCAAAAGACTCTCCTTTCTTTTGCGCATCGCCGCCATCATTCTTCGAAAGCGGCGGCGATAGAGTTTTTTTTGGGGTCTTGCTATGTTGCTTCGAGAACGCCGCGCTCGATCTGGTCGGCTTCAATGCTTTCGAAAAGGGCCTTGAAATTACCCTCGCCGAAGCCGTCATCCCCTTTGCGTTGAATGAACTCAAAGAAGATCGGGCCGATGACGGTCTTTGAGAAAATCTGCAAAAGGATGCGGGTTTCGCCGCCGCCCACAACACCTTCACCGTCAATCATGACGCCATGTTTCATCATCCGGTCAAGCGGCTCTTCATGGCCGACAACACGGTCTTTGCTCAGCGTGTAATAGGTCTCCGGCGGACCCTTCATGAACTTAATGCCACGCGATGCAATTTCATCGACGGAATCGTAGATGTCTTTGGCCCCTACGGCGATGTGCTGAATGCCTTCACCGTTGTAGCGCTTCAGATACTCCACAATCTGGCCGGTCTCACCACGGTCTTCGTTGATTGGAATCCGAATGCGGCCACAGGGCGATGTTAGCGCGCGGCTCAGAAGGCCAGTGTATTTGCCCTCGATGTCGAAAAAGCGGATTTCCCTGAAGTTGAAGAGCTCGCCATAAAACTTGAACCAGACGTCCATGTTCCCCTTGTGGACGTTGTGCGTCAGATGATCGAGATAGTGGAAACCGACACCTTCCGGGTGCGTCTTCGAGACCCAATCGAACTCGGCGTTGTAAGGGTTTGCCTCGTAATATTGATCAACAAAATAGATCAGCGACCCGCCAATACCCACAATGGCCGGCACATCCATCGTCTTGCCATCGCCTTCATAAGGCGTGGCACCTTTTTCCACTGCGTGGTCGAAAGCGTGTTGCGCGTCGACGACACGCCACGCCATAGACGGCGCACAGGGGCCGTGTTCGGCGACAAAGGTTGTGGCATGGCTCCCGGGCTCGTTGTTAATCACATAGGTGATATCGCCTTGTTGCCACAGCTCGATGGCTTTGATTTTGTGATTGGCTGTATGGACATAGCCCATCTTTTCAAACAAATCGCGAAGTTCTTGTGGATCTGGATGCGCGAACTCAACAAATTCGAAACCATCAGTGCCGGCTGGGTTTTCGTCGGAAATCGTGGCCTTTGGCGCGTCGTGGGGAAAGGGTCCCATAATGTACTCCATTTTGCTTTGAGCGCAGCTTAGTTCGAACCTGATGCAATTGGCGCCCAAAGGTCGCGTAAAACCGAATATATCTTGCGCATGAATTGCATCTTATGGCATTTTCATGCAATATTAGGGCATGAATGGTTTAGACACTAAAGACATCGCGCTTCTGGCGATTCTTCAGAAGAACGCGCAATCATCTGCACTTGAGATTGCAGATTCCCTTGGCATGTCTGCGTCCCAAATTGGCCGTAGACGCCACCGGCTTGAGGCAGAAGGTTACATCCAATCAACGCCTGCACGTTTGAATGCTGCTATGTTGGGTTTGAACGTACAGGCCTTCATACAGATTCAAACTGAATCTCAGACGGCCGAAACTCATGGATCCATCGCGACGCTCATTGGGAAGCACCCCGAAATCACCGCAGCTTGGACGCTTACCGGCGAAGCCGACTACATTTTCCGAGTATATTGTCGCGACTTGTCCAGCTTGAACGATCTTGTTCAAAAGGAGCTGCTGCCCCATCCCGCGATCGGTCGTGTTCAAAGTCAAATTGTAATGGATCAATTGAAGGATGATACCGCTCTCCCACTGGGGAACGGATAGGGCTAACACCTTAAATTTCTAAACGACGTCCCAGTCTGTTTTACAAACACCCCGGGACGTCTAAGAACTTATTGGACTGCGTTTGCCTTTCTCTTCGTCCGCAATTGTAAGACGACGACAGGACTCACGAGTACCAATGCGATCGCAAATGTGGTTAGGCCCGGGGCGATGAACAACAACGACACCAATGCGATCCAGTATCGCTCTGGTTTGCTCATCGGAGCAATAAAGTAACCCGAGAAGGCCACGCCCAGCGTTCCGATCGCCATCATTGCACCCGCCAGTGTGATGGTGAACGCGGCCCAGGTAAAGCCATCGGCAACAAGCAAAAGGGCAGGCGAGTAAACGAAGACGAACGGAACGAGCGCCTTAGCAATCCCAAGTCGGAACGCTGTATTGCCGGTTTTGAACGGGTTTGATCCTGCAATACCGGCAGCAGCATAGGCCGCAAGTGCGACAGGAGGCGTGATGTCTGCCAACACCCCGTAGTAGAACACAAAGAAGTGCGCGACCAACGGCTCTACGCCAAGGATCTGGAAAGCGCCAGCCGTCACAGAGACCAGGATGATATAGGTCGCCGTTGTCGGCACCCCGGCCCCCATGACAACGCAAGCCATCGCAACAAGAACGAGCGAGAAGAACAGCGCCCACTGTTGCAAATCGAAGTAGTTGAATAGGGGCAAAGCAGAGACGAACGCTGCGAAATCGTTCGCTGTGGTGATAACAATAGCGCCAATCCGGAAACCAGACCCAGAAAGGGTGATGACCCCCACGATGACTCCGACACATGCGGCGGCTGTCCCGATGGCGATCGTATTGCGCGCACCAACGGCAAGTGCGTCCCACAACCCTGGCAGGGTTAGTCTGTTGTTTGGTTTTAAGAAGCCGACCACGATACATGCGATGATGGCATAGACACCGGCATAGTCAGGCGTGCGACCCGAAAAGATGGAGTAGATCAATACAAATAGCGGTATGATCGCCATCCAATGCTCTTTCAGCACCAAGACAACTTTCGGCATCTCTTCAGCGCGTAACCCGCGCAGGCCAAGCTTTTTGGCCTCCAGATGGACCATCACGAAGATACCGAAGTAGTGTAGCAAAGCCGGAAACAGCGCTGCTGCGAGAATGTCGCGCAAAGGGATGTTCAGATAGTCTACCATAATGAACGCTGCAGCCCCCATTACGGGAGGTGTGATCTGTCCACCGGTGGATGCTGTAGCCTCAACGGCGCCAGAGAAGTGCGGCGGGTAGCCTACCTTCTTCATCGCCGGAATGGTCAGAGAACCAGTTGTCACCGTATTTGCAATGGATGAGCCAGAAATCGATCCCATGAAGGCCGACGCACAAATTGCAACTTTGGCTGGCCCTCCAGAATAGCGTCCTGCAAGCGCTGTCGCCAGATCAATGAACAGCGCGCCAAGGCCGATGCGCGTGGCTAACACACCAAAAACGACAAAGAGAAAGACATATTTTGCCATCGCGCCAATCGCGATGCCGTATATGCCTTGCGACCCGTATATGCCGTCGACAAAGCCCTGCCACGACACGCCCGCGTGGATAAGCGGACCAGGGGCATAGCGCCCGAAAATCGCATAGAGCACAAAGATGAGCGCTATCAGTGGCAAGGTCGGGCCAATAGAGCGGCGCGCGGCCTCAAGCGTAAAGAGAAGAACCACAGACCCCATAAATGTATCAATGGTGTTCGGATTTCCTGCCCGTGCCGCGGCAACATCAAGTGGTAGCAGCGGCAGGTACATGGCTGCCGCGACAGCCAGCGTCGCTAAGACAATGTCGATAATATTGATGCCGTCTATGCGATACCAAACCTTCGCAGGCATCTCCATAGTCGGGCTTCTACGCCAAGGGAAGAGTAGAAATGTCAGCCCCAATACGAATGCGAGGTGGACACCGAAACGCATCAACTCATTCGTCGTCCCGAACCCTGCCTGATAAACATGGTAGAGTGTCATGGCCACCAATGCGATCGTGATCACAAATCCAATTTTTGGCCCAGTTGGCCGAAATGCCGACTCGGAGTCGTACTTTCGTTCAATGGCTGCGAGCTCTTCTTTGCTCAATTCTTGTTTGCTCATCAACCCCTCCCTCTTAGCTAAGCGTATTCAATCATAAGAAAGGGGCCCGAGCTCATTCGCTCGGGCCCCGGCGTTGGTTTAGAGTTGGCTTATTCCAACAAGCCGGCTTCACGATAAAATCGCTCGGCACCAGGATGCAGCGGGACACCGATACCCGCGAGTGCCGTATCAGGCGTGATCGATGCACCTTTTGCATGTCCCACGTCCAGCAAGCGGCGGCTTTCCTCGTTCCAAAGCGCCTGAGTGATGTTGTAAATCAACTCTTCGTCTTCGTTCGCTGAGGTAAACCACTGAGCGCCGACCGAGACAGTTGAGACAGCATCAATGCCTTCGTAGGTGCCTGCCGGAATATCCGACTGTGCAAAGAAGCCAAATTCACTTGTCAGGGCTTCAGCCCCATCACCCGCGATTGGCACCAGCGTGATGTCAGCCGCAGACGCCAGTTCGACGATACCGCCAGTTGGGTAACCGGCCACGACGAAGAACGCGTCGATCTTG
>CAYGQQ010000113.1:0-2563 GCA_964352105.1 uncultured Rhodobacterales bacterium | reverse complement strand
CTTCAGATGCGGCGTTGCCTTTCAACGCCTCTGCAGAAACATCATCGATGCTCAAACCGTAAGCCTCGAGGATCAAGTTTGCATCCACAAAGGTACCCGAGCCCGGCTCATCAAGCGAAACAGTTTTCCCTGCCAGATCAGCAACGGAACTGATGCCGCTATCCGCGAGCGTCACCAAGTGAATGTGCTCCTCAAACAGCGCAGCGATTGTGCGCAGTTCCGTTGCAGGCTCTTCGCCTTCGCGAGTTCCTGTACCGGTGTAGGCCCAGTACGCAACATCTGACTGCGCAAACCCAGAGTTCCGAAGGCCCGAGATGATCGCATTGATATTGTCCACAGATCCGCGCGAAGAGACAGCAGAGGCGATCAAACCATCAACCCCGCAGGAGCCACCTTCACCGCATTCGCGCGAACCCGGAGGCTTTGAGATAGCATTCGCAATCACACCACCCACAGGGAAATAGGTGAAAGACGTTCCTCCAGTCCCGATTGAGAAAAACTGAATGTCCTGTGCTACGGCACCACCGGCAAGACCGAGCGCCATTGCCGCGCTGAGCGCAGCGGTTTTTAGTTTTGAGATCATAAGATCCTCCCTCTTGGTTTCGGTCTTCCTGTCATCTTTGTGATTGAGACCTCTGGTTATGAAGACTTTTTCAAGCCTTCCTGCAGTTCAGCACCTTCAATGACTTGAAGTGTTGCCTTCGTGATGTGTTTGCGCAGTATCGCCTGCCCCGCTTCAACGTCGCCTTTGATAACAGCGTCTTTTAGGGAGGCATGCTCTTCTGCACTGCGCTCGACCCACCGCATCCGCGTTTTTTCGCTACGGTCTTTGGCGTGTGCCATGAGTCGATATCTTCGACTTTGGTTGTATTCGACAGAAATGAGCTCGATAAGTTTCTGCGAACCGCTGTTGCTAGCGATAGCCATGTGGAAATTCTTGTTGCGATTATCCCATTCAAGAGCGGCACTCTGCGGATCACTGGACATCTCTTGTTCGACTTCCGAGAGAGCGTAATGAGCTGCGATAACACTTGATCGCCAATCCACTGAACTGCGCTCTACCGACCACTCGAAAGCAAGCGCCTCAAGCTCGGCTCGAACGCGGCTGCTGTCTTTCAGCTGTTCTTGAGAGGCTTGAAGGACTCGGAAACCTTTCAGCTCTTCAAAGCTGACGTAGCCTTCGCCGACCAGCAAGGAGAGTGCCTCGCGCACGGATGGGTGCGAAACGGAATAGCTACGCTTTAATGCTTCGATGTTGAGTTTCACCCCAGGCCCTAAGATCCCAAGCGAAATATCCCTACGCAGTTTGTCCGAAAGCGTCGCTATCACTGAGCTATTCTTGACCACCGATGCCTCCCCGCGCTTGAATCAAGGTTTCTTTGGAATCATTTACAGCACGATCATACGATACAATCAAGTAATAATACATAGACTCAAATCGTAATATGATGCTAGATCAAGTGACGACGCATAAAGAATCTGCGTTTGGGAGCAAGAGAGGGCATTAATTGGGCAGCAAGAATATAAAGCTTAGATCTGTCGTCACCGGCGGAGCCGGCGCGGTAGGAAACGCGATAATTGATGCGATGAAGGTCAGAGGTGACGATGTTGTCTGCCTAGACATCCGCAAGCCAGAGCGTACCGACGTTGCCTATATTGAGGTGGACGTTTCTGATCGTTCCTCGGTAAACGAAGCTCTCAATGAGGCCGTCACACGGCTCGGATCGCTTGATAATCTTGTCCATTCGGCCGGTATCATCAAAACGGCGCGGTTCTGCGAACTGGATGAGCAGGAATTTCGCAGCGTTCTCGATGTAAATCTCTTGGGCGCATTCCGGGTTGCGCAGCAAGCTGCGTATCATATGTCTGGTTGCGGTGGGCGTATCGTGATGGTGACATCTATTCACGGACAAATTGGTGTACCTGGGCGAGGGGCCTATGCCGCAGCAAAAGGCGGCATCGCCTCAATGGCGCGGGTCATGGCAGCCGAGCTTGCAGAGCGCCGCATTCGTGTGAATGTTCTCGCTCCAGGGGCTGTCGATGGAGGTATGCTCGTTGATCCCAAATCGCGTGAAGGCTGGGTCAACGCGACGCCCTGCAAACGCGTGGCTTCTCTCAAAGAGGTAGCAGGCGTAGCGGCATTGCTGACGTCAGAGGACGCAAGCTTCGTCACTGGACAAATCGTAGCTGTGGACGGCGGCGTCAGTACTGTGCGCGCCTTTACCAGCTGACCGTTTAAGGAACTAAGAATGAACAAGATCTACTCAGATGCAGCCGCGGCGCTAGATGGATTGCTACACGATGGTATGCTAATTGCGGCAGGCGGATTTGGACTTTGCGGCATTCCGGAGCTTCTATTGGCCGCAGTCAAAAACGCAGGCACCAAGGATCTCACCTTCGCGTCCAACAATGCGGGTGTAGATGATTTCGGCATCGGAATCCTGCTGCAAACCCGGCAAGTGAAGAAGATGATCTCCTCCTATGTGGGCGAGAATGCCGAATTCATGCGCCAATATCTCTCCGGCGAGTTGGAACTGGAGTTCAACCCCCAAGGCACTCTGGC
>CAYGQQ010000112.1:0-9186 GCA_964352105.1 uncultured Rhodobacterales bacterium | reverse complement strand
TTCCGGAGGCGGAAATGCTCAAGACCTTCAACTCCGGCATTGGCATGGTGGTCGTCGTGGATGCTGACCGGGCTGACGCCATCAAGGCAGTGCTGGAAGATGCAGGCGAAACGGTCACGCAGATCGGGGAAGTGACGGCATCAGCAGGCATCGCCTATACAGGTGCGCTTCTGTGAAACGGGTGGCCATTCTGGCCTCTGGCGGTGGCTCCAACATGGTCAAGCTGGTCGAAAGCATGACCGGCGATCATCCCGCACGCGCGGTTTTGGTGATGTCCAATGATGCAAATGCACCTGCGCTGGCGCGTGCGCGCGATCTGGGTGTGGACACTGCTGCCATTGATCACAGGCCGTTCAACGGCGACCGACCTGCATTCGAGGCAGAGCTGATCAAACCGATCTTAGAGGCAGAGGCAGATATCGTGTGCCTTGCCGGGTTCATGCGGGTTTTGACCTCCGGCTTTGTCGATCCGTTCGCGGGGCGCATGCTCAACATTCACCCGTCACTGCTGCCCAAATACAAGGGGTTGAAAACCCATGCGCGTGCGCTGGAGGCTGGCGATACGCAAGCCGGATGCACCGTGCATCTGGTGACGCCCGCTTTGGATGACGGGCCGGTCCTGGGGCAGGCCCGCGTTGATATCGACCCAGATGACACGCCTGAAACCCTCGCCGCGCGGGTTCTGAAAATGGAACACCAGCTTTACCCACAAGTTTTGCGCAGATTTGCCGCGGGAGAGAAATCGCCCGTATTTCTGCCTTAATCGCGCGCTACTTCCCTTTTTCACGGGAACGCCGTAAGACTTCTGGCGCGGGGGCAAACAAGACCAATAACAACCGGACGCCAATGAAAACGATCACAACGACACAAGAGCTGGAAGCCTATTGCACTTATGCTGCGGGCTTTGATTACATCACCGTCGACACAGAATTTCTGCGAGAACGCACCTATTATGCCAAGTTGTGCCTGATCCAGCTTGCTGTGGCCGATGAGGCCGAGGATGCCGCCGTTTTGGTGGACCCTATTGCAGGCGAAGATATGTCGCTTGAGCCGCTCTACGAGTTGTTTCGCAACCCGCAAGTGGTGAAGGTCTTCCACGCCGCCCGGCAGGATCTGGAGATTTTTTACATCGAAGGCGGGGTTATTCCGGCCCCGCTGTTTGACACGCAAGTCGCCGCGATGGTGTGCGATTTCGGCGAACAGGTGGGGTATGAAACCCTTGTACGCAAGATCGTGCGGACCAGCGTCGACAAGACGTCGCGCTTCACGGATTGGTCGCGCAGGCCTTTGACAGATGCCCAGAAGAACTATGCCTTGGCGGATGTGACCCATCTGCGCGTGATCTATGAGAATCTCTCGGCCCGGCTGGCCAGCACCAAGCGCAAGCCGTGGGTGGAAGAGGAAATGGACATCCTGCGCACGCCAGAGACTTATGTGGTCGAGCCGGACAACGCCTGGAAGCGCGTCAAGGTGCGCTCCACCGCGCCGCGTTTTCTGGCCATCGTGCGTGAGCTTGCGAAATTCCGTGAGGTCTATGCGCAAACCAAGAACGTGCCGCGCAGCAGGATCTATAAAGATGACGCGCTTTTGGAGCTTGCATCAACAAAACCCAATTCAGAACAAGACCTTGGAAAGTCACGCCTGTTGTTACGCGAAGCCCGAAGAGGCGACATTGCCGATGGTATTATTGCTGCCGTAAAAGCCGGGATCGACTGTCCTCAGGACGACTTGCCCGTGGCACCGGTGCTGCGCGACAAGAGCCAGATCAATGCCGCTGTGGCCGATCTTCTGCGGGTTTTGCTGAAAGCAAAAGCCGAGGAGGCAGGTGTCGCGCAAAAACTGATCGCCACCGCCTCAGAGCTGGACGATATCGCCATGGGCGACATGGATGGTCTGGCCTTGCGCGGATGGCGGGGCAAGGTTTTTGGCGAAGACGCATTGCGGCTGTGCCGGGGCGAGGTCGCGCTTAGCTCCGAAGATGGCGCGGTCAAGATCATCGATCTGGTGTGATCGCGATTATAGCTGTTCAGCGTCGGACGCTACGCCGGTTTTGACGCCCGACAACGGTAACGCTGCGCACGCCTTGTAGGCGCGTGACAGAGATTTCCGTACCTGCGATGACCTCCCGGGAACGCTGCGTACCAGCGCGGCGACCTTCCAGCGGCGGGACTATCCGGAACTCATAGAAAACCTCGGAGGGGTTGTCGCTGGCCACTTCAACCAATTCAGCCGCCCAATAGCCTTGGGTCTCCGGCAGGCCCACGGCGCGGATAATTGCCCCTTCGGGCGTCGGATCTACGTTGAGTGACAGGATCTGTCCGACGAGTGGGCGCCGGTCTTCGATGGGAACAGAATCGACCGTCTGGACAGCTTCCGCCCGGTCACGGCCAAACCAATTGAATGGGTTCAGGCGACTGTCGCGCACGGTGCTGCAGGCTGTCAGAAATACCATGGCCATAAGGGCCGCCCGGGTTACGTTGCGCATCAACCAATCCTCACCTGTCTTGCCAGATCAGACCTACGCCATATCGGATGGCTTGAAAAGTCTGCACCGCACTGGACCCGCCCCCCATCGCGGTCTATCTGACACGAAGACGCAAGATCAGGAAGGAATTGGGCCGTGGCGCAAGAAAGCTTTGAGGATATTGTCGAGACGTTTGAGTTCCTCGACGATTGGGAAGACCGCTACCGCCACGTGATCGAGCTGGGCAAGGCGATGGACCCTTTGGACGACGCGCTGAAAGTGCCGGCCACCAAGGTCGATGGCTGCGCGTCGCAGGTCTGGCTGCACCCTACGATTGAGGGGCAGGGCGGGTCAGCGGTGTTCAGCTTTGAGGGCGAAAGCGACGCGATGATTGTGCGTGGTCTGATCGCGATCCTGAAGGCGCTTTATTCCGGGTTGCCCGTGTCGGAGATCACGTCAATTGATGCGCGCGCTGAGCTGGAACGCCTTGGCCTAAACGACCATCTGTCGGCGCAACGCTCCAACGGGTTGCGCGCAATGGTAGAGAGAATTCAAGCGGTTGCGGCAACAGCGGCAGGCTAGAGTGCTTTCAAACTGCTCTCAAGGTCGCCATAGCCGGTGAACCGACGCTCAAACTTCAGTCCTAGAAATGCGGCACATTCCTGAGCTTTCGCATCTAGCACCGGATCATTGGTCTGCGCCTGATAGACCAGCTTTTCGTAATTGCCGAAATACATGTCGCGCAGGTCCGGGTGCCGGTCGAGACCAAGCGGTTTCGTCACGAAGGCATCGAACTGGCGCACCAGAAAATCGGTCAGGTAGAAGGCTGTGATCTCGTCATTATTGGCGAAGGTTTCGTTGCCCTCAAAGAAGCTGTAGCAATGCGGGCCCTCCAGCATCTCCACGCCCAGACGCGCGCAAGCGGCTTGCAGGTGGCCGCCGGTGCCGCAATCGGCATAGACCACGAAAATCTCCGCATAGCCCGCGCGATGTTTTTCAACGGCCTCTTCGACACGCTCTGTGATCAGCTTTGGGGTGTTGTGCAAAATCGCGGGCAGGCAGGTGATGTCGAGGTGATCTAGCCCATTGGCCTCTTTCACTGCCAGAATTTCCCGCGCGAGCGCGCCGCAGGCGATCATCAACACGCGGCCTTTGCCGGCCGGGTCCAGACCCGTCTCTGTCAATGTTGTGTCGTCGAGTTTCATCGCCTTTGTGGTCCCGATTTCAAACCAGGTTTCAAACCTGTAATCAAAAAAGGGCAGCCGTTGCTGCCCCTTCCCGTAGCAACGGTTACGGCGGTGCTAGCCAGCCGTCATCTGGTTGTGTTTGCGCGCGATGAATTCCTTCGCGGTCTCAACGGCCACGGCGGCGTCGCGGCAATAGGCATCTGCACCAATGGCTTTACCAAACTCTTCGTTCAGCGGCGCACCACCGACCAGAACGGTATAGTCATCACGAATGCCTCTTTCGACCATCGTATCGATAACCACCTTCATGTATGGCATTGTCGTCGTCAGTAGCGCGGACATACCCAGAATGTCGGGCTCTTCCTTCTCGAGAGCGTCAAGGTAGCTGTCAACAGCGTTGTTGATGCCCAGATCGACCACCTCGAAGCCTGCACCTTCCATCATCATTGATACAAGGTTCTTGCCAATGTCGTGGATGTCACCCTTCACGGTGCCGATCACCATCTTGCCAACGCGCGGTGCGCCAGTTTCGATCAGAAGCGGTTTCAGGATAGCCATACCACCCTTCATGGCGTTCGCGGCTAGAAGCACTTCGGGAACAAAAAGAATGCCGTCGCGGAAGTCGTTGCCGACGATTGTCATTCCGCCGACCAGCGCTTTGGTCAGAATGTCATAAGGTTCCCAACCGCGTTCGAGCAGGATGTTGACCGAGTCCTCAATCTCTTCCTTGAGACCGTCATAGAGGTCATCGAACATTTGAAGGACAAGTTCTTCGTCGTCCAGGTCCGCCAGAATGATATCGTCTTCATCAGACATGAATGGTCTCCTCGTCCATACTCAATCACGCCAACACGGTCGGGTTGGTACCACACCTTTGTCCAGCGGTGATTCTTCGGCGCGACGATTTGCGACACGCAACGGGCCTGAACCGACTTGCAACTGGTATTTTCCAATAGCCACAACCGTTTGTGTGCGGGACGCGATCAGGCGCGTGCGCGTCTTCGGGTACGCCGTGTCGCGGGTTCCTGTGCGCCGGTTCCGTCGAATTCCGATGAGAACCCACCCATTGCCTGCGCGATCGCTTCAAGGCTCGGTGCGGTTGATTTGGGGCGCGTTTCAAGCGCTTCGCGCATTTTGGCCAGATGCACCGGTGTTGTCCCGCAGCAGCCGCCAATGATCGTTGCCCCGCAATCGCGTGCCATGACCGCGTAATCGGCCATCAATTCGGGCGTGCCATCATAGTGGATATGGCCGTCATGGTATTTCGGAATGCCCGCGTTGCCCTTGGCAATAACCGGAAGTCTGGTCTCGCCGAAGCCCAAAACCGTGCGCAACAGGTCAGATGCACCGACCCCGCAATTGGCCCCGAAGGCCAGCGGTTTATGGGGCAGACGCTCAACAAGTGCAGACATTCCAGGGGCGGTCAGACCCATCATCGTGCGCCCGGCTGTGTCGAAACTCATCGTGCCGCACCAGGGCATATCGGCCAGTTTCGCGGCCTCAGCGGCGGCTTTATACTCTTCAGCGGCCGAGATGGTTTCGACCCAAAGCACGTCCGCGCCCCCGGCTTTCAGCCCTTCGGCCTGTTCGTGAAACATCTCTACGGCGGTGGCGTGGGACAGGGTGCCCACAGGTTCCATAATCTCGCCGGTCGGGCCCATGGAGCCTGCTACAACAATATCGCGTCCCGACGCATCGGCGACCTCCCGGCCAATCTCAGCGGCCAGACGGGACAACTCAAAAGCGCGATCTTGTGCGTTGTGCAACTTCAGTCGGGAGGCATTGCCTCCAAAGGAGTTGGTCAGAAACAGATCGACGCCCGCATCAACCGGACCTTGGTAGAGCGCTTTGATTTTCTCGGGGTGGTCAACATTCCAAAGTTCCGGCGCATCGCCAGAGCTGAGCCCCATATTGAACAGCTCCGTCCCGGTTGCGCCATCAGCAAGCAGCCAGTCCTTTTGACTGAGGAGTTTTTCGAGGCGGTTGGAAGGGGTGGGATTGGGCATTTTGCGTCCTGCTGGGCTAAGGTCGCTACCGCGATCTCATGAAACCCGTGCTGAAGCAAATTCATAATTACCATAATGATTATGAAATTTTCGCAAAATGCGAAGAGGTGCCCAGTGCATCCGTATTCAGCAGGGAAATGCAGGGCCTAGATTAACAAGACTGCGGCGTTGATACGCGGCGGGGTCTGTTTTTTCGGGTTGTGAAGGCAGCATTGCGCTGATTGGAAAGGCGCGCGGGTCGTTAACTTATTGTAACAACCCGCCGTAAGTTTTTGAAAATCTTACAATTCGTTCATCAATTGCGCTTTGGCCTCAGCCAAGAGCTCAGCCATTTTGCTACGAATTGCGGCCTCATCGGCCTTGTCACCCAGATCGCCCGCAATCTTGCGGTAGACGTCATCATCGCCTGCTTCTTCAAAATCGGCCTTGATCACCTCTTTGGCATAGGCGTCCGCGTCGTCGCTGGATTTCCCCATCAACTCAGCGGCCCAAAGGCCCAGCAATTTGTTGCGGCGTGCTTCCGCCTTGAATTGCATTTCCGCGTCATGGGCGAATTTGTTCTCAAATGCGTTTTCGCGATCATCGAAGCTGCTCATCTGGGTCTCCATATCGATGGTTTTCGTTCCCCTCAATATGGCGACCCTGGGGCAGGTCTACAAGAGCAGATCGCGGTGATATAGGCGCGAATGCCGGCAAGAAACACAAGGTCTAGTTGTCTGATCCGCGCAACTCGCCTATAGCCGGGGGCGTGGGTGGCCTAAGTGAGTCCTTTTGTCGTTTGCCGCCCACCTGTCCAGCCCGGCCAGCAGTTTTTGGGCCGTATCAGGGAGCCGCCAATGTCGCGCCGTAAAAAGATTTACGAGGGAAAAGCCAAAACGCTTTATGAGGGCCCGGAGCCCGGAACGCTCGTACAATATTTCAAAGATGATGCGACTGCATTTAATGCCGAGAAGCGCGATGTGATCGAAGGCAAAGGTGTGTTGAATAACCGGCTTTCGGAATATTTCATGATCGGTTTGGGCCAGATTGGGGTGCCGACGCATTTTCTCAAACGGATAAACATGCGCGAGCAGCTGATCCGCGCCGTGGAGATCATTCCACTGGAAGTGATCGTGCGCAATTACGCGGCGGGCTCCATGGCGAAACGCATGGGGATGGAAGAGGGCACGGTTCTTCCGCGGCCGATCGTCGAGTTTTCCTACAAAGATGACGCGTTGGGCGACCCGCTTGTGCCAGAGGAATATATCATCGCACTTGGCTGGGCATCGCAGCAGGACCTTGATGACATGATCGCACTTGCGTTGCGGGTGAACGACTTTATGTCCGGCGTCATGTACGGTGTGGGCATCAAGCTGGTCGATTTCAAGATCGAGATTGGCCGCCTTTACGAGGGCGATTTTCAACGCCTTGTCGTAGCCGATGAGATCAGCCCCGACAGCTGTCGTTTGTGGGATATCGAGACGGGACAGAAACTCGACAAGGATGTTTTCCGCCGTGATCTGGGCAATCTGGCTGATGCCTATACGGAAGTGGCGCGCCGCCTGGGCGTTTTGCCGCAAAACGCGCCGCCGCAACCCAGCAAACCGACATTGATCAACTAAAGCCGAAAACGGCGACCCAGATACAGGAGTACTCAACCCATGAAAGCACGCGTCCACATCATGCTGAAAAACGGCGTTTTGGATCCGCAGGGGGAAGCCGTGCGCCATGCGCTTGGCACGCTTGGATTTTCCGGTGTCGAGGGCGTGCGTCAGGGTAAGGTGATTGAGTTGGATCTGGCCGACGGGACCAGCGAAGAGACGGTGAATGAGATGTGCGAAAAGCTGCTCGCCAACACCGTGATCGAAAGCTACCAGGTGGAGCTGGCCTGATGCGCGCGGCTGTCATCGTCTTTCCCGGCTCAAACTGTGACCGCGATCTGGTTGAAGGGTTAAAAGGGGCAGGGGCCGAGGTCACACAAGTTTGGCACAAAGAGACCAGCCTGCCAGACGGGCTGGATGTTATCGGCATCCCCGGCGGGTTTTCCTTTGGCGATTATCTGCGCTGCGGGGCGATTGCGGCGCAATCCCCGATTTGCCGGGCAGTTGTGGAGTTTGCCAATAAGGGCGGTCATGTCATCGGCATCTGCAATGGCTTTCAGGTGCTGTGCGAAACCGGGCTTTTACCGGGTGTGTTGATGCGTAATGCAGGGTTAAAATTTGTCTGCCGGCCACAAGCTCTGGTCGTAGAGACCGCCGACAGCCCGTTCACCAACGGCTATTCCAAGGGGCAGGAGATAACGATTCCCATCGCCCATCACGATGGGAATTATTCCGCCGATGATGCGCTGGTGGCCAAGTTGCGCGCCGAGGATCGGGTGGCCTTCAGCTACCGTGACAACCCCAACGGCTCGGCCGGAGATATTGCGGGGATTCTTTCAGAAAACCGGCGGGTTTTAGGGATGATGCCGCACCCGGAACGCGCCTCTGAGCAGGCCCATGGCAACACCGATGGTGCCCTTGTTTTCCGCAGTCTTTTGGATAGTTTGGCCACGGCATAAAACCGCCGACACCAAGCTTGAGCCCGGATGGGCTTAGGCATAATCTGTCAGGCATGAGCCAAGAGACGCCAACCCCTGCAACCACCCAGCGTCGTCCGCAATTGCGGGCGCGGTTGATGGTGCGTTTGATCGTGATTACGCTGATCGCGATCGCGGTAAGCGTTGTTTGGATCTCGAACCTGCTGCTGACGGAACGGTTTACCGAAAACACCCGTACCCGGGCCGAGCTGCGTGTCGCGCTCTATTCCAACGCGATCACCAGCGAGCTGAAACGGATGCATGTTTTGCCGCTGCTGCTATCGCGTGACCCGGTGTTGATCTCCGCGTTGAACTCTGACGACTTTACTGCAACGTCCCAGCGCCTGATCTCCTTTCGGGAAGAAGTTGGCGCGGCTTCGATTTTGCTTCTGGACGAGGTGGGTCGCGTAGTGGGTGGTTCTGACCGAAACCAGTTGGGCACCAATCTGCGCAGTGCGCCATTCTTTGTTGATGCACTCAGAGCCAATGACACGGTTTTCAATTCGATCATCGATATCGAGGGGGGACAGCGTTTTACCTATGCCCGCCGGGTTGAGTCCGAACGTCAGGGCATCGGTGTGATCGTCGTCGAAGTCGATCTGCGCCAGTTTGAGCAGCGTTGGCGGACCTCGTCCGACGCAGTGATGATCACCGATAGCGAAAGCCAAATCATTATCGCCACGGATCCGCGCTGGCGCGGCAAAACGCCCGAGGAAGCGTTGCAAGCGCGGGCTCCGGCCTCTGCGTTGCGGCGCGCTTTTGAGGCGACAAACGAGTTTTGGGAATTTGGCACGCCGGACGCCTATCTTGGTGGGGAAGCGGTGATGCGGGTCGATGGACGTATCCAGTTCCGTGGTTGGCGGCTGTCGCTGTTTTCCAGCTATGCCTCTGTGCGCGAACGGGTGAACGGCGTTTTGGCGCTGGAGATCATGGTCTTCGCGATGCTTTTGGCCTTGGCGTTCTATCTTCTGT
>CAYGQQ010000111.1:0-9254 GCA_964352105.1 uncultured Rhodobacterales bacterium | reverse complement strand
TACCGAACCAACGTTTGGGAGTACCGTGGTGTGAACAGCCGCCATGCCGGCCGCATGGAAGAGCTGGCACTGCATCCTACGGTGAAGCCGGTACAGATGATTGCCGATGCAATCCGGGATGTCTCCGCCCGCGGTGATATCGTATTGGACAACTTTGGCGGGTCTGGCTCGACGCTGATCGCGGCGGAAAAGACCGGTCGACGCGGCTATCTCTGCGAGCTTGATCCGATTTACTGCGATCGTATTCTGGCTCGCTGGGAGGCTTACGCCAAGGATGAGGCGGAGCAACTGGTTTGCGGCTGGCAAATGCCGGAGTGCGCGTTGGAGGCTGCAGAATGACGAAACGGCCCAATAAATTGCCGGCCCATGGAGCCCAATCAGATTATGAGGTTGGCTACAGCAAGCCGCCGACCGACAATCGGTTCAAGCCGGGGCAGTCGGGGAATCCCAGAGGTCGACCCAAAGGCGCAAAGAACAAACTGCCAAAGCTTAACGAGGAGCGCCTGAAAGGCATCATTCTCCAAGAGGCATATCGCGATATCACCGTGCGCGATGGCGTGCGCAACGTAACCATCCCGATGGCGCAGGCCGTCATGCGGTCGCTCGCGGTCAATGCTGCAAAAGGTCAACACCGCGCGCAGCGCCTGTTTGCAGAGATGCTCTCGACAACTGAGCGACAGCACAAGGCGTTGGCGGATGAATGGCTCAGCACCGCGATGGACTACAAGATCGAGTGGGACCAGGAACTGGACAGACGCGCAAGACTTGGCATCACAGATCTACCGGAGCCAGTGCCTCATCCAGATCACGTCAAGATCGATATGAATACAGGAGAGGCCAGGGTTGAGGGACCCTGGACAAAGGAAGAGAAAGCCGAGCTTGAAATGTGGCAGGTGAAATGTGGAGCTTGGAAGGAAGACCTCACGGCACTGAAGAGCGATCTGGAATCAGAAAAGGATGAAAGCATTCGGGATATCATCCGCGACGAGATCAAACACACAGAGCGGGTTCTAAGTATCATTGACCCGCTGGTCGCCAAGTTCGGGCGGTGAACCCGTCGAAAGAGCCGTTCGAGTATGTCGACAATCGTACGGCTCTAAAACCCCACACCGGACATGCGTTGCTCATGCAGCTAACGTCCGGATAGAGCCGATTTTGTTGAAAAACTCCAAATTTCAGATGTTGTGATTTTTCGGAAAGAACCCGCGATACCGAAAAGTCAGATGAGATCTGCGATTAGGCGCAGTGGGCTGCCACATGAGCGGCAGAAGGCCAATTTGGCCGAACCCCTCGCTTAGAAAAATTGGTGGCGCTGTACGGACAAAAATTTCACCGATTTTGCCAAAAACGGAGTTTTTCAACAAAATCAGCCCATTTTGACCGATGCTGCAGCGCGCCTAAATGGCGGCTTCCGCATGCATAGCGGGCGCTCACTGATCGTCTACAATGCCAATCTTTAGCCCGGTTCTGAACTTTACTTACCCAAAAGGGACGCGAGTTGCGCGGCAGATGTGACACCGTCAATGAGCCGTACAGCTTCAGGCTCACCAAAATATGTCGAAATATGAACCATTCCAGCGCAGCCAAGGACGACTGTATCAACCTTGTCTTCGGCAATAGCCCGTTTAATTTCACCAACCACGACATCCGCCGTTCCGGCAGGGTCTGTTTCCAGATCTAAAACTGGGACACCACTGGCACGGACGCGAGCCAGTTGGGTAGTGAAGCCGTAAGCGTGGATATTGGCCTCCAGTACGGGAACGGAGACGTCCAAAGTTGTCACGACCGAGAACTTGCGGCCTGAAAGTACCGCTATGTGATAGGCCGCTTGGCCGATGCCAATAACGGGACAGGTGGCTATTTCGCGGGCTGCGTCCAGCCCGGTGTCATCAAAGCAGCCGATGATAATGGCACTCACGCCAGCATCAGAGGCTTTACGCACCAGCGCCAACAATGGCGGGATACAGGCGTCGCCATCCTCGGGGCCTTGGATGGCGGCTGGCCCTTCGAGCGATGTCCAGCCTTCCAGAACGACGCCCGCTTTCAATGCTGTTTCCACCATCGCTTGGGTCATAGCCTCAGTGCTGTTGGGGTTGATAAGGACAATCATCAAACGGCCTTTCCAGCGTCGCTGCCTGCGCGCGCCTTGCGCCGATTGCTAAGGAGTGCGAGAGCGAGGAACACGCCGATTATCAACAGCGAGAACAGCGTCGTCAGCGTGCCAAGCGCATACAGCACAGGCGAGGTGACGTTTGTCGTCATACCGTAAATCTCAAGCGGCAATGTATTGTAGCTGCCCGCCGTCAACAACGTACGAGCGAATTCGTCATAACTGAGCGTGAAGCCAAACAAAGCCACGCCAATCAGCGAGGGTGCAATGATCGGCAACACAACATGGCGGATTGTTTGCCATGGGGATGCGCCAAGATCGCGGGCGGCTTCCTCGAAACTTTTGTCAAAGCGGTTGAAGACGGCGAACATGATGAGCAACCCGAACGGCAGCGTCCATGTCAGTTGCGCGCCAAAACCAGAGGTCGACCAGTGCACGTTGAGCCCGCTTTGTGAGAACAACAAGCCCACGCCCAGTGACACAAGGATCGACGGGATCACGAGGGCGGTGATGATCAGGTAAAACAAGATGCCGGAGCCCGCGAATTTCTTGCGAAAGGCCAAGCCGCCCATAACCGAGACGACCACTGTTGTGACCATGACCATCAGGCCCAGAACGATTGAACGGCGAAAACTGCCCCAGATGTCGCCAACCGCTTGCTGTTCGAACAGATCGTAGAACCAATACATCGACACGCCGCGCATCGGAAATGTCAGCCCTCCGCCCTCACCTTGGAACGACAGAATACCGATCGTAAGGGTCGGGCCGTATAGGAACAGCACAAACAGCGCGAAGAATGCTGAAAGGATGTAGAATGAACGGGGGCGCGGTTCCATTACAGTTCCTTCCTTATATCAACAAAGCGCAGCAGGATGCCGATGGTGATCAGCACGGTGGCCAGCAGGACAATCGCGGTGGCCGACGCACTTGGGTATTGCAGCAAGGCGATGTCGTTTGAGATCAGGCGGCCTACGTTCGCCGATTGGCTGCCGGACATGAACCGCACGGTGATGAAATCGCCCATCACCAGCGTGACCACAAAGATCGTGCCGATCATGATGCCCGGCTTTGTCAGCGGAATAATCACGTTCCATAGGATTTGCGCGCCGCCTGCACCTGCATCTAGCGCGGCCTCAATCAGGCTCTTGTCGATGCGCATCATCGTGTTGAAAATCGGGACAACCATGAACAGCGTGTAGAGATGAACGAAGGCGAGGATGACGGCGAAATCGCTGAACAACAGCCACTCGACCGGCTCATCAATGACGCCCCATGACTGCAAGGTTGTGTTTGCGATGCCATTGCGCCCTAGGAACGGTATCCAGCTGATCATGCGGATGATGTTGGAGGTCCAGAACGGTATTGTGCAAAGTAAAAACAGCGCGATTTGCCATGTCAGGCTGCGAATGTGGAATGCCAGATAGTAGGCGACGGTGAAACCGATCACCAAGGTAAAGGCCCATGTGATGAACGCATATTTGAACGTATTGAGAAAGACGGTGTAGGTGACAGGTGACCCAAACAGGAACGCGTAATTGTCCCATTCAAAGGCCGGAATGATGGAAAATTCGGTCGCACGCCAAAAGCTGACGATGACAATCAGGACAATCGGTATCACGAGAAAAAACAGCAGGACTGCCGCGAGGGGGGACACCATCAGCCAACCGGTCACATTGCGATTTTCTAACAGCTTTTTCATAAGTATTCTTTGTATTGGATGGGGTGGGTGCGCCGCTTGGCGCACCCGTTGGTCGTTCTTAAGCGGCGATAAATTCGTTCCACTTGCGGACCATGTATTGGTTTTCGTCCATGACGGAGTTCCAGCACACAACTGATCCCATGCGATCAAGGAAGGCCCCGCCATCACGAACTTCGCCCGCACCGGCCAGTTTGTCGCCAGTTGGGGACAAGATGTCACCCTCCGCGACTTTGCCTTCGTACCAGAAACCCCACTCGTCTGCGGTCATGAACTCTTTCGACGTTTCAGGCACAGCAGAGTAATAGCCCTGACGCATCAGATAGCCGCCAACCCAGCCGGAGAGGTACCAGTTGATGTATTCATAAGCCGCGTCAAGCTCCAGACCAGACAGCGCAGCAGAGATGCCCAAACCGCCGCCCCATGAGCGGTAGCCCTCTTCGAGCGGCTGGTAGACGCATGGGATACCTTGCGATTTGACGGCTGTGATCGCGGGGGACCACATGGACTGGATCACAACTTCGCCGGAGGCCATAAGGTTGACGCTTTCATCAAACGACTTCCAGAACGCGCGGAACTGACCGTTTTTCTTGGCCTCGGTAAAGATGCCGAGCGTCAGGTCGATCTCCGCTTGGGTCATGTTGCCTTTGTCGGGGTACGTGTATTCGCCCATGGATTCCACGACCATCGCCATGTCCATGATCCCGATGGAGGAAATGTCGAGTATCGATGCTTTGCCCTTAAACTCGGGGTTCAAAAGCTCGGACCAGTTGTTGATTGGACGTCCGATCAGGTCGGGGCGGATGCCCAGCGTGTCGGCGTTGTAGATTGTCGGGATCAGGGTCATCCAACCAGATTCTTCTTGCACAAAATCTGTACCGTTCGGGCCGGATGTGAACCCGACAGTGTGTGGCGCTGTGCCCTGCGCAATCGTGCTTGTCGGTGTCAACAGACCGCTGCGGAATGTGCCGGCGATCTTGTCGTAATTGTCGATCTTGGTGGTGTCCATCGCCTGCAGGTTGCCCGCGGCCCAGACCTTTTTACAGATAAAGTATTCGATGTCTGCGATGTCAAAGCTGTTGGGCTGTGTAGCTGCGCGCTGTGTTACACTGTCCGTGTCAAGCGCAGTCATCTCAAGCGTAAAGCCAAGATCTTCTTGGACTTTGTTCGCAACATCATTGAGGTTGGAAACCCCTGTGCCGAACTGGCGCAAGGTTACATCCTTGATGTTTTGTGCCCAAAGCATCGGCGCGCCAAGAGTTGTAGAGCCGGCTGCAATTGCAGTCGATGCGGCACCTTTTAGTAATGAGCGGCGGCTTAGGCCGGTTCTTGATGTAAATTTAGTCATTCGTCGTCTCCTTGTCGGTGGTGAAGTGCCGCGAATTATGCGGTCAATTGGTGAAGGTTTTTGGCATCCCAATGCAGACCAATCTGGTCGCCGGGGTGATGCGGGGTGGTGAAGTATTCGGCCTCGGGCACCAGCGCTGTGACCTCTTGGTCGCCTGCAATGCGCGACAACAAGGATACGTGGGTGCCTTGGTATTCAACGGCGGTCACTTGGGCGTCCAACGTGCCCTTCTTTGGCGCGGTGATAGCGACAGCGTCTGTACGGATTGCAAAGTTTCCTTCGGGCAAGACGATGACATTATGGCCGCCCATAAACTGCGCGACAAAGCGGGTCATTGGGGCGTTGAACACATCGCGGGCAGGACCCGCCTGTTCGATCACTGCGTCATTCATCACCACGATCTCATCAGCCAAGGCCAGTGCTTCGTCTTGCCCGTGGGTGACGTGGATAAAGCTGATCCCCAACTCTTTTTGCAGCTTCTTCAGCTCGCCACGCATCCTAATGCGCAGGAACGGATCGAGCGCTGACAGCGGTTCATCCAGCAATAGAACCTCGGGCCTTGTGATCAATGCGCGGGCCAGCGCGACGCGCTGTTGTTGCCCGCCAGACAATTGATCAGGCAGTCGATCTGCCAGCACCGTGAGGTCGACGAGCTCCAGCATCTCGCCCGCTTTGGTGTGGCGTTCCTTGACGTCCACCCCCTTCATTTTCAGGCTGAATGCAACGTTATCAAGGACACTAAGGTGCGGAAACAAGGCGTAATTCTGAAACATCATCGCTGTGCCACGCTGCGCGGGCGGCAAAGTGGAAATGTCACGCCCGGACAACAAAATCGTACCCTCTGTCACGCTTTCATGACCTGCAATCATCCGCAGGGTTGATGATTTCCCGCAACCCGAAGGCCCGAGCAGGCAGGTATAGGAGGATGGCTTGAACTTATGTTGGATTGCATCCACCGCAATGGTCGGACCATAGCGTTTGGTGACGGACACCAGTTCTAGATCGTGCTTCAAAGTCATGTACGCCCCCGTGTTCAAATCAGTTGGGCGTTTGTGATGACGGAGTTCAAACAGTGCCTAAGGTTTCTGGGAAGAAGCCAGGTCGATGGCACTAAATTGGGCGGGCTAATGCGGTGGCGCTCAAATATTGAACACAATAGATATTTAAGATTGTATACAATTATGCTGCGCCTTGTTCACGCAACATGCCTCTGGCATCAGTGATTCTGAAGGAACCTCCCATGCAGGCACAGCCCATCTCCACGCCCAAACCTCAAGATGCGACGCAAAAGGTAGCTGATGCGCTGGCTTTGGCGATCCATGAACATCGTCTCGCGCCGCGTACAAAGCTAGGGGAGGACGAAATTGGAGAAATCTACAATGTGTCTCGCACCGTTGTGCGCGCGGCGCTTCAATCGCTCGCGCATGTTCAGCTTGTGGAAATCCAGCGCAACAAAGGCGCATTCGTGGCAAGTCCGACTGCGCGTGAGGCCCGCGAAGTGTTTGAAGCGCGCATCTTGCTCGAACCGCGCACCGCCCGTTCCGCCGCGAGCCGCGCCACCCCGCGCGATATTGAAATTCTCAAAGATCATATTGCGCAAGAACACGCGGCCTTAGACGCGGGCGACAATGGTCGTGCGCTCAACCTGTCGGGGCGTTTCCATATCGAGATCGCACGAATTGCAGATCAGGACACAATCAGTCAGTTTATCGAAACTCTGATCGCCCGATCTTCACTGGTCATAGCCCTCTATTGGCGACGCGAAAGTGCGCTGTGCGAGAGCCACGCCCATCACGCCCTGGTCCAATCAATTGCCGATGGTGATGAGCAGAATGCCGAAGAGCTGATGCACAGCCACCTCGTCGATCTGAACTCGGCACTCGATTTACGTGATCGCCCCGTTCGGGCGCAAAACCTACGGGAATTGCTCCAAGCGTCAGATCAATAGTCTATCTGTCTGACGAGAATTTCGAGTGTCTTCTTTGACAGGTAAGCTGACGTTGGCGCAGATGCAGCGGAGGTCGGGAAAGTCCGCGTAGCCGACCTTCCTAACCAACCGCTCCGCTTGCCCACCGTTCAACCTCGTCTGCGTGCACCTCTCAACGGCTGCCGTGGTGCTGTTTTGCGGCGGGTAGAGATATGCATCGCCCCCTAACCCCATTGGTGCAACGCGATTATCTGGCTGCAATGGCGCCACCGCACGTTTCGGAAGGATGAAATCCTCGGCTTGCTGGAAGACGCCGGTTTCGAGGTCCAAAGCACCTATTCCTTCCCCTCCGGCCCGCCGTCCCGGACAAGCCGTGGGATCGTTGCGGTGCGGGTTGGGTAGAGAAAATGCGGATAGGCCGTTATGTGTGTGGTTTTTTAGGAGAACGGCTGCAACGAGCCCAACTGGTGCATTCGAATTCTACGCTGCGTGCGCGCGCAACGCGGAAATTGCTGCAACAGCGTAAATATCTACGCTACTGCGCGGCGTAAAAACCAGCCGTTCGTACAATTTGGAGTGAAGCAAAGATGGCCAACGATCAAGCTCTTCGGGTTTTGAAGAAAAAGCCACAAGTCGAAGCGCATTCCAAGAAATGAAGCTGAAGGAGCGCTTTGAAAACCGTTCGAGAGAAAGGCACGGGAAAATGGTTAAGCAATCCGCCGTGCCCGCAAACTGGCGCGGAAAAAACTGGAACGCGAAGGGTAAACATTCGTCCTTCTGGTGAGTTTTCATTATGGATTTATCCGGATCGAACCGATGGAAAGAACGGTAATTCATGCGTATCGCAGCGAGAGCGAAACGCCGAGAGATCAAGCTAACGGCAGAAGCCAACCTACAGTTCAAGTTTAGCTCGTTCTGTTTTGGCCACGTCGGCGTTATTGACGGTGCCGCTCTTTAGGAATCGAGGCAGCAACCACGGTGCAATTTTCGGCTACCGAAACTTAGGACCATGCGCCCAGACGGTCAACGAATGGCGGGTCCCTCGTGTCACGGGCGTCACTTGATGCAGATGAAAACTTGGGAAGATAGTGATAGAACCTTGGGTGCGGTTTGCCGCGATAACTTGCGCGTTTGGCATAACCTCCAGATCACCACCGTCATAGCTGCTGGGCGCACAAAGCTGCGCGACCAAGGTCAGTTTTCGTTTGCATGCTGTTAGACCCTCACCAATATCGGAATGCCACGTAAAATGACCGGAAGATGACGCATCGTAGCTTGCAACCTGTGGGCTCTCGGCAAACTCTCTGAGATCAAAATCGAACCAATTTCGATTTGAGGTTCGGACAACATCGATAAGCCGCTCCATAACCCATCCCATGCCGTCAACCTCATCCAGCCAAACGAGCTCTGCACGCCGCAGATTATGATCCCGGTTGTGACCAACCAGCAAAGCGTCTCTCGTCGGAGCTAATGCCATGGCGTTGACGATTGCGTTGCATTCGGCTGGGGTGAACCCATCAACAATAGAATGTGCGGTCACCAGCCAAGGTCCTTGTCTAAATTGTACTAGATCGTGCGGGTCATTTTGCACGCCATGCTGATCCATTTTCGACCAAAGCGCGGGAATGCGACCTAAATCTTATGCTGCAAGCTGGCTTTTGAGTGCCAGATCTTGCTCAAGACTCATGAGGTTACAACGATTTGAAGCGCCTTCAGAGCAACAGGGGGTAATTCTAGGTTCAGCGATTGATTTTATCGCTGCGCCCGGCAGGCTGAAAAGCGTGTCTAACTCTACGGCGAATTTGATGTTGCAATGCGGTACAAGAACTGACCATTTCCGCGAACTGCAGCGATCAAAAACAGTCGACGTCAAGTTCTGTGGCAAGCAAGATAAATAGTTACGATCAGTCTATTGTAAACAACCTCAACGATAGGCATCTCAGTCGTATTGGCATTCTGGTGTGGCGAGTGCCGGTAGGTTTCTACGCACGCCATCCACCCCCGTAAATCTTGAAAGGCAGCATATCTATGTTGTTTACCCCACTCCACGACCGCGTTCTGGTTCGTCGCATCGAAAGTGACGAAAAAACATCAGGCGGTCTGATTATCCCCGATACTGCCAAGGAAAAACCACAAGAAGGCGAAGTGGTATCTGTTGGCGCAGGTGCAAAGG
>CAYGQQ010000110.1:7124-9303 GCA_964352105.1 uncultured Rhodobacterales bacterium | reverse complement strand
TCCAGCTTGTCTCTGTCCCCGGCCCTCGCCGCAATCCCGGCGTGCAGCGAAAAGCCGGCTGCGGCCGCCAGTTCGCCCGGCACGTTGTCGTCGGCTGCGATCGCCGGGAGGGTCTGCAGGGTGTAGGCCTTCTGACCCTGATGAGGTCCAACGGCTACGCGGTAGGTGATTGAATGACCGGCCAGATCATCCAATGCTGAGGCCTGTTCGCTGTCCCAGTTCAAATACGCGCTCTCAGCGTCACGCACCAGCAGTCCGCGTCGTTCCAGATGGCGACCAACGCGATTGCCGATGCGTTCAATCAGGCGCTGCAACTCACCTAAGGTGGGCGCCGGAACGTGAACAAACCGCACCCCGTCGCGTGGCCGGTGAAGGTAAACGCCGTCCAGTACCAACAGGTGAAAATGGATGTTGAGATTGAGCGCGCCACCGAAACGCTGGATCAGCGTGACGGCTCCGGTTTGTGCTTGGGCGCGCGTGCACCCCGCTTTGTTGATAAGGTGTGCGCAAATGGCGCGTATAACAATCCCAAGCGTGGCGCTCATTGCCGCCGGGTCACGTGCAAAAAGAAACCGCAGTGGAAACGGCATACTCAAAACCCACTGGCGAATCGGTTGGTGAGGCAGTACCTCGTCCACCAGCAACGCCGCGGTGTCGACCATGCGCCGAGCGCCGCAGCTTGGGCAAAACCCGCGACCCTTGCAACTGAAGGCCACTAAGTTTTCGGTGTGGCAGTCGCGGCAGCGGGCTCTTAGGAAGCCATTTTCAAGCCGCCCGCATTTGAGAAAATCGATAAACTCACGATGCACAAAACTTGGAAGCGGTCGGCTCTGACCGCACATGAGTTCGGCAAACTGTGGATAGTATTGCTCGATGACTTGATAGAGCAGGGTATCTTCCGGCCGGTGCCGACGATACTGATGGTCTATGGCCGTCGACCTGGTGGCCGGAATCTGAACCACGTTTCGCGTCCTTGCGATGAGAGTGGTTGACCGGGGTTGCCGCTTGTCAATTGTTGATACCGCGGACAGCGTTTCCCTAAAGCTAAGCGAGCGTTATACCTTTGTCATGCGACAATTCTGCCCGACAACGGGAGATTGTCTACGGTCTCTGCCGCGTCGCTGAACCTATTTGCTCCCGCCCCCGTTTCCCCGCAACCCAATCGCCTCCGCCATATGCCCCTCACCAACTGAAGGCTCCCCCGCCAAATCCGCAATCGTCCGCGCCACACGCAGTACTTTGTGTTGCACCCGTGCCGACAGCGCGAACCGATCACTGGCGCTCTTTAGCAGTGCCGCAGTAGCCTCATCACAGGCAGTCACTTCAATCAGAATGTTAGCGGGCAACTGTGCGTTGATCGCCCCGCGTTCCTTCTGATAAACACGCGCCGCACCGACACGCTCCCGCACCAACGCACTCGACTCCGACGGCTGGCATTCATCCAGCACATGCACCGCCACTCTCGGCACCGTTACATGCAAATCAATTCGATCCAATAGCGGCCCCGATATTCTCTGCCGATACGCAGCAACGCTGGCTTCAGAACAATGACAATCATGATCCGGATCCCCAAGATAACCACACTTGCAAGGATTCATCGCACAAACCAACTGAAACCTCGCCGGAAACGTGACATGCCCCGCCGCCCGCGACACCGACACCGTGCCCGACTGCAACGGCTGCCGCAGCACCTCCAACGCCGCACGCCCAAACTCCGGTAGCTCATCAAGAAACAACACGCCGTGATGCGCCAGAGACACCTCACCCGGCAGCGGGCACGTGTGGCTCGATGTTGGCTTCGTTCACCATCCAGTTGAGGAACTCGGCGGTGCCGTAAGCGGTATCGCCGATGAGCTTCTTGGTCTCCAGACCAAAGCGGTCCTTAACTCGTTCGATCATGGTCCTGGTTGACCACACCTCCGGTGTGCGCAATGCCGGCGTCGCTTCGACATCCACAATGATGCCGGCCTGAGTATCGACAAGGTAATTGGTTGAGTAAGCGTAGTAAGCAGGACCGCCTGGAGCGGCGGTCCACTGCGCCAGCGGATCGGTCTGCGAGACCTTTTTCCTGTCCACCGGGATAGAGGAACCGTCTTCCTTCAGAGCATCCAGGTACTCGTTGATGGCCCGGCTACCATCGCCCCAGTCGTCATCATCGTCCTCGTGATGCTTTTGCCTG
>CAYGQQ010000110.1:3944-7114 GCA_964352105.1 uncultured Rhodobacterales bacterium | reverse complement strand
TGGCATCAACGGCAAAACCCTCACCACCGATAAGACCTTCATCCATGCAGCGCTGCAGGACTTGTTCGAACACGAAGCGGAACGCTTCCGCCTCGCGGAACCGGCCGTGCCGGTTCTTCGAGAAAGTCGAGTGATCCGGCACCTTGTCAGTAATACTCAGCTTGCAGAACCAACGGTACGCCAGGTTCATCGTCACTTCGTAGCAGAGCTGTCGCTCAGAGCGGATGCCGCAGCAGTAGCCAATCAGCAGCATGCGAATCATCAGCTCCGGATCTACTGACGGTCGCCCAGTGTGACTGTAGTAAGGCGCGAGATGCTCGCGAAGTTCGGTGAGGTCCAGGAGACGATCAATATCGCGAAGCAGGTGATCCTGCGGCACAACATCGTCGAGATTAAACGCGTAAAACAACTCGTCTTGCGGCTTGTCGCTGCTGCCCATCATCGGACATCACTCCGGCAATCAACACGCAAGCATTATCTCATCGTCGTGTTATCAGCAGGAGTTTTTCAACAGAATAGACCCTTTGTTTCCGCCCTTGAGCTGGCGTTTGTCTGTCTGAGTGATGGACTTAATTTCCGGACGGGCGTCCAGGTGAAGACGGTAGATCAGCCGTTTACGCTGCGAAAAACAAACGGGTCAATTTATTCGATCCACCTTCCGGGCTCTCAAGTTTCCCGGCGCCCCGCCGACACACTGCGTGATACCTCGCCAATCGCACAGTGATCCGTACATGCAAACAACACCGACACAGCCGCTTTCGACTCTGGAAAAGGCCCTCGAGATCAATCTCGACACCGGCCGCTACGGCACCTTTGCCGAGATCGGCGCGGGCCAGGAGGTGGTTCGCTGGTTCTTCCAGGCCGGCGGCGCGGCGGGCACGATCTCCAAGAGTATCTCCGCCTATGACATGCAGGTCAGCGACGCGATCTACGGTGTCGGCGAGCGCTACGTCAGCCGCCAGCGGCTGGAGGCAATGCTCGACTACGAGCAGGCCCTGACCTGCGAGCGGCTGCGCGACAGTCGCGGCGAAGACGCCTGCTTCTTCACGTTCGCGGATACCGTTGCGGCGCGCAACTACCGTGGTACCAACGAATGCCATGCCTGGATGGGCATGCGTTTCCAGGCAGAGCCGAACGCCGCTGACAGCACGGTGATCATTCACGTGCGCATGCTGGACAACAGCAATGCAGAACAGCAGGAAGCGATCGGTATCGTGGGCGTCAACCTGATTCACGGGGCTTTCTCCAAGCACCGGGAACCGGAAGCGATGCTCGCAACGCTGGCCGACAACCTGTCTGCCGCGCGTATCGAGATCGACATGGTCGATGTCGCCGGGCCGGCGTTTGCCGGTATCGACAGCCGCGTGCTGACCTTGCGCCTCGTGCAGCTCGGGCTTACCGATGCGGCGATGTTCGCGGCGGACGGCAGCGTGCTGCAGCCGTCGGAAGCATTACGCAAACGAGCGCTGCTCGTACAACGAGGCCGCTTCCGGCCCGTGACGCACGTCAACATCGACATGCTGCAGGCATCGCTGCATAAGTTTTCGGAGGTCAACGGCGTGCCGGTGGCTGACGTGCTGCCGATCCTCGAGATCTCGATGCAGAACCTGAAGGAAGACAGCAACGTGTGTCTGCAGGATTTCGTCAGTCGTGCGGAGGTGGCTGCGGCAACGGGTTGCACGGTCATGATTTCGGACTTTCGCCAGTACCACCGGCTCGCGACTTACCTCGCCCGTTACACGCAGGCACCGATCGGTTTGCCAATGGGCCTGACGACCTTGCGCAGCCTGTTCGATGAGTCCTATTACGACGATCTCGACGGCGGCATCCTGGAAGGGCTCGGTCGCCTGTTCCGGCAGCAGCTCAGATGTTTTGTGTATCCCTGCAAGAACGAAGAAAACGCGGTGATCGAACACCTCGACAGCGTTCGCCTCGACGCGTCCCTGCAGCACCTGTTCAGCTACCTGTGTGAACGCGGTGCGCTCGTGCCCCTGCTCGAAGTTGCCTACCAGCACCTCGATATTCACTCGCCGAACGTGCTGCGCATGATTGCCGCCGGAGACTCCGCGTGGACGGACTACGTGCCGGCCGCGGTCGCGGAAAAAATCGTCGCTGGCAGCCTGTTCGGCCACGGCGCCTGAGCGGCGCTTGCAGAAACAGCCGGCGGCTCCGTATCGTGCCGATCTTGTGCTACCAGTGCGGACACGCGCCATTATGACGAGCGAGCAGGACAAGGACCGGATTCGGCGCTGTGCGAGCGCGCTCTACCAGGCCTCCCGCAGCGTGCGGATTCTAACGGGCATCGGCTGGTCGTCGCGGGTCCGGGAAGACTTTTTCGCGGCAAAAGCGCAGCGACTGCCGCAGGTCAGCTACCCGAAATTCGATACCGCCGAGCCGCTGGCGCTGGTCGCCGAGGCGCGCCGCGACATCGGCGAGTCCGTGATCGATGCGTGGCTGGGCAGGCAGGCGACGGCGATTGAAACCGGCGCGCGGCTGCTCGCTGCCTGCGGCACGCCGGCATTCCTCGAGCTATCCGGGGAGCTATATGGCACACCCACAACTACCTTGCGCGATCAGTCAAACACGCCGCACGACCTGGCGATCCGTTTCGACACGATGATCGACTCGTTCTCGCACATTGATATGGGCGCACCGGCCGCGGCCTGTCACCTCGCGACGGCCGTTGCTGAGGACATGCAGACAGCGGTGCAGAAAATGTTCGGTGCTGCGGCGCCCAGGGTCGAGATCGTCGATGAGCTGTCGGCCAACGCGCTGGCAGGCCCGAAGCGCATTCGCATTCGTCGCGCCGCCTGCTTTACGGACAGGGACATCCGGCAGCTCGTAAATCACGAGGCACACATTCATGTCGCCACGTCGCTCAACGGCATGGCGCAAAGCGATCTGAAGATACTCGCAGCCGGTCATCCCGGCACGACCCGCACGCAGGAGGGGCTTGCCGTGTTCGCGGAGTTCATCACGGGCTCAATGGATCTCGATCGAATGCGGCGCCTCGCGGATCGCGTCCTCGCGATCCAGATGGCAATAGAAGGCGCGAGCTTCATCGATATCTATCGCTTCTTCTTCGACCGGATCGGCAACGAGGAGCAGGCGTTCGAGAACGCGCGGCGCGTGTTTCGCGGCGGCGATGTGGCAGGTGGCATACCGTTCAC
>CAYGQQ010000110.1:0-3934 GCA_964352105.1 uncultured Rhodobacterales bacterium | reverse complement strand
TCGTTTACCTCGACGGCCTGTTACGCGTGCACAACTTTCTGCGCGTCATCGCGACGACCGGGCGCGCCGACTGCCTGCGCCTGCTGTTTTGCGGCAAGCTCGATCTTGACGACATTCCCGCGCTGTACGAACTGACGCAGCTGGGTCTGTGCCGGCCGCCGGCTTATCTGCCGCCGTGGGCCGACGACCTGCGTTTCCTGTTGTGCTACCTGACCTATTCGTCGTTTCTGAATCGCGTGAATCTCGATGCCGTCAAGGCGCACTACGAGGACATGCTGAAAGACGTACCGCAGCGCCAGCACGCCTGAGTAGCTGGCGAGCGTCCGTGCTTTCGACGGGCGTGATTGCCTGTCTAAATTATTGGTTGGGGTCTGACTGAGTCGGCTGTGCCACGCGTTCCGCGCCGGCGTGACTATGGCGGATACCGCGCGTTTCACCCGGCGTCGTAAACAGGTCGACATCGCGGAGCCCGTCTTCGCGTGCGTCGGCATTGGCGGGAACCGCAGCCGGTACATGAATGCCAACGGCCTGCGCCGCCTGCAGCCGCTTCGTCAGCACCTCGCGACCGCTGGTCGACAGGAAATACCAGTAGGGCGGGAACGCGATGTCGGGTTGGCGCTGTTGCCAGTAGTTAGCAGCGCTCGCAAAGTGCAGGTCCCGCGTGTCCGCGTCGCCCAGGTGCAACACGGTGGGTCCATCGTCCAGCGTCACGCGCCAGGCAAGGTTCTCGACATCGAGGCGCCGATCAGGCCAGCCCGAATGCGGTATGCGCACAACCTCGATCAGCAGGCCGGCGCGTTCGAAACGCTGCGGGGCTTCGCCGGCATCGAGATAGACCGCCGTAACGCGATCGAATACTTCATCGTCGCCGGCCGCGATGTCTTGCAATGCGGCAACGGCCTGGGCCGGCGCGAACAGCAGTACCGTGCTGTTCCTGTGCAGGTAGTCGAACATATCCTGCGGGGCAAAGTGGTCGTCGTGGTAATGGCTGATAAACACTGCATCGACGCCATCCCACGGGGCGTCGCCATTCATCAATGCTGTGCGCATCGCGTCCGGCAGCAGGCGGTACTGGCCGTAACTTTCGTTAAACAGCGGATCGAACAGAATTTTGGTCGCGCCATGCGTCACCATCAGGCCTTCATTGGCGAGGTAGCGCGCTTCGCTGTCACTGTCGCTGTCGCTGTCGTGCGCCGTTGCCGGATTGAGGGTCAGCAGCAGGCACAGCAGTAGCCAGGGTTTACGATTCATCACGACTCCTGATCAGCAACGAGTGTCACGCTGTCAGCTCACTCAGCGACGTCCAGGCCGCTCATTGCGTTCTTCTCAATGCGCGCACCAACCTGCTGGATAGAGAATAGGAAGCATAAACGCCCTACTCGAAGTAGTCCACGTGAGTGCGTGACGGCGAAAAAGCCGCGTCGGAGCATGTGGTCGGATTGCGCTTAAGTGGATGAGAGCCTCTTAGGCCGTTGGTCAACTCTCAAAACTCTTTAAGACATCGAACTTTGACTCGGTCGTGCAAACACAGGACGAGCGCTGTTTGAAGAATTTCAGGCTCCGTTTCCATCCCAGCTAATGTCAATGGTCGCTTGACGTCCGCTTTTGGAGCGGGATGGAACATTGGTTCAACCCAAGGTGAACAGCAACAAGTGGGTGGGAAGCTGACTGGCGGATTTTAGGCTTGTAGCGCGAAGTGCAGACATCCCCAATTGACCGCGGGGAGAATTGTTACCAAGTAGCAGGCTGGCCATTTCTCAATTGCTAACGTTTATTTCGCCCGAACCTTTTTGTTTCAAAAACCAAAAAACTGTCGAACCGTTCCAACGTGCAATGAATACAACAAAGATAGCGGTCGAGAAATCCGATCTGGTCTCCAGCCCCTTCAGTTTCCTGCCGGAACCTCGTCCACTACGAGCCTACCGTATTTTCTAAGCACATCTTGTAGCCTATCTTGCGGCAAAGCATGTGCGGTGTTGCCGTTGATCCCTGTCATCGTTCGCGCTGCGACCAGTGCGTTAATGACTGCTTCCTCGGTTGCTTCAACTGTTGCTCGAAAAAGCGGGCTCATTGAATCATTGGGCAAGCTTGTTACGGCCGCAGGCTTAGCCCTGTCCCAAGCTCCAGTGTTAGCCGTCGAGAATGCAATAAAAATGTCACCTGAACCATTCGAAGCGTAAGAGCCGGTGCGGGCAATGCCCATGGTGGCACGCTTTGCAATGCGTTTGAGTTGATGAGGTAGCAGGGGAGCATCCGTTGCGACGACAATGATGATCGATCCATTCTCTTGATTGTGATCGCCATAGGTGGTCGTGAGGTCGGTTATTTCGCGGCCAACCGGGACGCCAGCGACGGTGAAGGTATCACGAATGCCATAGTTGGACTGAACCAGAACCCCCAGTGTATATTCGGTCTCCCCGATCGAAACCACGCGTGAGGACGTCCCGATACCGCCTTTGAATCCATGGGTGATCATGCCCGTGCCCCCGCCAACATTTCCCTCGGCAACACGGCCCGAACTGGCTCCGTCGAGGGCGGCGAAGACATGCGGCTTTTTTATGTGAAATCCGTTGATATCACTCAAATCACCATCATAAGTTTCAGCAACAACAGGCAGCATCCAGAATGTATCTGACTCCCCTGCAAGGGGTCGGAAATACTTGTTTTTGTGTGCCCATTCGATTGTCGCGTCGCGCACTGTGCCAACACTATGCGTGTTGGTAATCATCACGGGGCCTTCCAGCCAGCCCGATTCATCAACCCATGTTGTGCCAGTCATTTCGCCATTCCCGTTCAGCGAGAACCAACCGGCATAAACAGGGTCATAGGTTTTGCCGCGCGGTAAAATGGCGGTTACACCAGTGCGTACCGGTCCTTCGCCCGTCACCAACTTTCCATTGCCAGATATCAGCGTCGTGTGTCCAACCTCAACACCCGGAACGTCTGTGATAGCATTGAGCTGGCCGGGATTCCCGTCAAACGGGACACCCAGTTCCCTTGCACGAACAATGTCTTCTGCCGGATCAGTTGTTTGAGACCAAGTTGTTTGATGCGAGACGGTCATTAGTATGACCAGTATCCATTGGCATGCCCGAGAAAGTTTTTTCATTGAGTAATCCCCCACCTGAGCATTCTAATTTTCTCCATTTGACGTACCATAGATCAAACGAAAAAAGAGGGAAACACAGATCTGCAAAAGAACGTATTCTCTGCTCGTCAATTAGCGCTAAAATCAGGTGACGATATCTCGAGCCAGCTTTTCAAAAAGTTGAATTGGAGAACCGGCATCCAATAACGCCATTTTCATCAATCGAATACGTCTCAAAGCATGGCTGTTTATGAGAAACCTTCCTTGAACTCATAACGACCGCAACTGGGGCGGATACTGACTGGCTGCTTTTATTTCCATCCAATCAGTTCCTATGACCGAAACTGGGGTGGGGAGCGGAAAGTCCGCTTCTGAAACGGGAGACGGCAAAAGCAGACGCTCATTCGGCGCAGCTCTTATGGCCGGCATCGATCCTACTTCTAGGCCCTCAATTGCATTTCCGCAATTCGCCAAAATCCCGCTTTTGGAGCGGACACTAGCTGGGCGAAACATTGGCCCAGAGGATGGTCGCATCGTCAAATTTAGTACTACTTCCATTCTGAATTTCGGTTGGAGGCAGGCTAATCAGAGCGTGCGGTATGTGACTGCACATGTAGAGCGAATCTCGCGGTCCAAGTTCAACCGGTTCACGACCTTCGAGATAGATCCGCACCCGGCCCTCAAGAACGAACACAAAGTCCTCACTATCGTGCCGGTCATATTCGGCATAATCAGATAGCTTGCGCGCTTTGACCTTTGAGAGGAAGGTTGTCATGCGCTTCCCGTCATTGCGGAGAATAGGAAGCATAAACGCCCTACTCGAAGTAGTCCACGTGAGTGCGTGAC
>CAYGQQ010000109.1:4537-9528 GCA_964352105.1 uncultured Rhodobacterales bacterium | reverse complement strand
GTCGTCGCCCGGACCGTCATCGCCGGGGCCGTCATCGCCTGGGCCGTCATCACCTGGGCCGTCATCGCCCGGGCCGTCGTCGCCAGGACCGTCATCGCCGGGGCCATCGTCGCCAGGACCGCCATCACCGGGTCCGCTACCTCCAGGAAGATCGTCATCTCCCTCAGAGAAATCCTCTTGGGTTGATGTCGGGCCACCGATCGATGCTGTCGCTGTATTGGTCAACTCAAGCAGCAGGTCGGGGCAGTTATCCGCCATGTAGGCGACGATTTCATCGAAATTTGCGCTTCTTCTGATCGCTCTCGCCACATCCCGCGGCAAGGGATCATAGTCGCAGATTTCAGTGGATTCACCAGAATTACGCACAACCACATATTCGCTTTTGAAGCCTCCGAAAGCTCCCGCATAGGCTGTCGACGTAACTGAGGAAATAAGAAATAGGGCAGTTGAGGTCAAAGTGACCTTGTTGCGCAGAGCGCGCTTTGGGAACGACATGGTTACAAACCTTTGTTACTTTTTACTGTCCGCCACCCAAAAACTCACAATCTGTAGATAGCCGGTTACCCAACTTTTGACAAATAAAAACCACAAACTTTAGGTTTTTAGGTGAGATTGTTCATTGCGCCGTAACAGTAACGCAGTTTCTGCAGTCAATCGCCCGAATATGCAAACAGTATGGCCGTTTCATTAACCAATAAAGGCAAAACCGTGGCTTTTTGAATACGCATCAAAATACCAACGATTCTAGTTAATTTACGGAGATTGCCTTGCCAGAAGCGATCGATTCCAGTGCCGCCTCAGCCAATTTCAGCGCCTCCAAACCATCCGTGCCAGACGGGCTTGGCGTTTGGTTTTTGACGATCGAATTGACGAATTCCGTGATCTCTCTGGAATAGGCCTCGGTGTAGCGGGTCATGAAGAAATCATGCAGCGGCGGACGCTGGTAGCCATCAACCGTGGCAATCTCGATATCGACCGGCCTTTGGTTTTGAGCCGCGATAGAGCCCAAAGATCCATGCACCTCCACCCTTTGATCATAGCCGTAGCTTGCCCGCCGGGAATTGGTGATCACGGCAAGCTTGCCGGAAGTTGTCTTCAACATGACATTCGCCGTGTCGTAATCACCCAACTCAGAAATACTCGGGTCAACAAGGGCAGAGGCCGTCGCCTGCACGGTCGCAACAGGCTCATTCAACACGACCCGTGCGATATCGAAATCATGGATCATCATGTCCCGGAATATGCCACCGGAAACGGCGATATACTCTTTCGGCGGCAGATCCGGGTCACGGCTGGTGATGATCACCTGCTCCACCGTCCCGACCTTTCCATCAGAAACCGCCTCAATCACGCCGCCAATATGAGGATCGAAACGCCGGTTGAACCCGAGCATCAGCTTGGTGCCGGTCTCGTCAACGGTTTTCAGGCACTCTTCCACGCGCTTGCGGTTCAGATCGACGGGCTTTTCACAGAACACGGCCTTACCTGCATGGCTGAACTGCTCAATCAAATCGGCATGGGTGTCGGTTGGCGTACAGATCAAGACGCCGTCGATATCCGGGTCCGCCGCAATCGCGTCAATCTGTGCGATTTCGCAGCCGTATTTATCGGCGATGGATTTTGCTGCGTCCGCGAACGGATCATGCACAACAGCCAGATCAGCCAGTTCATGGGAGGCGAGCGCACGGGCATGGACCTGACCAATCCGGCCGGCCCCCAGCAATGCAAACTTCAATGGTTTCATAAGGTTATCCTTTATGTGCGCAGATCAGGTGCCGCAAATGCACCCAAAACATTGCGGGTCGCGGCGCGGACGGGTTCAATCGTGTCCTTCAAGATTGTGACCCGGTCAAAACGGTCCGGATCAGCCGCTACGGCGGCGCGAAGCCCTGTCCCAAAGGCCATACGCAGTTCAGTCCCAATGTTGAACTTGCAGATTCTTGACGTCTTCGCCAACTCTGTCCGGTCCGAGACCAACACTCCGGAACCGCCATGTATGACCAGCGGAATACTCACGCCTGCCTCAATCTCCGCCAAGGCAACGCGGTCAATCTTGGTGGCCTTTTCCTGCTGCAAATGGACGTTCCCGACCGATATCGCCATCGCATCTATCCCGGAGGCTTTGGCGAATTCATGCGCCTCGCCCGGGTCCGTCCCGTAGGAGTTTTCGCCAGCGGCATAGCCCACAAAGCCGATCTCGCCCTCAACCGACACACCGTATGGGGCGGCCATTGCGACCACTTGCCCTGTCAAATCTATGTTTTCTGACAAGGACTTACGCGAGCCGTCAAACATCACGGAGGTAAAGCCGCTTTCAATGGCTTCGCGGCATTCATCCAGCGCGTAGCCGTGATCCAAATGTGCCACAACAGGCACAGAGGCTTGCTCCGCCAGATGGCGAAACATCTTTCCCAAGATCGGCAAAGGGGTATGCGCACGGCACGAAGGCCCGGCCTGCAAAATGACCGGCGCACCGATATCTTCGGCGGCCATGACATAGGCTTGCATGTCCTCCCAGCCCAGACAGACGAGGCCTCCGACCGCATACCCGCCCGACAACGCGGGATCGAGCACCTCTTTCAGCGTCGCAAGCGTCACTTGAACTTCGCGATCATGTCTTTAATGCCGGGGATCGTCTCTATCTGATAGGCATGCTCTGGCTGGAAATACTGCACCAGAGAGCGCTGAGAGAGCCCGCCAAGAATAGTGAAGTAATACATCTCATAGCCTGGCATGGCGACGCAGGGATGATAACCAGACTCCAGACAAATCGTTGATCCATCCACGATATGATGCGGCGTCCCGATCCGCGCACCATCGGCCTGGATCAGCTGGATGCCGGAGCCGTGGTTCGGTTTGAACCGGAAATTATAGGTCTCATCATGGCGGGTCTCGTCAGGCAATCGGTCGGTGTCGTGTTTATGGGGCGGAAAGCCCGACCAGCCGCCGGCACCCACGGTAAACAACTCCGACACCAGCAAGCGGCCAACTTTATCATGCTGTTTTTGCCCAAGAATATGTTTGATCTTGCGATGCGTTTTGGTGTCGTCAGAGCCATATTGCACCAGATCGATATCGCCCGTGCGGACCTCAAACGGATCCAGAACTCTGTCAAATTTTGCCCCTGCCACAAACACCTCCGCCGCGGCGACACAATCCAGCGTCACTTTTGCACCGACAGGGACGTAAACACCCTCAGGCTCCCCGTCCCAGACATCTGACCCGCGATTGCCCAATGCGGCGTAGGCGGTGCCTTCGACATCGACATTCACCGTGCCGGTGGCAGGCACCACGCAAGTCTCGTAGCCCGGCACTTGGTAGGTGAAGCTGTCGCCGGGGTTCAGCTTGATAATGTTGAAATAGTTCAGTGGAACCGTCTCATTTTCAGCGGCGACAATGGCTTTGTTTTCATTGTCAAAGGGGGGGATATGCATCGTATTCCTTTCCGGTCTTCAGACCGTTTGAGAGGCCGGAAGGCTGGGTTGAGTGAGGCCGGGATGCCCGGCGATAAAGGCGTCGATCTGGGCGTCATCGGGTAGTGCGGGCGCACAACCGGGGCGCGTCACCGTTATCGCCGCCGCAGCTGAGCCACGCAGTACGCAATCCTCCAGCGGCTTACCAGCCGCAAGCGAGGCGATAAACCCGCCCATGAAGCTGTCGCCAGCACCGGTTGGTTTCAAGGCCTCAACCTTGAAGATCCCGGTTGCGATCTCTTTGCCGCCCTGGATCGTGATAGAGCCCAAAGGCCCCATCTTATAGACGATGATCTTGTCGGGGGACTGACCTAACTCGCGTGCGAAGCTTAGCCCTGCGCCCTCTTTTCCGGCAACAAAATCAAACTCTTCGTCATTGCCGATGATGATATCGGACATATCCGCAGCACGGGTCAAAACCTCAGACGCCAGCGCGGCCGAGGTCCAGCTATAGGGCCTGTAGTCAATGTCAAAAATCACTGGGATATCTGCGTCGCGGGCTTGCTCCATCGCGCGGTAGCCTGCATCACGTGACGGATTGGCTGCAAAGACCGTACCCGTCGTCACCATGCCGCTATACGCCCTATAATCAGGCGCGTTTACGTCCTGCAAATCCATCTGAAAATCAGCGGCATTGTTGCGGTAGATCACCGTCTTGTGGTCCTCGATCCGGCTTTCATAGACCGCAAGCGAGGTGCGGCTCTCGCCGGTGATCGTGCGCACATATGCGTCGCTGACCCCATAGTTGCGAAGCTGTTGGCGACAGAAATCCCCGACTGCATCAGCCGAAACTGTCGTCACCAACGCCGCCTGCCCGCCCAGCTTGCAGATCGCCACCGCGATATTGGCGGACGATCCACCGAGCCCTGAATGGAAAACAGTGGCCTCTTGCACCTTGGTCCCCGGCGGGTCTGGAAAGAAATCCATCCCTGCACGCCCAACAACCAGAAAATTGCGCCCCGACAGTTTTGAGAGATTGCTCATCTACACCCCCCTGCGCTGCTTCTTGCGGCCATCTTCAACGTCGCGATGCGCTTTCTGGATCGAAGCATGCGGGCTCACCTCGGGGGAGCCGACCTCCCACCAGGTGTGGCCCTCACCGGTCCAGCCTTCATAAGCATCGACCTTGATCTCGATAACATAGGTTTTGTCGCTGGCACGCGCGCGGGCGAAAGCGGCCTCAAATTCCGCCATGCTTTCGATAAATTCTGCCTCTGCACCCATGGATCTTGCATGCGCTGTGAAATCGACCGCGAAAGGCGCGTCGACAGTCGGCGCATCCTTGATCAACGTGTTGAAAGAGGCGTTACCGGTGTTGTTTTGCAGCTTGTTGATCACTGCAAAGCCGCCATTGTCGCAGACCAAAACGATCAGTTTCTTGCCTGTTAGCACCGACGAGTAAATGTCGGAATTCATCAACAGATAAGAGCCGTCTCCT
Organism: uncultured Rhodobacterales bacterium; assembly: GCA_964352105.1. Classification (GTDB taxonomy): domain Bacteria; phylum Pseudomonadota; class Alphaproteobacteria; order Rhodobacterales; family Rhodobacteraceae; genus Litoreibacter. Next base: position 4,617 of record CAYGQQ010000109.1, on the reverse strand, counting down.
ACGAAAACGATGGTTTCGGCATCTGGCTCTTGTTCGGTTTGTGCAATTCGCGCGCCCCAGCCGCCGGCGATTTCATAGCC
>CAYGQQ010000109.1:0-4527 GCA_964352105.1 uncultured Rhodobacterales bacterium | reverse complement strand
CTACATCAACGGTTCCAATGCCCAATGTGCGCCAATTTGCCGTGACCTCTGCCGGAAGTCCGCCCGCAGCGGTAACCACGCGGTCTTGCGGGCTGCACAGCCTGTTCGCGGCACCGATCACCTGCGCATAAGACGCCGGGCGATTGCCCGGATCGACATTTTGCGCGACATAATCGTTCCATTTCTTGCGTTCCGTCTGGGCAGAGACCAACCAATCCGCAGGAGCTTTCATCCCGCCGAAGCCGTCATCCAGCGCAGCCAGCCCCAGCTTGGCATCGCCGACGACGGCAAGGCTTTGATGCTTGCTCGCATCATAGCGCCCGACATTCAGCGCCACGATCCGCGCATCCTTGGAAAAGGCGGTCCAGGACCCGGTCGTGAAATCTTGCAAGCGCGTGCCCACCGCCAGAACCACATCCGCGTTTTCCGCGACCCAATTGGCAGAATTCGACCCCGTCACCCCAACCGGCCCCATGTTCATCGGATCTTCATTAAGAAGATTGGCACGCCCGGCAATCGTCTCGATCACAGGAATACCGTGTTTGGTCGCAAACCTGGTTAATTCCTCAACCGCACCAGAATATTGCACGCCACCGCCTGCTATGATCACAGGGCGCTTTGCAGATTTGAGCGCCTCGCACGCTGCGACAACCTCGCGCGGGTCTGGTGCCTGCCTGCGAATGTGATGCACCCGTTTTTCGAAAAAACTTTCAGGATAGTCATAAGCCCATCCCTGCACATCCTGCGGTAACCCCAGAAAAACCGGCCCGCAATCAGCAGGATCAAGCATTGTCGCAATGGCGTTGGGCAGCGAATGGATGATCTGCGCAGGATGCGTGATCCGGTCCCAATACCGCGTCACCGCTTTGAACGCGTCGTTCACGCCAAGGGTCGGGTTGTTGAAATGCTCCAGCTGCTGAAGCACCGGATCAGGCAAGCGCGTGAGAAACGTATCACCACAAAGCAGCATCATCGGCAACCTGTTGGCATGGGTCAGCGCGGCAGAGGTCAGAAGGTTCGCCGTGCCCGGCCCCGCAGAGGCCGTGCAAAACATGAACCTCTTGCGCAGATGGTATTTGGCGTAGGCTGCCGCCGCAAAGCCCATGCTCTGCTCGTTCTGTCCGCGGTAATGTGGAAGCTCCGCGCGGTGATCATAAAGCGCCTCGCCCAGACACGGCGCATTGCCATGGCCGAATATGCCGAAGCCGCCACCGCAGAAACGTTGCGCCTGCCCATCAATTTCGATGTATTGATTGGCAAGATAGCGCATCAACGCCTGCGCCATTGTCAGACGGATCGTCCCTTTGGGTTGGGTCATTATGTGTCCTCCTGCGCAGATTGGCGATCTTCGACGTTGACTCGCTCTGACACCAAAGGTAACGGTTTTGCAACCGGTTGCAACAAGCTTTTCCGCGACCCTGGGAGACACATCTGAAATGCGCGAATTGAACATTGGTATTGTGGGTGGCGGCTATATGGGCAAGCGGCATGCTGTGGCGTTTGCCGCCGTCGGCGCTGTGTTTGAAACGAACCTCCGCCCGCGTCTGGACATGGTTTGCGCGACATCCATGCAATCTGCCAATCGGTATAAGGACGCCTTTGGGTTTGCGCGTGCGACGGATAGCTGGCGTGATCTGGTAAACGATCCAAAGATCGAAGCGGTAATCATAGCCTCCCCCCAAGACACCCATGAAGATATCGCCTTGGCTGCGTTTGGGGCCGGTAAGCACGTCCTGTGCGAGAAGCCGTTAAGCATATCACTTGACAGCTCGGAGCGGATGGCAGGGGCCGCAAAGGCGTCTGGTTGTGTCCACATGTCTGGCTTCAACTACATCAGAACGCCTGCCAGCCAGATGGCGCGAAAGATGATCGCGCGCGGGGATCTGGGAGACATCACCCATTTCAGAGGCGAACATACAGAGGACTTTCTTTCCGACCCAAAAGCCCCGGCAAACTGGCGCACCGAGGGGCGCGCCAACGGCACAATGGGCGATCTTGCGCCTCATATGGTGAACGCGGCACTTGCCCTGCTCGGGCCAATTTCCGCCGTCATGGCTGATATCGAAACGGTTCATAAATCCCGTGGCGGCGTCGCTGTGACCAATGACGATCAAGGCCATATGCTGTGTCGTTTCGCGCGCGGAACGATGGGACACCTGCATTTTTCCCGTGTCGCAACAGGCCGAAAAATGGGATATGCCTACGAGGTCACAGGCACCAAAGGCGCGCTACGGTTCGACCAGGAAGACCAGAATGCGCTTTGGTTTTATGACGCCGCTCTGCCCGTCGAAACACAGGGGTTTCGCAAAGTATTGACGGGCCCCGCCCACCCCGATTATGAGCCGTTTTGTGTAGGCCCAGGACACGGCACGGGCTACCAAGACCAGATCATCATTCAAGCCCGTGACTTTTTGCAAGCCATCGAAACAGGGGCCCCCATCTGGCCCACATTCGAGGACGGCTATCTCGTGGACCGCATCATTGATGCCGCATTCAAATCCTCTGACACGCAATCGTGGCAGAGCATCGACACCTAAATTCAGGAGCCTACAAAGTGACCATCAAAATCGGCAACGCCCCCTGTTCCTGGGGCGTAGAATTCGCGGGGGATCCGCGCAATCCAGACTGGAAATCGGTGCTGAAAGACTGCGCTGATGCTGGCTATAAGGGCATCGAACTGGGTCCTGTCGGCTACATGCCAGAAGATCCCGTGATCCTCGCCGAGGCCCTGTCCGAGCATGATCTGGAGCTTATCGGCGGCGTGGTTTTTCGCGCATTTCACGACCCGGATGCTTGGGATGACGTGCTCGATGGAACGCTGCGGACCTGCAAGGCCTTGTCGGCCCATCGTGCGAAACATCTGGTGCTGATCGACTCCATTTCGCCGCGCCGCGCACCAACCGCCGGACGCGCTTCTGAGGCCGAACAAATGGTTAACGAGGAGTGGAATGCCTATGTCGACCGCATCCGTGAAGCCGCCAAAATCGGCGGCGATCACGGCTTGACCGTTGGCATCCATGCACATGCCGCGGGCTTCATGGATTTTGAACCGGAGCTGGATCGTCTGCTTTCGGAAGTCGACGAAGATCTTCTGAAAATCTGCTTTGATACCGGCCACCATTCATATGCTGGCTTTGATCCGGTCGCGTTCATGAAGCGCAACATTGCACGCATCTCGTATATGCATTTCAAAGATATCGACCCCGCAGTGAAAGCCGATGTGATCGAGAACAGAACCGGCTTCTACGATGCTTGCGGACAGGGCATTTTCTGCAACCTAGGTCAGGGCGATGTCGACTTTCCCGCCGTGCGCCAAATCCTTCTGGACGCCGGTTTTGAAGGCTGGTGCACCGTGGAACAGGACTGCGATCCGACCCTCGATGTCCGCCCTATCGACGACGCTGTGGCAAACGCCACCTATCTGAAATCCATCGGCTTCTGAGGGCGACATGAGTAAATTGAACTGGGGACTTATTGGCGGCGGTAGAGGCAGTCAAATCGGACCGGCGCACCGGCTTGGTGCAAATGTAGACGGGCTTTTCTCTTTTGTTGCCGGGGCGTTAGACCACAACCCAGCGGCGGGCAGAGAATACGGCCAGGAGCTTGGACTTGATGCGGAGCGCGCCTATGGCGACTGGCAAGAGATGCTGGCGGGCGAGAAAAAGCGCGCCGACAAGATCGACCTCGTGACCGTCGCGACACCGAACGCCACCCATTTTGAGATCACCAAAAGCTTTCTTGAAGGCGGCTTCCATGTCCTGTGCGAAAAGCCAATGACTATGACCGTCGAGGAAGGCGAGGAGATCGTCAAAATCGCGCAGAGGACCGGGCAAATCTGCGCGGTGAATTACGGCTATTCCGGCTATTCGCTTGTGCGTCACATGAAGGCCATGGTTGCACGCGGCGATCTGGGAAAGGTGCGTCTGGTCGTGGCGGAGTTCGCCCACGGTCATCACGCGGACGCGGCGGATGCGGACAACCCGAGAGTGCGTTGGCGCTATGATCCTGCGCAAATCGGTGTCTCCGCGCAATTCGCAGATTGCGGGATACACGCCCTGCATATGGCCAGCTTTGTCACTGGCCAGGAGGTTGAAAAGCTGTCGGCAGACCTTGCATCTTGCATCGAAAGCCGCGTGCTTGAAGACGACGCTATGGTTAATTTCCGGATGGATGGCGGCACAGTTGGCAGGCTCTGGACGTCGTCCGTCGCCATCGGTCGCCAACACGGATTGGGTATCCAAGTTTTTGGCGAAAAAGGCGGCTTGAAATGGTCCCAAGAGCATCCCAACCAACTGTTCTGGATGCCCCTCGGCGGGCGGTTGCAAACGATCGAACGGGGGGAAGCCGATTTGTCGCCGGAGGCCGATCGCGCGACACGAGTAACTATCGGACATGCAGAAGGTATGCCCTTGGCATTTGCCAATATCTACACCGATCTTGCCGAAGCAATACGCGCCCGAAAAGAAGGCCGTACCATGGACCCGGCAGCAGATCTTTACCCCCGCGCCGAAGATGGGTTGCGGTCGA
>CAYGQQ010000108.1:0-9590 GCA_964352105.1 uncultured Rhodobacterales bacterium | reverse complement strand
GCGTCGAAAAGATCAAGACCATCGGGGATGCGTATATGGCGGCCGTCGGCCTTCCTGAGCCGCGTGACGATCACGCCGCAGCCGCCGTCGCCTTCGCTCGCGATATCATCGCTGAAGCGCGCAGCGCCGACTGGCCTGAGCCGCCGCTTGAGATCCGCGTCGGCGTGCACAGCGGCCCGGTCATCGCCGGCCTGATCGGCAAGAAACGCTTTATCTATGATGTCTGGGGACACACCGTTAACATGGCCAGCCGGCTGGAGGCGCACAGCTCTCCCAGCCGTATCCATATCTCGGAAAACACTCTGACCGCGCTGGACGGCCTTACAGCGGTGGAGCCTCAGGGCGAGACGTATCTCAAGGGCATAGGCGCAGTGAAGACATTTCTGGTGAAGGAATAGCCGCGCGGCTTCTCGTAGTGAAACGCAGTGGTTTTCCCTTCAGATGGCGCGCCTCAGCCAACCTGTCGTGACGCTCTTTTCGTAGCTGACAGGCGTGCGAAAAACGCCACGAGAAACATCGCTGTCAGGATCAGGATCGTCGTGGGCGCAGGGGCGCTGTCGATAAAGAAGCTCAGATACGCGCCCAGCAGCATGGACCCCATGCAGACAGCGACGGCGACGAAAAGCATCGCCTTGAACTGGCGGACGACAAGAAAGGCGATGGCGCCCGGTGCGATCAGCAGGCCAATCGCCAGGATCAGGCCCGCCGCGTTCAGCGTGGCGACAATGGTCAGCGACAGCGCGACCAGCAAGCCATAGTGCAGCGCATTGACGGAAAGTCCGGAGGCGCGCGCCTGCGCAGGATCAAAACTGTGAAGCAAAAGATCGCGCCACTTCATCAGCAGGCCTGCGGAAACAGCCAGCGAAATCAGACCAGCGGTCCACAGCTCTGACGCATCCACGCCCAGTATGTTGCCGAACAGGATGTGATCGAGATGGGCGTTGGTGTCGATCGAAACATAGAGCACGATCCCGACGCCAAACATGCCGGAAAACACCACCCCCATGACCGTGTCCTGCTTGATCCGGCTGTTGTCCGCCAGAAACCCCGTCAATGTGGCGCAGGCCATGCCCGCAGCAAAGGCGCCAAGGATCAGCGGCAGGCCAAGGATATAGGCAAGCACAATACCCGGCAGCACGGCATGGCTGACCGCATCTCCCATCAGCGCCCAGCCTTTGAGGACCAGAAAACAGCTCAGCAGGGCTGTCGGTACAGACACGATAAGCGAGATGTAGAAGGCGTTCATCATGAACGGGAACTGGAACGGGAACAGGAGGGTGTCGATCATGGCGCGCCCTGCCCCGGTGAAATCGCGCCGTCGCCCTTCATGTGCAGCCCCTCCGCCGCTTTTCGTCTGGACGCCAGATAGCCGTGCTTTGGCGCAAATACGAAGGCGACCAGAAAGATAAGGGTCTGCAGCGTGACGATGACGCCGCCCGTCGCGCCATCCAGAAAGTAGCTCGCATAGGCGCCGACAAAGCTGGTGATTGACCCGATGGCGACCGACAGGGCGATCAGACGCGGAAAGCGGTCGCACAGCAGATAGGCCGTCGCCCCCGGTGTGACGACCATGGCGATGACCAGAAAGGCGCCGACCGTCTGCATCGCCGCAACGACGGATGCCGACAGCAGCACAAAGAACAACGCCTTTATGTAGGATGGGTTCAACCCGACTGACCGCGCGTGGTTTTCATCAAAGAAGGTCACCATGATGTCCTTCCACTTCAACAGCAGCACCGCCAGCGAGACGAAACCGATGATCGCAAGCTGCAGCGTATCTTCTGGCGTGATCGCCAGGATATTGCCCATCGTGATGGTCTCCAGACTGACCGAGGCCGGCGAGAGCGACACCATGAACAGCCCAAGGCCGAAGAACGAGGTGAAGATCAACCCGATGATCGTGTCCTCCTTCAACCCGGTACGTTGGTTGAGAAAGAGCATCGCACCTGCGGCCAGCCCTCCGGCTGCAAAAGCGCCCAATGCGAAAGGCAGTCCCAGCATATACGCGCCCGCAACGCCTGGCACGATGGAATGGCTAAGCGCGTCGCCGATCAGCGACCAGCCCTTCAGCATCAGGTAAGCGGACAGAAACGCACAGAGCGCGCCCACCATGGCGCTGACCCACATGGCGTTGAACATATAGCTATAGGTGAAAGGTTGCAGCAGCGTGTCGATCACGTGTCGTCCTCGTCGCCGTAAATCACGAAGGGGCGTTCATCATCGGTAATCACAGTGACCTGACGGCCATCATCATCGTCATGCAGATCCGCCCCGCCAAGGACGAAATGGCGCAGGACGCCACCAAAGGCGCGTTCAAGGTTCTCGCGGGTGAAAATCTCAGGCGTTGGGCCATAGGCCAGAACCGTGCCTTTGACCAACACGGTGCGGTCGCAAAATTCGGGCACAGAGCCCAGGTTGTGGGTGGAGACCAGCATCACGCGGCCCTCATCGCGCATCTCCCGCAACAGCTTGATGATCGCATCCTCGGTCTGCACATCGACGCCGGTAAAGGGCTCATCGAGCAAGATCACCTTGCCGTCTTGCGCCAGCGCACGGGCCAGAAAGACCCGCTTGCGCTGGCCACCGGACAGCTCGCCAATTTGGCGCGTGCGGTAGTCCACCATGTTGACCCGCTCAAGGGCTTGGGTGACAGCGGCACGGTCTGCTTTTGAAGGACGGCGCAGGAAGCCCATATGGCCGTAGCGGCCCATCATCACCACATCCTCGACCAGCACCGGGAAGCTCCAATCGACCTCCTCGGCCTGGGGAACATAAGCCACCGTGTTTTGCCCCAGAGCCTGAGCCACCGGCATGCCCAGCACCTCGATGGAACCTTTTGCCATGGGAACAAAGCCCATTATGGCTTTGAAAAGTGTGGATTTACCGGCCCCATTGACCCCCACCAAAGCAGTGATCGTGCCTTTCGGGATCTCAAAACTGGCATTCGTGAGCGCCGTGTGGCCGTTGCGGTAAGTCACCGTAACACCCTGCGCATGGATACCGGCAGATACACTCACTCCGTCAACCCTTTGGCGATGGTTTCAGCCGTGACGCGTAGCAGGTCCAGATAGGTCGGCACCGGTCCGTCGGCCTCGGTCAATCTGTCGACATAAAGCACCCGACCATAGGCGGCACCGGTTTCGCGCGCAACTTGCTGAGCGGGCGCTTGCGACACGGTGCTTTCGCAAAAAACCGCCGGGATATCATTTGCCCGCACCCCGTCGATGACCTTGCGCACTTGCTGTGGCGTGCCTTGCGCATCGGCGTTCATGGGCCACAGGTACAACTCCCGCATCCCGAAATCGCGGGCCAGATAGCTGAACGCCCCTTCGCAGGTCACCAGCCAGCGCTGATCTTTTGGGATCGCCAGCACCGCTGCGCGCAAAGGGGCAATAGCTTGGGTGATCTGATTCTTGTAGCTTTCGGCATTTTCGGCATAAACCTCCGCGTTTTCAGGGTCATGCGCAGCAAACGCATCGCGTATATTGTCGACATAGATCAACGCGTTCTCCAGCCCCATCCAGGCGTGTGGGTTGGGCTTTCCGGTGTAGTCCCCCTCCACGATACTGATGGGCGTGATGCCATCTGTCAGTACAGCATTGGGCACGTCGCGCAGGTTGGAGAAGAACTGTTCAAACCACAGCTCCAGATTGAGGCCGTTCCACAAGATCAAATCAGCATCTTGCGCGCGCAGGATATCACGGGGCGTTGGCTGGTAGCCGTGGATCTCCGCCCCGGCTTTGGTGATGGATTGCACCTCCGCCGTGTCGCCCGCGACATTGCGGGCCATATCGGCGATCACTGTGAAGGTGGTCACAGCCTTGAATTTGTTTTCGGCGATTGCGGCGATGGGAGATGCCATGATCGTAGCAGCAGCGAGCAACCCAGTGGCGATACTTCGATGAAAAGACATGCAAAAACCTCTGGATGGAACGGGCTTGTTTTTCATTTATGCGAACCGTTCGCAACTGTAAACTAAAATGCGAATAAGTCGCAAAAACGTGTGTTTGGATACAGCGCGCCTTTAGAAATTGTCCTTGCGGCGGCGTATTTCTGCGAAAACCTCGGCATCGGTTGCCTCTTGCATGCCGAGAACTGCACGAATTGAAGGATCAGAGGGGCGCAGGAACGGGTTGGTTTCAAACTCCGCTTCCAGATCAGTGGGCACCGTGGGCGTGCCGGTACTGCGTTTCAGGCGGGCCATCTCCGCCCTTGTGATCAAAGCCGCGTTCTCTGGATCAACGGATAGCGCAAATTCCACGTTGGCCAAGGTATATTCATGGCTGCAATAAACGGTGGTGGCCGCGGGTAGCAGCATCAGCTTTTGCAAGCTCTCCCACATCATATCGGGTGTGCCTTCGGTCAGACGTCCACAACCCATCACAAAGAGCGTGTCGCCTGTGAAAATCACCGCGTCGCTGGCCAGGTGGAAGTTCAACATATCGAGCGTGTGGCCCGGTGTGTGCAACACATCGACCTGCGCACCTGCGAACGCAAACCTGTCCCCGCCCTTCAAGACCTGATCCACGCCCGCCACGCCCTCGGGGCCGCGCACATGTGCGCTGTATTTAGCTTTGACCTCTGCCAGACCATCCGTGTGATCCCAGTGATGATGGGTAATCCAGATCTCGCTAAGCTGCCAGCCGGTCTCTTTCAGCGCGGCATGGGTGGCTCCGGCCTCTCCGGGATCGACGACGACGGTTGCGCCGGTTTCAGGATCGTGGATCAGCACCCCATAGTTGTCGGAGTTGTAAGGGAACTGGAAATAGTCGAACGCCATGGCTTACCTCTTGCGGGTCATCTTGCACCCAAGGTGCCATGGCTTCGGGATCAGGACAACGCCGGTGTTTGGGCCGGGTCGTCCTGCGGGTGTATCAAGCGGCCTTAGGGTTCAGCTCATAGGACTGCCGCGCAGGCTGTGCCACTTTGGCAAAACGCGCATCAACGGTGTTGGCGACGATCTCGGCGGTGGCAGCAGACAGCGTCCATCCCAAATGGCCGTGGCCTGTATTATAAAACACCCGGTCGGATTTGCCCTGCCCCAGACGCGGCATCATGTTTGGCATCATCGGCCGCAGGCCTGCCCAAGGTGTCGCATTGGATGTGTTCACATCGGGGAAATTCTTGCGACACCAACTGACCAGAGGTTTGATCCGGGCCGCCTTGATGTCGTAATTCACACCGCTGAATTCCGCAGTGCCCGCAATACGGAGCCGCTTTTCACCAAGACGCGATGTCACGATCTTGGCCTTCTCGTCCAGCAGACTGACCCAAGGGGCGGCATTTTGGGACACCTCGTCCTCCATGTTCACGGTGATCGAGTAGCCCTTGACCGGATAGATGTTCACCCGGTCGCCAAGTTGTTCCGCCAGATCGCGCGAGCCGATACCCGCGGCCACCACGACAGCGTCGAATTCAAGTTTGTCGCTGCCGCCATCGGCTTTGACGTTGATTTCGACATGGTCGCCGCGCACCCGTGCCTTGGTGATGGTCGTGTCCATGATGAACTTACCGCCACGCGCCTTGATCGCGTCGGCCAGACCAATAGTGAAGCGGTGGATGTCGCCGGTGAAATCGGTGTCGGTAAAAAAGCCGCCCACAACATCAGATTTAATCGCAGGCTCCAGCGCGCGCACCTCGTCCGCGCTGACCTCACGACGGATCAAGCCGGCTTGCGCCATCAGGGCTGTTGCGCGCCGTCCTGCGTCAAACTCTTTGGTATCGTTATAAAAATGCAGGATGCCGCGCTTTTCGATGTTGAATTCAATTCCCGCCTTTTCGGCCATGTCCAACAGATGCGCACGTGACATCTGCGCCAGCCGCGTGGTCTCGATGGTGTTGCGGTCATGCTGGGGAATGGCGGCCAGAAACTCGGCGATCCAGGAGTATTTGTGCCAGTTTGGTGCGAGGTTCATCGCCAGCGGCGCGTCTTTCTTCAGCAGCCATTTCAAGCCTTTCAGAACCGTTCCGAAACTGTTCCAGACCTCTGCATTGCTGGCAGAGAGCTGACCGCCATTGGCGTAGCTGGTTTCCATCGCCGGATAGCTTTGCCGGTCAATCACAGTGACCTCAAACCCGCGATCAAGCAGTTTGGAGGCAAGGGTAACACCGGTGATCCCGGCCCCAAGAACGGCAATGTGGTTGGTAGATTTCGACATGTCAGCACTCCGGCGGATCATCCTGTCCGCATTTCGTGCCCCGTCCGTCATCTTAACCTGAGAGCTTCACCGCGTCGTCTTGCGGCTTTCTCCTTCGGCGGGTGAACATTGCCACCACTCTCCGGACTGTTGATCCCTACAGCGGTCCTTTGGCCTGAGAGTTTCCGAGGCGGTTGCTCCTTCGGCGCCGGTGTGACCCGGGCTCTCCCGCTGCGGGAGATTGGCCACTGCGTACCGCAAGCTGCGAGTCGCACAAAACCAATTCAACGTCGCATTCATGATCCTTTGTTATGATCGGGATCACAAAATGACGAGGGTGGTCGACTGCGCGCTATGGCGTAAGTTTATAAAGCGCGCCGTTTCCGACCGACAAGAACCAGATCGCCCCATCCGGACCTTCGGCAATGTCGCGCACCCGGTCTGTCTGAGGCGTTTGCATCTGTTCCACTTCGATCAGGTCTGAACCCGAAAGCCTTGAAATATAATCGAACTTCAAGGACCCCACGAAGATATGACCTTTCCATTCGGGCCAAAGTTTGCCGGAATAGATCATCATGCCGGACGGCGCGATGGAGGGGTCCCAATAGTGTTCCGGCTGTTCCATCCCGAGGGCGGATTGGCCAATGCCGATCTTTTGACCGGAATAATGTGTGCCGTAGGAAATTACAGGCCAGCCGTAATTCGCACCCGGCGTGATCTTGTTGACCTCATCGCCGCCTCTGGCACCATGCTCGACAACCCAAAGCGTGCCATCCAGACCAACCGCCGCGCCTTGCGGGTTGCGGTGACCGTAGGAAAAAATCTCGGGCTTGACCCCGGGTGTGCCGACAAAAGGATTGTCAGCGGGCACCTCGCCCGCACGGTCCAGCCGGATCACCGTTCCGTTGTGATTGGTCAGCGATTGCGCCTGCTCTCGGCGGCCACGGTCGCCAAATGTAGCGTAGATCGTGCCATCTTCGCCTTCCACTATGCGGCTGCCGAAATGCACGCCACCTTTGTTGCCACGCGCCATCTCGAAAATTTCGCGCATGCTGGTGAAGGCAGTACCGTCGTCATTCAAAACACCGACGGCAAGGGCCGTTCCGCTGCCAAATGTCTGCCGCCGCGCATAGCTGAGATAGACCTCCCGCGTCTGAGTGAAGTCGCGCGGCACCATTACATCCAACAGGCCCCCCTGCCCGTCAACGATGAGATCTGGCAGGCCTGACACCTGATTTCGCGCGCCCGCCTTGGTGATATGCCACAACAGGCCATCGCGCTCTGTGATCAACAAGGCACCGTCTGGCAGAAAATCCACAGCCCAGGGCTCATTCAGCCCATCCACGACCATTTCGACGTTGAGCGTCCCGCGCGAGGTTTCGAATGCGACCGCAGGAAACAGCGCGAAAAAGCTAGCAGCGATGGTCAGGGCGAGAGTGTGCATGAATCTCATTTCTATAGCCTTTTTAGCAAGGGTAGGATCGTTCGGGTATTTGCCAAGAACCTTAAGCTACATTGACCCAACGGCAAGACAGTAGCCCCATTAATGTCCCTCTTTTCATTTCAATTTCCTGTGCGTAGTCTACTCGTCAGTAAAAAGAGATCAGGGAGATCACGATAATGAAGAAATTTCTTCTCGCAACGACAGCGGCTTCAATGATGGCAGGTGCTGCTTTTGCAGACGGCCACGCAAACGAAGTAAAATTGGGTATTCTCATTGGCTTTACAGGGCCAATTGAATCGCTGACCGGCCCAATGGCGGCTGGCGCAGAACTGGCCATGTCCGAAGTGACCGAAAGCGGCATGTTGCTGGACGGTGCGAAAGTGACGCCTATGCGCGCGGATACGGGCTGTATTGATAACGGCCTGTCCACAGCCAACGCTGAGCGGATGATTGCAGACGGCATCAACGGCCTGATCGGCGGCGATTGCTCCGGCGTGACAGGTGCGATTCTGTCCAACGTGGCTGTGCCAAATGGCATGGTGATGATTTCGCCATCTGCGACCTCACCGGGTCTATCGACAGCTGAAGACAATGGCTTGTTCTTCCGCACGGCACCATCTGATGCCCGAGAAGGCCAGGTTATGGCCGACGTTCTGATGGATCGTGGCATCAAATCCATCGCGCTGACCTACACAAACAACGACTACGGCAAGGGTCTGGCGGATGCGATCATCACATCCTTTGAAGCCGTTGGTGGCGAAGTGACGATCTCTGCTGCCCATGAAGATGGCAAAGCTGACTATTCCGCAGAAGTTGGTGCGCTGGCCTCTGCTGGTGGTGACATCCTCGTGGTTGCAGGCTACCTTGATCAAGGTGGTCTGGGCATCATCAACGCATCCTTGGACAGCGGTGCCTATGACACGTTCGGTCTGCCCGGCGGCATGATCGGCGACTCGCTGCCAGCCAATGTCGGTGACGCGCTGAACGGCTCCTTCGGGCAAATCGCAGGCTCAGGCGGCGAAGGCATTGAGAAGCTGACAGCGATGGCGGACGGGTTCGACGCGACCTCTCCTTACACGCCAGAAAGCTATGACGCAGCGGCGCTGTTCATGCTGGCGATGCAGGCGGCGGGTTCTACCGATCCTGCGGAATACGGCTCCAAGATCCTCGACGTGGCAAACGCTCCGGGTGAAAAGATCTACCCGGGTGAGTTGGCCAAGGCACTTGAGATCCTGAAAAATGGCGGCGAGGTCGACTATGTCGGCGCATCCGCGGTTGAGCTAATCGGACCCGGTGAAAGTGCTGGTTCATACCGCGAGATCGAAGTTCAGGATGGCAAAAACGTCACTGTGAACTTCCGTTAATTTCGACTGAGTAGCTCTGAAACAGCCCGGGCAAGTTCCGGGCTGTTTTGGTAAGTTGGGGCTGTTTTTGCCGACCGTTACGTCGGCATTGGGGAAATGCCCAAGGGGAACGCGATGATCGAAGTCCACGACATCCAAAAGCATTTCGGCGGGTTTCATGCCGTAGACGGGGCGACGCTGCAAATTGCGGAAGGCTCAATCACAGGGCTAATTGGCCCGAACGGTGCCGGAAAAACCACGCTTTTCAACGTTATAGCAGGTGTTTTGAAGCCAACCTCCGGTCGTGTGACCATGGCGGGTGAGAACATCACGGGCTTGCCGCCGCATGAGCTGTTTTCCAAAGGCCTGTTGCGGACCTTCCAGATTGCCCATGAATTTACCTCCATGAGTGTGCGCGAGAACCTGATGATGGTGCCCGGCGGCCAGAGCGGTGAAGCGCTTTGGAACACATGGTTCGGGCGCAAACGGATCGCTGATGAGGAACGCGCGCTGGCGGCCAAGGCTGACGAAGTGCTTGAGTTCCTTACGATTGATCATCTGACCCATGAACGCGCGGGCAACCTGTCTGGCGGGCAGAAAAAGCTGCTGGAGCTGGGCCGCACGATGATGGTCGATGCGCGCATTGTCTTTCTGGACGAGGTTGGG
>CAYGQQ010000107.1:0-9610 GCA_964352105.1 uncultured Rhodobacterales bacterium | reverse complement strand
ATATTTATGCCGCTGCTCTTGAAGCCCGCACCAACGCGGCTGCGGCTGCTTTAGACCTCAATCCATTCTGGCCTGTCGGAATTTCCCGAAGCCCCGCCGCCCGGTCTGGTCACGGTCCCGGCCATTAAGGACGCGCCCGAAGGCTATTACGCCAATGCAGGCTACCGTCTCGCTGGTGCGCGCGCGATCCGTATCGACATGCTGGAGCGCCTCGCAGATCAGCTGCGCAGCGAAGACAGCCGCAGCGGGTTTGAGGCCAAGGCGGATATGCTGTCGATCACCGGCACAACGCTGGATCAGTTTGCAGATTTGATGCAAGGCCTTGGCTACAAGTCTGAAAAAGGCGAGCGGGAGAAGGTGAAGGCTGTTGTTGAAGCCACGCCAGAGGCGGCTGAGGTAAAGCCAGAAACGCCAGCCGATGCCGCACCCGTTGCCGCACCCGATGATACTGCCAAAGCGGACGCCCCGGATGCAATGGCTCCGGAAGACGCCAAGAACGAAGGCCCTGAGATGGAGGTCTTCTACACCTTCACATGGGGCGGAAACCGGCCAAATCGCCAAGCTGATGGAAAGCCTCGCGGCAAACCGCAAGGGAAACAAGGCGGCAAGCCCCGTGGCAAGCCGGGTCAGAAAGACCGCGGCGACAAGGCGCAAAAATTCCAGGCCCGGCCACCGCGCAAGGAAAAGGCCATCGATCCGGATAACCCGTTTGCAGCGGCTTTGATGGGCCTCAAGACCAAAGAGTGAGCGCGCCCCGCCCGACAATCCGTGTCGACAAATGGCTCTGGCACGCCCGGTTTTTCAAAACCCGCACACTGGCTGCCAAACAGGTCGCGGCAGGGGCTGTGCGCGTCAACGGCGTAAAAATCGCGAAATCCTCAGTCACAGTGGGACCCGGCGACACACTGACATTTGCCCAAGCCCGCGATATCCGCGTCATCGAAATCGCCGACATCGGCGCGCGCCGTGGCCCCGCGCCAGAAGCGCAACAGCTTTATTTCGACCGCTCGCCCCCGCCTGAACCGAAACCGGATTATGTTCCGCCCGCACCGGGATATGAGGGAAAAGGTCGCCCCACAAAGAAAACTCGTCGCACATTGGACCTTTCGCGCCGCTCTCATCTTGAATGATCTGAGCGCAGCGATTAGGACAATGGCAAGCTCAGATTTTGGACAAGACCAATGACCTATATTGTCAACGACGCCTGCATCTCCTGCAAATACACCGACTGTGTCGAAGTGTGTCCCGTAGACTGCTTCTATGAGGGGGAGAACATGCTTGTGATCCACCCCGACGAGTGCATCGATTGCGGCGTTTGTGAGCCCGAATGCCCCGCTGACGCCATCCGCCCGGACACCGAGCCTGACGCGGAGAAATGGGTTGAGTTCAACCGCAAATATTCAGAGCTTTGGCCGGTGATCATCACCAAGAAAGACCCGCTTCCGACCGCAGAAGAGCGTGATGGGGAAGAAGGAAAACTGGAGAAATACTTCTCCGAAAACCCCGGTGAGGGCGGCTGAGCTGCGATTCGCGCAGATTTTGCAATCGGTTGCTTTCGTTTTCAGGAATTCTATTTTATTTTTTAATATCAGGTTATTACGCGTCGTTTCTGCGATGCCGCATGGCTATAGGATCAACGTCATTTTTGTGTTACAATGTCTGCGGAAAAGCCGACACGGATTGCGCGAGAATGAACCCCAAACTGCCCGTGTTAAACTGAAAAACAGCATCTAGCAGAAAGTGCCCGGCGGGTTCGCCTACCGGACAACTTCTTTCGCTGTGTGATGAAAGGCGTCTCCTGATGAGGGGACGAAACTATATGAGCAAGAAGAAGCAAGATTTCAGCCCGAACGAGTTCGTTGTGTACCCAGCCCATGGTGTTGGCAAGATTGTCTCCATCGAAGAGCAGGAAGTGGCTGGAATTGAATTGGAATTGTTCGTGATCGCGTTCGAGAAGGACAAGATGACCCTGCGCGTTCCAACCCACAAGGCGACCGAAGTGGGCATGCGCGCGCTCAGCTCGCCCGATGTTGTCAGTCAAGCGTTTCGGACACTGAAGGGCAAAGCACGTGTAAAACGCGCGATGTGGTCCCGTCGTGCTCAGGAATATGAGCAGAAGATCAACTCTGGCGATCTGATTGCAATCGCGGAAGTTGTGCGCGATTTGCACCGCCACGGCGACCAGCGCGAACAAAGCTATTCCGAGCGTCAGTTGTATGAAGCCGCGCTTGAGCGTTTGACCCGCGAGATTGCCGTTGTGCAAGGGGCTGATGAGCCATCGGCACAAAAGGAAATTGACGACGTATTGATCAGCCGTGCGGCCTAAGCGCCTAGGCTGAGTGTCGAATGACAAAGCCGCCCATGGGAAACCGGGGCGGCTTTTTTTGTCAGAGCATCAGCGTCAAAACACAGATTACCAACACGTCGCTGACCTGTTGTGTCGCCCCCAAAACATCACCTGTCTGCCCGTCAATCTTGCGCCGGGCGATACCGCTGACAAGGCCTGTGGCAAGCCCCGCAGCCAACACGATTGCCAGCGTTCCAAAGCCCGTCAGTACAAGACAAATAACCGCAGAGAGCGCGGTGGATACGTTGACTGCCTGCGCGCCCGGACGACCCGTCTGGACTGCCAAGCCATCGTCGCGCGCATGGGGCAGCAGATGCATCACCCAAGTCATGGCGCTGCGAGAGGCCACTGCGCTGGCAATGAGCGGCGCAAGAACCCAACCGCCATCAAAGAGCAGCGCCAAAGCCATCCAGCGCAGCCCGACAGACAGAACAAGGGCCATCACGCCGTAGGTGCCGATGCTGCTGTCTTTCATGATCCTCAGGCGGCGGTCCTTGTCCCAGCCGCCCCAGAAGCCATCGGCGCAATCGGCCAGCCCGTCCTCATGCATCGCACCAGTGCTTATGGTTAAAATCGCCAAGGCAAAACCGGCGACTAGGCTGGCATTAAGCCCTGCCCAAAGCAGCGCATGGGCGGCCACCCCGGCCAAGATCGCGACGCTCACGCCGGCAATCGGATAGGCCCAGGCCGCCCGAGCGGCAGGCGTGTCATCTTGCCAGTCAGGCTCGGGCGCGGGAAGCCGTGTCAGCAAGCTCAGCGCGATCCAGATGTCATTGAGGTGGAATGTGTCGGATTTTGTCATGGCGGTGACGTTGCCTTCTCTTGCGTCGCGCGTCCAGAGCGGTATTGAACGAAGACCAATTCCATCCAACCCAGCAGGACAAACATGCCACAGACTTTTGCTTCCCTTGCAGATTTTCACGCGCAGCTTCAGGCCGCGCCCGGACCCGACCTTGATGCTTTGGCAGGAGCGCAGGAGCGCAACGGTATGTTGACCAAACCGCCGGGCGCGTTGGGGCGTCTGGAAGATCTGGCGATCTGGTATGGATCATGGCGCGGCACCAGCAAACCAAGCCTGAGCGCACCACAAGTTATTGTATTTGCTGGAAATCACGGCGTGACTGCGCAGGGCATTTCCGCGTTTCCAGCGGAAGTTACGGAACAGATGGTGCTGAATTTTCAGCATGGCGGTGCTGCGATTAACCAACTTTCGCAAGCCTTTGGCGCAAAGATGGATGTCCATGCCTTGAATCTGGAGACACCGACAGCTGATTTCACAAAAGACCCTGCCATGAGTGAGGCGGAGTGCGTCGCCGCCCTGCAAACCGGATGGGATGCGGTCGATGCAGACGCTGATCTGCTGGTAACAGGCGAGATGGGGATCGGGAACACGACCTCTGCGGCCGCGCTTGGGGCCGCACTTTTTGGCGGCGACGCTGGGGACTGGGTCGGTCGTGGTACGGGTGTCGATGATGAAGGTCTTGCCAACAAGGTGCGGGTCGTGTCCGAGGGGCTTGCGCGTCACACGCCCTGTGATCCGCTGGAGGCCTTGTGCCGTCTGGGCGGTCGAGAACTGGCCGCCATGGCGGGCGCGATAGCGTCTGCGCGCGCCAAGCGCATCCCGGTGATCCTTGATGGGTTCATTTGCACAGCTGCCGCTTCGGTCTTGGAAAAGACTGTCCCCGGCGCATTGGATCACGCGGTTGCGGGGCATCTGTCAGCTGAAGGGGCGCATGCCAACATGTTGAAAGAACTGGGGAAAGAGCCGCTTTTGTCACTTGGGCTACGCTTGGGCGAAGGCTCCGGTGCGGCCTTGGCCATAGGCGTTCTGAAGGGCGCAATCGCCTGCCATTCCGGGATGGCGACATTTGCCGAAGCTGGAGTTGCGGACGGCTGAACCTACTCGCGCAGCTTATTTTCCTTTTTCGGCCGTTTCTCGGACAGCGTTGAGACCAGCGCGGTTTCAAGGTCTGCGTTCAGCTCCTTGGCGCGGTCGATATAGGCTTTGTTCTCCAGAACTGGCACTTTGGGGTCCCAAAGCCGCGCCAGATCGGCCATCGCTGCGCGGTCCATTTTGAAGAAGGTGACTTCCTGCTCATGGGCCTCGAACTCGGTCAGGCCGAGCTCTTCCAGAACATAGCGCCCCGCCCGCAGTGACGCGTCAAACATCTCGCGCACGATGTGATCAGCCCCGGCCTGATAGAGCCGGAATACCTGGTAGCGGTCCGTCGCACGCGCAATGATTTTGATGTCTGGACGCTCCTTCTTGGCAAATTTCACCAGTTTCACCGCTGTGTCGGGATCATCAACGGCCACAACAAGGATCTTAGCGGTCTCCAGCCCAGCCGCGTGCAGAAGTTCCGGCCGCGAGGGATCGCCGAAAAAGCCTTTGAAACCGAAACGGCGCATCAGCTGTATGGTTTCCAGATTGTGATCGAGAACCGTTGTCTGGAACCCTGAATTTTGTACCAGTCGATTTACGACCTGACCAAAGCGTCCGACGCCCGCGATGATAACTGGGTGTTGCTCGTCAATATCGTCATGCGGATGCAGCGGGTCCGGATCGCCCATGCGTTTTGAGACAAACTCATAGAGGATGAACATCAGCGGCGTGACCAGCATCGAAAGCGCCACGACCAAAAGCAACGTCTCCCCCAGAGCGGTTGGCAGCACATCTTGCTGGGTTGTGAAACTGATCAACACGAAGCCAAATTCACCTGCCTGCGCCAGACCCAAAGTGAACAAAACCTTGTCTCGGGTGCGCAGCCTGAAGATAAGCGCCAGAGCGTAGAGTACGCAGGCCTTGATCGCGATTACCCCGAGGGTCAAGGCGAGGATCCGCACCGGATCGCCAAAGAGCGTGCCAAAGTCGATACCCGCCCCAACCGTTATGAAAAAGAGGCCCAGAAGCAGGCCTTTGAACGGCTCAATATCGGCCTCAAGTTCGTGACGGAACTCGCTATTTGCCAACACCACGCCAGCTAGGAACGCACCAAGTGCGGGGGACAAACCAACCAGAAGCATCAAAACCGCCACGCCCACGATGAACAGCAGGGAGACGGCCGTGTACATCTCGCGCAGGCGCGCCATATGGATGTAGCGGAAGATCGGACGGGTCAGGAAATGCCCGCCCAAAATGATCACCACAATCGCGGCCAATGTCACTAGCGTGACGCCCCAGCCGGGGATGCCGTCCAGAAGGGTGGAGACAAGCTCGGCCCCGTGACCAGCGCCGTGAGTATCGTCATGAGCGGGGGCATCATCCAGACCACCATTGCGATTGTTCAGCCCCGGCGTTTGCAACAAGGGGATAAAGGCCAGCATCGGGATTACGGCGATGTCTTGGGTCAGCAGGACCGAGAAAGCGGATTTGCCACCATTGGTCTGCATCAGGTCCTTCTCGTTGAGCGTTTGCAGCACGATCGCGGTCGAGGACAGCGCAAAGATCATCCCGATGGCGAGCGAGACTGACCATGAATATCCCAAAGCAGACGCTGCCAGATAGACCAGTCCTGTCGTTACCGTGACCTGCAAGCCGCCCAGTCCAAGCAGCCGGTGCCGCATCTCCCAAAGTGCGCGGGGCTCAAGTTCCAGCCCGATCAGAAACAGCATCAACACGACGCCAAACTCGGCGAAATGTTGGATATCGACAGTTTCCGATCCCACCAGACCGCCGATGGGCCCGATGATGATGCCCGCCATCAGGTAGCCCAGAACAGAGCCCAATCCCAACCGGACCGCAAGTGGCACGGCGATACAGGCCGCAAGCAGATAAATTGTGGATTGAAAGAGGAAGGCTTCCATAAAGCGGGCGCTCCTTGACGTCTTTTCGCCAGTTTACCCGCCAGTGCCATGAAGCGAAACTTGAAATATCACGGCCAAGCAAGCCTGCGCCGAGATTGCTTAAGAAAGCTGCTTTTCCATTTGGAAATTCTTGATTTTTCGCCCATTGCAAAGAACCGTCTGCGGGGCCAACACCTCCCAGCCCTGCTTCGTGAAAAACGACTTTGCCAGAAAACTTGCATCCGTGGTCAGACGATCCAGACCGGCGGTGTAGGCGGCGTCTTCAAGTGTCTTATACAGGCGTGCCGAAACGCCGGTGCCCATCATTTCGGGCAGCACAAACGCCATGTCGATATGGCCAGAACGCATCAAACTCATGAAGCCGACGACGCGCCCTTCAAGCTCGGCCACACGGGTGTCCTGATCAGACAGGCGTGCCACCCAATTGTCCGGCGGTTTGGGGGAGCCTGCCCAGGCCTCCCTGTCATGCAGCGAATAGAACTCAGCCGCGCCCTGTCTGACAGCAGTGAAAAACACCGCATAGGTTGCGGCCAAGTCGGTCAGTTTGAATTGCCGGATCTTGAGGTGTCGCGGGGTCATGTTTGATGCGTCGCGCCGGTTCACAAATGTACTCCATCCTGCGCCGCAAATACGGTGCGTAGCACGCTCTCCCCTGTCCAATCATAGATCGGCGCAGCCCGGATGTACAAGCACGGGTCTGTTACCAGCGGTTCGCGCGGCTCAGAATTCTCCGCCAGCGATTTGAATGGCTTGACCGTTGATGCTTGAGGCGGCGTCCTGACAAAGCCAAAGCGCGGAGGCCGCGACCTCCTCAGGGGTGATCAGACGACCGTGGGGGTTGGCCCCGAGGATAATCTTCTGGGCCTCTTCTTCGCTCATCCCGGTGCGCTGCATGATCCGCTCAAGGTTCTGAGGGACGATGTCAGTGTCGACATAGGCCGGGCAAATCGCATTGCTTGTGATGTCCTTGCCCAGCATGTCAGCGGCCAGTCCTTTGATCAGCCCAATCATCCCGTGTTTGGAAGCAGAATAGGCCGGCGCCCCTTTGAGGCCCCGCACGCCCGCAATCGACGACACGGCTATGACCCGGCCCCAACCGGTGTCGAGCATACCGGGCAAGCAAGCCTGGATCGTCAGAAACGCGCCATCAAGATTGATCGCCATCATTTCCCGCCAAAACGACAATTCGGTTTTCAAAAGGGACCTGCCTTCGGCAATCCCGGCATTGGCAACACAGACCTGAATGGGGCCGCGCGCAGCGATTGCGGCTTGTACACCATCGTGCACGGAATCGGGGTTGGCGACGTCCATGGCAATGGGATGCAGGTTCAGCGTGTTTGCAGCGACTTTTTCCAGCACCTCCAGCCTGCGTCCTGAAATTGTCACCTGCGCGCCATCCTCGGCCAGTGCCCGCGCGATGGCCAGTCCAATTCCAGTGCCACCACCAGTTACAAGTGCATGTTTTCCTTTCAGATTCATGGAAATTCCCTTCGGTGCTATAGCCCCTTCATACGCGCTGCCCCGCAGGTCGTCCAGCAAGCGCGTGCCAGCGGCGCGATTCATATTCGTCAAGCTGGATTGCCAAAAACACCGACCTAGCTTGAGGTTCAGTGGCACCCGGTGATATGAGCGAATGACCGCGTCGGGAAGACGCCATAACCGAAAGAGGGACCCATATATGAAGATCGGGGCACCGAAGGAAACATTTCCGAATGAGAATCGCGTCGCAATGACGCCGGACTCCGCCAAACAGCTGCAAAAACTAGGCCATGACTGTGTGATCGAAACCGGGGCCGGTGCTGCCGCGGGCTTCACCGACGCCGCTTACAAAGAGGCTGGCGTCTCTGTCGTGAAAACGGCCGCGGCCCTTTGGAAGGCCGCAGAGGTCGTTGTCAAAGTCCGCCAACCCGATGCCACCGAGGCCAAGCGCCTGCGCGATGGTCAAACGCTGATTTCGTTCTTCAACCCTGCGGCGAATGAAAAGCTGATGGCGCAAGCGGCCAAGGCGGGCGCGAATGTCATCGCCATGGAAATGGTGCCGCGCATCAGCCGTGCCCAGAAAATGGACGCGCTGAGTTCCATGGCCAATATCGCGGGCTACCGCGCGGTTATTGAAGCAGGCAACAACTTTGGCCGCTTCTTTACCGGTCAGGTCACCGCAGCGGGTAAAGTTCCACCTGCGAAAGTTCTTGTTGTCGGGGCTGGTGTTGCCGGTCTTGCTGCCATCGGGACCTCCACGTCGCTGGGCGCGATCACCTACGCGTTTGACGTGCGCCCCGAAGTGGCCGAGCAGGTCGAATCCATGGGGGCCGAGTTCGTCTTCCTTGATTTCGAGGAAGAGCAGAAAGACGGCTCCGCCTCTGGGGGCTATGCCTCTGTATCCTCACCGGAATTTACCGCAGCTCAGCTTGCCAAGTTCCGCGAACTGGCACCCGATATGGACATCGTGATCTGTACCGCGCTGATCCCCAACCGCGAAGCGCCAGAGCTGTGGACCAAGGATATGGTCGAGAGCATGAAGCCGGGCTCGGTGATTGTGGATCTGGCCGCCGAAAAGGGCGGCAACTGCAAAATGACCGTGATGGACGAAAAGATCGTCACCGACAATGGTGTGACGATAATCGGCTACACCGATTTCCCAAGCCGGATGGCCACGCAGGCCTCCACGCTGTACGGCAACAACATCCGCCATATGCTGAGCGATCTGACACCGGAAAAAGACGGTGTGATCCATCACAACATGGAAGATGACGTGATCCGCGGCGCGACGGTGACATATGGCAACGAGGTAACTTTCCCGCCACCGCCACCGAAAGTGGCCGCGATTGCGGCGCAGCCTGCCAAAGAAAAGCCCAAAGTGCTGACGCCCGAAGAGGTGCGCACCAAGGAAGTAGCAGAGTTCAAGCAACAGACCAAAACCCAAGTTGGCCTTCTGGCCATCGGGGGCGCATTGGTTCTGGGCATCGGGATGATCCCGGGCATGCCTGCCTCCTTCATGCAGCATTTCATCGTCTTCGTTTTGTCGGTCTTCATCGGCTTCCAGGTTATCTGGAACGTGGCCCACTCGCTGCACACGCCGTTGATGGCGGTGACCAACGCGATCTCGTCAATCATCATCCTTGGTGCATTGATACAGATCGGATCGACCAATTATCTTGTCACGCTGCTTGGCGGACTTGCGGTGTTTATGGCATCGATCAACATTTTTGGTGGTTTCCTCGTGACACGGCGCATGCTCGCCATGTTCCAGAAGTCGTAAAGGGGTAGGGATTATGGAAAACGCATTTACAATTGCGGCCTATGTGGTCGCGGGCGTCCTGTTCATCCTTTCTCTGGGAGGGCTGTCTGGGCAAGAAAGCGCAAAACGTGCGGTATGGTATGGCATCGCCGGTATGGCAATTGCGGTTCTGGCCACGTTGATTGGCCCCGGCTCAGGGCTGTGGTTTGTCTCGCTGGTGC
>CAYGQQ010000106.1:0-9690 GCA_964352105.1 uncultured Rhodobacterales bacterium | reverse complement strand
AACCAGATCGTCTGGATCGAAAGCCTGTCTGAAAAAGGCAGCGTTGAGTCCGTCTTCAACAAGCGCTTCTTCACCTCTGGCGACTCTCGCGAACCGGAGCTGGCTGGTATCTGGGGGGCGGCTGTAGGCTCTTTCTGGACCATGGTTGTGACCTTCTTCCTGGCCTTCCCCATCGGCGTTTTCGCGGCGATCTATCTTGAGGAATTCGCCCCCAAGAACAAGCTGACCGATTTCATCGAGGTAAATATCAACAACCTCGCAGCGGTGCCCTCCATCGTGTTTGGTCTGCTGGGGCTGTCGGTTTTCCTGGGCGTCTTCGGCGTGCCACGCTCTGCCCCATTGGCGGGCGGGATCGTGCTGGCCCTGATGACCTTGCCTACGATCATCATCGCCTCGCGGGCAGCCATCCGCGCCGTGCCGCCCTCCATCCGTGACGCCGCGATCGGGCTGGGCGCAAGCCGCTTGCAGGCCGTGTTCCACCACGTACTGCCCTTGGCGATGCCCGGCATCCTGACCGGCACAATCATCGGCATGGCGCAAGCCTTGGGCGAAACAGCGCCCCTGATCATGATCGGTATGGTGGCCTTCATCGTGGATATCCCCGGCGGGATTACCGACAGCGCCTCCGTGCTGCCCGTGCAGGTCTTCCGCTGGTCGGATTTCCCGGAACGCGCCTTTGAGGCAAGAACAGCAGCCGCAATCTGTACGCTTTTGGCCTTCCTTGTGATAATGAACGCCTTGGCCGTGCTATTGCGCAAACGATTTGAACGGCGGTGGTAAGAGAGATGCTAGATATGAATGATATGCGAGCAACGGAGCGTACGATGTCCAACGAGATCAAAATCTCCGCCAAGAATGTGGATGTGTTTTATGGCGACACCCATGCCATCAAATCCGTCAATGTGGAGATCGAAAACCGCGCGGTGACGGCCTTTATCGGCCCCTCTGGTTGCGGCAAGTCCACCTTCCTGCGCTGCATCAACCGGATGAACGACACCATTGATATCTGCCGGATCACCGGCGACATTCACTTGGAAGGTCAGGACATCTACGCAAATGACGTGGACCCGGTACAGCTGCGCGCGCGTGTCGGCATGGTGTTTCAAAAGCCCA
This sequence comes from uncultured Rhodobacterales bacterium, assembly GCA_964352105.1. Classification (GTDB taxonomy): domain Bacteria; phylum Pseudomonadota; class Alphaproteobacteria; order Rhodobacterales; family Rhodobacteraceae; genus Litoreibacter. The sequence continues at coordinate 8,577 of CAYGQQ010000106.1, read as the reverse complement.
ACCCGTTCCCGAAGAGCATCTATGACAATGTCGCCTACGGCCCGAAGATCCACGGGCTTGCAAAGAACAAGGCAGAACTGGATGAAATCGTTGAGAAATCCCTGCGTCGCGCGGCGATCTGGGACGAGGTGAAAGACCGCCTCGACCAGCCCGGCACTGGCCTTTCAGGCGGCCAGCAGCAGCGTCTTTGCATCGGACGCGCCATCGCCACGGCCCCGGAAGTTTTGTTGATGGACGAGCCATGCTCGGCCCTTGACCCAATTGCCACGGCGCAAGTCGAAGAACTGATCGACGAGCTTCGCGCGCATTTCACCGTCATCATCGTGACCCACTCTATGCAACAGGCTGCACGGGTCAGTCAGAAGACCGCCTTTTTCCACCTTGGAGAAATGGTCGAATATGATGACACGCCGACAATTTTCACCAATCCGGTGGATAGCAGAACAGAATCCTACATAACTGGACGAATTGGCTAGGAGCCTCACATGTCGACAGAAAATGCACATATCGCCTCGGCTTTTGACCGGGACTTAGAAGGTATTCAGGCCCAGATCATGAAGATGGGCGGGCTAGTTGAAACTGCTATCTCAGACGCCGCAAAAGCGCTTGAGATGCGCGACACGGAACTGGCCGAACAGGTCCGCAAGAACGACAAGCTGATCGACGCGCTGGAAGAAGCCATTGCCACGGACGTCGCACGGGTTATTGCCACGCGCGGCCCCACCGCAAGCGATCTTCGCACCGTTTTGACGGTCCTGAAGATCAGCGGCAATTTGGAAAGGGTCGGCGACTACGCCAAAAACCTCGCCAAACGGACCGCTGTTCTGGCGGAGATGCAGCCGATCAACGGCTCTGGTGGTTCCCTGCGGCGGATGTCGAAATCCGTGGGCTTGATGCTGAAAGACGCGCTCGACGCCTATATCCAACGCGACGCGGAGCTGGCCTTCGACATTCGTGACCGCGACGTCGAAGTTGATCAGATGTATAACGCATTGTTCCGCGAGTTTCTGACCCATATGATGGAGGATCAACGCAATATCACCGCTTGCATGCACCTGCATTTCATCGCCAAGAACATTGAGCGGATGGGCGATCATGTGACCTCCGTTGCCGAACAGGTGATCTATCTGGTTACTGGCGAATTGCCCGAAGAAGAACGCGAAAAAGACGACAAAACCTCTTACGTGGACATGATCTAGGAACTTAAGATGGTCTCGGAACCGTTTGTTTTAGTTGTAGAAGATGACGCCTCGCAGCGCGAGGTCCTTGCCTATAACATCCGTGCGGAAGGCTACCGCGTTGAGATCGCCGCAAGCGGGGATGAGGCTTTGATGATGGTCCGTGAAGAGATACCGGACCTGATCGTTCTCGACTGGATGCTGCCCAATGTGTCGGGTATCGAGGTGTGCCGTCAGCTTAAGGTCAACCCCGAGACTCAGCGCGTGCCGGTTGTGATGCTGTCTGCGCGTTCAGAGGAACAAGACCGTGTTCGGGGCCTAGAAACCGGGGCCGATGATTATGTCGTAAAGCCCTATTCCGTGGCGGAGCTTTTGGCCCGCGTACGCACGCAGTTGCGCCGGACCCGGCCTGCATCTGTCGGGCAACGGCTGGAATATGAAGATATCCTGCTTGATGTGGAAGAACACCGGGTCTTCCGTGATGAACAACCTTTGAAGCTTGGTCCAACAGAATTTCGGCTTCTTGCCACGTTCATGGAACGCCCCGGCCGTGTCTGGAGCCGGGAACAGTTGCTGGACCGTGTTTGGGGTCGAGAAATCTACGTCGACACAAGAACCGTTGATGTCCATGTCGGACGCCTGCGGAAAATCCTGTGCAGCGTTGGTGGCTCGGACCCTGTGCGCACGGTACGCGGCACAGGTTATGCGCTGGGGTAGGGTGCGTCTGCGCCGACCCAACTCTTACCGGTGACCTAAATTATTGCGGTGAATTCAGCTAAACTTGCTGACGTAATCCACTTTATTGCCGCATTTCGAAACCAAAATCACCAAATCCACCTGACATAACAGCGTCATTCATCCTGAGGGGGCTGATTATGTTTCGTTTCACACTTCAGGGCGCATTGGCGTCCACAATCGCGTATCAGAATGGCGAGGATCACCAACTGGGCTTGGTTACAGTCGCCGGGTCCGAATACCTGCGCCTGCGCTACGGGGCATCCGAGGTGGACTATTACCTGCTGGGGGAGGGCGCACAGGCCACGCGTGTTGACGGGTTTTCACCCAGCTATTTTACGTCCACCAACCTGCACGCAAATCTTGACGAACTGGCCGAAAACACTGGTGGGACCGCGTTTTTTCCAAACGAAAGCATCAATGAAAACCGCGATATAGCGATAGGTTTTGCAGATGGTGACACCTTCTACGTCTACACGCCAAGCGGGGCGGACGGCACGCTTGAAGCTGCGCAAATCACGATCTCCACGGGCGCAATCACAGGGTTTTCATCCGCGTTTTCGGGGGCTGCACCCGATCTCGACTATGTCACCGCGCTGGCATTTCTGCCGACATCCGGCGGACAGTTGCTGCTTGCTGCCAGTGAAACCGAAGACAATCTGCAAACATTCCAGATCGAAAACGATGGCACATTAACCGCAGTTAATGTCTTTGATGCCGATGACGAAGTTTACCTGAACGGGGTCACGGATTTGGCGGTTTTTGCTGCTCACGGAACCAATCTTGTCGCTGCCGCATCGCCAGATAACAGCGGCAGCATCCTGCTGTTTGAAGCCGAAAGCAACGGCGAGTTGTCGATCCTCGATCACGTCGTAGCGAATACCCAACTTGGATATTCCGGGGCCAATCTGATCGAAAGTTTCTCCGTTGATGAGCGCGTGTTTCTGGTAACTACGGGCACCAACGCAATGAGTTTATTGGAAGTTTTGCCAACGGGCCAATTGCTGGACGTCTCTTACGGTCTGGATCGGGAATCTATCTTCTCCGGCAACCCGACCTCGCTGAAAGCGCAATTGATCGGCACCGAGTTGCAGCTGTTTCTAACCGTCGAAGGCTCCGATGAAATCGTGCAGGTTTCCTCCGATATGAGCGATATCATCGCACCGGGCAGCGGCACAGCCACCGACCAGTTGGTCACTGCGCTGGCGGGACAAGCAGCAATCGGCGGGGCAGGCGACGATATTCTGCTCGATGGTGTCGGCTCTGAGACTTTGACCGGAGGCGACGGAGCCGATATTTTTGTGTTTCGCTCCGACAATAACCGCGACTACATCACCGATTTTCAGCTCGGCGTCGACAAGATCGACATCAGCGCATTGGGATTGGCATATACGCTCGACGCGCTGGATTTTGAGACCCTGGCCGACGGGTTTTCCGTCAGCTTCGGCACTGAAATTCTGGAAGTGCGCACCTTCGATGGTGGCTTTCTGAACGAAAGCGATCTGGACTATCGTGATCTGTTCAACATGTCACATTCCGCCAGTATTCTTGGCGAAATCGGCCTGCCAATCACCGAAATTCTGGGCTCGCTCTTAAGTGACACGATCCTGGGCGGTATTGAGGATGACACGGTTCTGGGGTTCGCCGGCGACGACTTTCTTGACGGGGCAGGTGGTGCCGACATCCTGTTCGGTGGCACCGGGCGCGACATCCTGATGGGCGGCGATGGGCGTGATCAACTGTCTGGCGAAGAAGACGAAGACCGCCTTTATGGCGGGTCAGACGATGACATGCTGGATGGGGGAGACGGCCATGACCGCTTGGTTGGAGAATCCGGAAATGATAGCCTTTACGGGGGCTTAGGTAATGATACGTTCTTCGGGGGCGACTTTGCAATCGTTGACCTGGCAGCGATCAGCGAAAATGTCGTTTCGGGATATTACGGTCAGTCCTATCAAAGCGGCACGCCGCAAACGTCCTCATCGGGAAGCTCCGACAGCCACGGTGCGACACTCTTTGACCTAGGTGGCAGCGACATGATGGAGCCCGGTGCGGGCCCATTCCCAGGTGCTGATGGTGACGACAGTTTCGACGGCGGCGCCGGGATCGACACGTTAAGTTACTACCACAGCAGCTCTGGCGTACGGATCGATCTTCGCTTTCAAGGCACTGACCAGACCGCGCAAGGCCAATCTGGTTTGGATGTCTTCACAGGTATTGAGAACGTCCACGGTTCGAACTTCGGCGGCGATCTTTTGATCGGTTCCGGCGAAGCCAACGCATTGATCGGTTTTGGCGGCAATGATCGGCTGTTTGGGGTCAGCGGCAATGACATGCTGTTCGGCTTTGATGGCGATGATGTTCTCAACGGCGGCGCTGGCGCGGATCATCTCAACGGTGGCGCTGGCGATGACATCTTCGATTTCGATTTTGCGACCGACAGCACAGCCTCTGCCATGGACAAGATTTTCGCGTTTGAACAGGGCTCCGACAGAATTGACGTCACCGACATTGATGCCAATCCCGAGGAAGAAAACGACCAAAGCTTCAGCTTCCTGGGCTCAGACGAATTCACAGGCGCTGGTGGAGAGCTGCGCGTCTTCAACGTCGATGGCTCGCTGATTGTACAAGCCGATGTGGATGGCGACATGATCGCTGATCTGCAATTGCAAATGGATGCTGATATCGAAATGGCGGAAAGCGACTTCTTGCTCTAGATGTAGAACTCGTTTGAACAATCGATGAGACCCAACTGAACAGCAGTGTTATGTATTTAACATAATTACCATTATAAGCCTTACCGATACAAGCATACGCGAGTTCAGATTAATCCCCTAGAGGATTGAATAACTTGGATTTAGTGCCGCGCGACACCATTGACGACCCCAAAGCAATGCGCGGACAAACCTTGTTATGGTTTCGCACGCTAATCTGCGCCCTCTTGAAATCTCTTCTTGTTTATTCGGCCACAACCGAATTAATGTATACGTGAATGTTACCGCATCCGTGCCGTGTATGAGGCTTGGTTTCCACTGACTGCGGTCGACAAGGACGTCAGAGCCCATCGGGGAGGAAAAAGCTTTCCAGCGATGATTGGTGCGTGCGTGCACATACAATGTGCATGGAGTGGCATTCAGCGGGGAATTGTCGTGCTTTGTACGACAACATAGAGTACGTGTGTTTTGTTGCTGCTGCACCAATGTGAAAGATATGGGGAAAAATGCCGTCGATACTCGTTTTGAACGGTCCTAATCTCAATCTGCTAGGAACCCGTCAGCCTGAGGTCTACGGGGCGGTTACGCTTGCCGATATCGAAAGCATGTGCCGAACGCATGCATCTGCACTGGGGTTCGAGCTCGATTTCAGGCAATCCAACGCGGAAGGCACCCTGATCGACGCGATCCACGCCGCAAAAGGCACGCATGCCGGTATCGTGCTGAATGCGGGAGCGTATACGCACACCTCTGTGGCCCTGATGGATGCGATCAGCTCCGTTGAGCTACCGACCGTAGAGGTCCATCTGTCCAACATCCATGCCCGTGAGGCGTTTCGCAAAACCTCCTACATTTCCGCCGTCGCAGTCGGGCAGATCTGCGGTTTCGGCGCACAAAGTTACACCTTGGCGCTGGACGCCCTCGCCCGCCACGTCGGAGCGCAGGGATGATACAGGACCATCTAAACGCCCTGCTCGCGACCAATGATATGGAAGAGGCTTGGAACCTGCACACCATAAAGATGAATGAGTACGGGTTTGACCGGCTGATTTATGGCTACACAAGATTTCGCACGGGAACGACACTTGGCGATCTGCAAGACGCCCTGATCCTGACCAACCACGATCCCGATTACGTCGATGTCTTCATCGGTGAAGGAATGTATTTTAAAGGCCCGATGGTTGCTTGGGCTGCGGAAAATGTCGGCGCGTGCAGCTGGTCGATGATCCATCAGATGATGCAGTCAGGTGAGATCGGACCGGAAGTCATGGAAGCCATGGCCCAAAACATCAAATTCGGTGTCGTGGCAGGCTACACGATCAGTTTCCACGATGTGTCCATGCGCGCCAAAGGGGCCATCGGCATGACGGCCCGGCGCGGTCTAACGCAAGCCGATGTCGAAGAAACCTGGGCCGAGCATGGTGAAGATATCGAGCTTTCCAACAAGATCCTTCACCTGAAAGTGACCCAACTGCCCCACACGACCGGACAGCGCCGGAAACTCACCTCCCGACAGCGAGAGGTGCTGGAATGGGTCGCAGATGGCAAGACCATTCAAGATACGGCGACGATTATGGACCTCAATCCCGCAACGATCGAGAAGCATTTGCGGCTGGCCCGCGAAGCGCTTGATGTGGACACAACCGCACAGGCGATCCTAAAGGCGTCCTCGCAAAACCAGTTCTTCCTGATCGAGCGTTAACAAAGATTAACGCGCTGAAAAATTTACAGTTTTTTGCCCCCAAAACCCCAATGAATTAACGAAGGTAAGGAAAACCTTACTTTTACACGGGACCCGGAATCCGGCATTCTGAAACTGTTCCGTGAGTGGTGGCTTTATGCCATGGGACTTTAGCCGGTAGGACAACCTCCTCTATTTTGGAGGAAAGCCTATTGGTCCGGTTTTCCGGATTGCTGTTTTTCGGGCGTATTTTGGCTCGGAAAACAGCTTCTTCCTTTCACCGCACCGTCATCCCCAGCACGGAGGTGAAAAGAAGAAAGCGGTGCGTTGGTTTATCCAGCGCACCGCTTCTCATTCTAGCGTCAGAAAATGTCAGAAGGTTTTAGCGACCAAGTTGTGCCGCGACCTCTTCTGCAAAGTTTTCTTCCTTCTTCTCAATACCTTCGCCAACTTCGAGCCGTACGAAGCCAGTGATCTCGACACCGGCTTCTTTTGCAGCAGCGCCAACTGTCAGGTCAGGGTTAATCACGAATGCCTGGCTCAGAAGTGTGACTTCGGCCATGAATTTCTTCATCCGGCCGACGATCATTTTCTCGATGACGGCCTCCGGCTTGCCGCTTTCACGGGCAATATCCATCTGGACATTTTTCTCTTTTTCAACGACGGCCGGATCAAGGTCAGCCTCAGACAAAGACGCAGGGTTTACAGCCGCAACATGCATTGCGACCTGCTTGCCGAAAGCTTCGTTGTCGCCGGACAGCGCAACCAGAACGCCGATCTTGCCCATGCCATCAACCACAGCATTGTGGACGTAGGAGACCACGGACGTGCCCGAGATAGTCGCCATGCGACGAACAGACATGTTTTCGCCGATCGTGGCAACTTTAGCTGTCACAACCTCTTCGACGGTTTTGCCGCCCATATCTGCGGCAAGAAGTGCGTCATAGTCGTCAACCGACAAAGCAAGCTTTGAAATACCACCAACCATCGCTTGGAACTCTGCATTCTTGCCAACGAAATCGGTTTCCGAGTTTACCTCAACAGCAACGCCTTTGCCGGCCTCAACAGCAACTGCAACAAGCCCTTCAGCCGCGGTCCGACCGGATTTCTTAGCCGCTTTCGCGAGACCTTTTGTACGCAGCCAGTCAACGGCGGCTTCCATGTCGCCATCGCTTTCAGTCAACGCTTTCTTTGCATCCATCATGCCTGCGCCTGTGCTGTCGCGCAGTTCTTTCACCATTGCAGCGGTAATCGCCATCTCATGGATCTCCTGTGTTTTGGGTTGTCCGAAGGCCGTTTTCAACAGCCTTCGGGAAACAGATATCTAAATCGTCAGATCAGCTTTCAGCTGGGGTCTCTGCGGCAGCTTCCGCTGGTGCTTCAGGCGCTGCCTCAGCAACAGCCTCTTCCATTGGTGCGTCAACTGCGGCACCCAGATCAACACCGGCATTGCCCATTTGCGCGGACATGCCGTCCAGCGCAGCCCGAGCGACCAGATCACAATACAGGCTGATCGCGCGCGCGGCGTCATCATTGCCCGGAATGATATAGTCAATCCCATCGGGGGAGCAGTTGCTGTCCACAACAGCCACAACCGGAATGCCCAGCTTGTTGGCTTCCGCGATGGCCAGATCTTCCTTGTTCACGTCGATGACGAACAACAGATCAGGCGTGCCGCCCATCTCCCGGATACCGCCCAGAGACGCTTGCAACTTGCCCTGATCACGCTCCATGCCAAGACGCTCTTTCTTGGTAAGACCGGTGAAGCCGCCTTCCATCGCTTCGTCGATGGTTTTCAGACGGTTGATAGAGTTCGAAACAGTTTTCCAGTTGGTCAATGTGCCACCAAGCCAGCGGTGGTTCATGAAATACTGTGCGGATTTCTCGGCAGCCTCGGCAATCGGGCGTTGCGCCTGACGCTTGGTGCCGACAAACAGCACACGACCACCCTTGGAAGTCGTCTCACGCACAACCTGCAAAGCCTGATCCAGAAGCGGAACAGTTTGCGTCAGGTCCATGATGTGAATGCCGTTCTTGGCGCCGTATATATACGACTCCATACGCGGGTTCCAACGTTGGGTCTGGTGACCAAAGTGAACGCCAGCTTCCAGAAGCTGACGCAGTGAAAATTCAGGCAGCGCCATGTCATTTTTCCTTTCCGGTTTATACCTCGGCGGAGCTTGAGAACATATGTTCAACCGGTGGATCCAAACGGGATTTCTCCCCGCGCGGACCCGACCCCGCCTGTGATGTGAGCGCCGTATAGGCC
>CAYGQQ010000105.1:0-9862 GCA_964352105.1 uncultured Rhodobacterales bacterium | reverse complement strand
TGTACGGACAAAAAATTCACCGATTTTGCCAAAAACGGAGTTTTTCAACAAAATCGGCTCAGAACCGACATCCGACGCTTTCTGTCAGGCAATATTGACTGTTTGAAGCACCAGACGGCAGCTGTGCGGGACTTAGTTGCCGTTGGGGTTGCCGCCGTAGGGCGGGCTTCAGCCCGCATCTGTATCGTCGCGGGCTAAAGCCCGCCCTACGAAACTCAGCTCGCGTCGTTCAAGGTCGGCTTTGCGGACTTAGCCGCCTTTTGCTCACGCAGCAATTGCTGACGCAGCATTGGGTGGCGCGCGCAGCACAATAAATTCTGCGACGCAGAGACTTTTACCGAAGCAGCTATTGGATCGGGCATAAGCGGGTGGAGTTCGAACTGAGTTTTCGCAGCAACCAATTGAAACTAACAAGACACAGCCGAACTTGCATTTTGTTAGCGCGGCTATTGCTCGTCTAGAGTAACGCCGCATGTGCGGCATGACAGTTGCTACAGTAGGATCAGGGCTTCTCAACTAGCCGTTCGAACGCGATTGGATTGCCCGGTCTTCGCAGTTTGTCGGTCAAGGATGATTTCAATAGCCCAACTGCGGCAAAAGGCGAAAAAACATCACTCCAAAGGGCCGTCTAATCTTGTCGCCATTGGATCACTCCGCTGCATGCTCCGAGAATTGGTCAGCGAGGGTATCCAGAGACGGGACAACCTCCAGGACCTTGAAAACACGCTTTAAGCCATCTGTAAGCGTCGCCAATTCCTGATCACTAAACTCTTCGGAAATACGATCCTGAATAAGATTGCTCAGGCTGGTACATAACTGTGTGGCCTTCGCCCCGTCTTCCGTCACAGAAATATGCACCGTGCGATTGTCCGTCTGAGAGCGTGTTCTGCGGACCAGACCGTCTTTTTCCATGCGCTTCAGTTGATGCGAAATCGTGGATTGCGGCAGCGCCATTAGCTCAACCAGCTGCCCTACCTTCATTGGCCCGTTCTGATCCAGTGCGAACAAGACCCGTGAGCTGTACAGATCCAGCCCGAACTGTGCGATAACGGGGCTGCTTACCTGATGCAGTCGCGCATTAATCCGGTGGGTCAGAAAGGTGACGCGGTCTTCCAGCAGCGGGAGATCAGTGGGTATCTCAGCTGTTTTGCTCATCGGTACATCCCTTCTCGGCAGCGCCGGTGAAGAACGCTACATTGACAATTTATTTCCATTACAATTATATCGATATCGAATTTAATCGCAACCTTGGAGACCTCACGGTGCCACTTTCTAGCGCAAACGTCATAGATGTGCACGCGCATGTGATCCTGCCCGAGACCTTCGGCGCAGCTGGCGCGCTTGGGCCGGAAATGGGCGGGCAAGAGGGCGATGCGCCGTGGTTTCGCGTTGGGGGTTATCGTCTCGACGGCGTGCGCTATCAGGGCTCTGCCTTTATGGACTCTGACCTGCGGCTTGAACGGATGGATCAAGCCGGGATTGATTTTCAAATCCTGTCGCCCAACCCGCTCACGTTTTTGCACTTCATTGATGCGCCTGTTGCCGATGCGTTTTGCCGGACCCATAACAATGCGCTGTCCAATCTCGTGGCCGCGCGCCGGGATCATTTTGCCGGGCTCGCGGCACTTCCCATGCAGGATATCGGCGCGGCGATTGAAGAACTGACGCGCGCTGTGAGCGATCTGGACCTGCTGGGTGGATACATAGGAACAGACATGCCCTTGCCGCTGGACGCACCGGAAATGGATGCGTTCTATGAGGCCTGCACAACTTTGAATGTTCCTTTGTTCATTCATCCCTCGCCTGCGGGTATTGATGGGCCTGCGGGGGATGCCAATCTGCGCGATTATGATCTGGATGTGGTGATCGGCTTTGCGGCGCAAGAAGCCTTGGCTGTTGCACGTCTTATCTACGGGGGGGTTCTGGACCGGCATCCTGATCTCGATATCTGCATCAGCCATGGTGGCGGCTCTACGGGGTATTTGATCGGGCGTATGGCGATGGCTGCGCGCAAACGGCCCTGGGCAAGTGCTGCGCTGCGGGCAGATGGCGCTTTTGAAGAGCGGCTCGCGACGCTCTGGTTTGACAATCACCTGAACAAGGATAACTCGCTGGCAATGCTTACGGGCCTCGTCGGGGATGACCGTCTGGTTTTTGGCACGAACTTCTCTGGCTGGGATGCGCCCGATGATTTGGCGGCGCATCTGCCACCTAAAAAACTTGCAGACAACGCACGCAGATTGTTGCGCGCCTAGCTCACACAGGGACGAACATGACTGATCTTATCATTGAAAAAGGGCGTGTGATCGACGGTGCTGGTAACCCTGCGATTGAAGCGTCGGTTCTGGTGCAGGGCGGTAAGATAGCTGCCATTGGCGCGGATGCCGACACACAGGCTGCAAGCAATCCAACCCTCAAGCGGATTGACGCCACGGGCCAGACCGTCATGCCTGGTTTGATCGACACCCATTGCCATTTGTCCTTTGACGATGCGGGATCAAACTCGGAAATCTTCTTTCAACGGCGCAACGGGCTGTCTGCTCTGGTCGCGTCTTACAATGCACGTAAACTGCTGCGTGCGGGCGTCACCAGCATGCTCGACCCGGACAGCACCTTCGAGAACATGCTCGATCTGCGCGACGCGATTGAAGCCAATATCGTGGAAGGGCCCCGCATGTCTTGTGGGGCTTACGCACTGATCACAGGTGTTGGTGGAACCGCAGGACAGCTTATCAATGACGAGGGCACAACGGGCTACTACATGGCCGTCAATTCCAAGGACGAGATCGTTAAAGAAGTGCGCCGCCAGGTCAAATACGGCGCGGATTGGATCAAGGTTCATGTCACCGGCATCATCCCGCGCCAATCGCACAAAGGCGAGCTGTGCGTGTGGACGATGGACGAGCTCAAGCTGATCTGCGACACGGCGCACGATCTGCAAACGCCCGTGATGGGCCATTGCCGCGGCGCGGAAGCCACGCGCAAGGCGGCTGCGGCAGGCTTTGATTTGATCTTTCATGGCACTGCAATGGATGACGAGGCGCTGCAAGCGATCATCGACCACAAGGTCCCGATCGCCCCTGCCTTGACCTTTCAATACAATATGGTCGAGTTCGGAAAAAAGATCGGCACATCGGACAGCCTTATGGCCTTGTTCGAGCGCGAGATCACAGAATCCATCGACACGATGACACGGGCGCATAAAGAAGGCGTGCCGCTTCTGACAGGCTCAGAAGCCGGTTTCTCGCTCGTGCCTTATGGCGACTGGCACTACCGCGAGATGGAAGTCTTTGTGAAGTATTTCGGCATGACCCCGCTGGAAGCCATCCAATGCGGCACGCAGAAAAGCGCTGTTGGCATCAAGATGGAAGGTGAGATCGGCGTTATCGCACCGGGCTATCGCGCCGATATCATTTGTGTGACCGGCAAAGTCGAGGAAGACCTGAGCCTGCTCGGCAATCCTGACAACATCACCACCGTGATGATCGATGGCGTCGAAAAGGACCTCTCACCGCCGCCCAAGCGCAATCGCATTCCTGGCTGGCGTCTCGCGTCGATCGGGGACACGCGCCTGACCCGCGAAGTGGCCTATGGCACTGAGGAAATCGCCCAAGACAAGTTCATCGAAGAGCTGCACTAAGGGCTGTTGATACTCAGCTTGGCGAAAACGAGGTGGGCAGCATGATCTTGCTCTCTTGCGTTTCCAGCAATGGCACAATCTGCGCCAGAAACGCACGCCAGTCAGGATCGGCCATCAACGCCGCACGCCGCGCTGTGCGATCATCCAGACTGTCATAGCCCCACAAGTGGACCGTTTCGTTGAGCGGCCCAATCTCAGTGACAAAATATCCGATCAGATTGCCCAGTATGCGTTTCTGTATCTCAAGACCTTTTGCTTCGTAAATCTCCATAAAGGTGGGAACTTTTCCTGCTTTGAAGCGGTATGTCCGTTGCTCGACAATCATCTGTCTCTCCTTGAGTGCGGCGGGAGTATTAGAACGCCAGTGCGCTCAGAAAACCGCAAATCCATTTTATGTCGGCCTCTGCAAACCTGGCTGCGATTTGCAGCGTTTTCGATTATAACGATTTCAATTGAATTGATGTCAATGTTTTTGTAGGCTTCGGAGATGGACCGCGTTTGCGGCATGGTCGGCGCATGTCCGACAAATTCTGGGAGGAACGAAAATGACATTCACTGGTAAATTGGCATCCGGCTTGTTCGCCGCATCGCTGGCCTTTGGCGGCACATCGGCTATCGCGCAGGAAAAGCGTGAGTTTTCGGTCGTCGGCACTTGGGGCGTCTTAACCCCTTGGAAAGAGCGCGAAGGCCCGTTCTGGAACGAACAACTGCCCGCAGCCTCGAACGGTATGTTGACTGCCAACGCCAAGCCCCTCACCGAATTGGGCATGGACGGCACGACCGTGATGCGCGAATTGCGCTCAGGTGCGTTTGATTTTGCACATGGCGTGTTTCTATATGTCGCTGGCGACAGCCCTGTGATCGAAGGCGCTGATTTGACAGGTGTGACGCCTGATCTTGCGACGTTCAAGCAAGTGGCCGACGTCTACAAGCCAGTTATGGAAGCCGAGTTCCAAGAGCTGTTCAATTCGCACATTTTGATGGTCTACGCATGGCCGCAGACACATCTTTATTGCAACTTGCCCGAAGGCACGGACGGTGAAGTTAGTTTGGACGTTTTCAAGGACAAAAAAATCCGTTCGTTCGGCGCTTCCATGGCCGATTTCATCACCGAAACGCTTGATGCTGTGCCTGTCGCAGTCGCTTTCGGGGAAGTTCTGCCGAGCTTGGAAAAAGGCGCGCTGGATTGCGGTGCAACAGGGACTTTGTCGGCTTATTCCGCCAAATGGTTCCAGGGCGCGTCGCATGACGTGCAGGTGTCGCTTGGCTACACCGCATCTTTCCTGGCGGTCAACAACGACACGTGGAACGGCCTGACGGACGATGAGCGCGCCCTGATCGAAGCGGAAGTGGCCAAGCTGGAAGAGCAAAGCTGGGCCGCAACGATTTCCGAGGACACAGACGGCATCAATTGCATGGCGAACGGTCCGTGCGAGCGCGGTGAAACGGGCGGCATGTCCCAAGTGTCATTGACGGCAGAAGCTGGCGAGCAAATGCGTGCCTCTATCGAAGGCGGCGTGATCGCAAACTGGGCCAAGCGCTGCGAAGAGCGCTCTCCGGGCTGCGTTGCCAAATGGAACGACACCATCGGCAAACTGCTTGGCTATGAGGCAAAGCTTTAATCTAACGGATGGCCCTGCATTTATGCGGGGCCACCCATCTTCGCGCTGATCTGGATCCCCCGCATCATGGATTTTCTCCACGGCCTTTTGTTCCGCATTTCACGGCTGAGCGTCTGGGTCTTCGGCGCGGGTTATCTGCTGATCGCGCTGGCGACGACACTGGACGTCGCTTTGCGTAATACGCTTTCGATGTCGGTTCCCGGCGCCTACGAGATTTCCGGATATATTTTCGCAATAGCCACCACATGGGGCTTTAGCTTTGTGCTGTTCGAACGCGCCCATGTGCGCATCGACGTGGCCTATCAAAAATTCGGCACGCGCCTGCGTGCCTGGGCCGATCTGCTCGCGCTTTTGGCGATGGGGATGTTTGTCGGGGTGCTGACCTACCGCGCATGGATCACGCTACAAGACACGCTATTCTTCGGAGCCACAGCGCGCACCACCTTGCAAACACCGCTTTGGATACCGCAAAGCTTTTGGCTGGCGGGCATGGGTTTCTTTCTGCTCTGCATCTTCTTTCTGGCGGTTTATGTGCTGCTTTTGATCCTGAAGGGACGCCCGAGCGACGTCGCGGGTATCGCTGGCATTCCCCATGTCACCACCCAAATTGAAAGCGAAGCACCATGAAGTCCGGCGCGTTCATTGGTGTCTTGTTCACGCTAATCGCTCTGTCGCTGCCTGTTGCGGCGATCCTTGGTGATATTGCCATTGTCATGGACTTCTTCTGGAACGATGGCCGCTTGCAACGCACGTTTGGCGGGTTCCTGTGGGAGAAGTCCAACCAATATCTGCTGCTGTCGATCCCGCTGTTCATTCTGCTTGGCGAAATCAACCTTCGCGCTGGTTTGGCGGGTCAGATGTATTCCGCCGTTGCCAAATGGCTCAGCTGGCTGCCGGGCGGCTTGATGCATTCAAACATCGGATCATCGGCGATCTTTGCGGCCACCTCAGGATCATCTGTTGCGACTGCCGCCACCATCGGAACTGTCGCCTATCCCGAGATCGAGCGGCACAAGTATAACGAGCCGCTCTTCCTTGGCTCGGTCGCGGCGGGCGGCACATTGGGCATTCTGATCCCGCCCTCTGTCACACTCATTGTCTACGGCGTGCTGACGCAAACCTCTGTGCCAGAGCTGTACTTGGCCGGTGTTATCCCCGGCGTCATGCTCGCGGCCTTGTTCTCGCTGATGATCCTGATCATTTGCATCATAAAGCCCGAAATGGGCGGCGAACGCATCTCTTCTACTTGGAGCGAGCGGCTCTGGGCCTTGGTTGATCTGATCCCGCCCGCGATCTTGTTTCTTGGCGTGATTGGCACAATTTACGCAGGGCTTGCCACCCCGACCGAGGCCGCCTCCATCGGGGTTGTCCTGTCGCTGATCCTTGCGGCGTGGAAGCGAAAACTGAACGGCGCGATGTTGCTTGCATCTTTTGAAGGCACGGTGCGCACCACGTCCATGATCATGCTGATCATCTTTGCAGCGATGATCCTGAACATCGTTGTCGGCTTCTTCGGCGCGATTCAGCTTGCGACCGAATTCATTGGCACGCTGGGCCTGACACCATTGCAGCTCATGCTCTGTGTGGTCGTGTTCTACCTCATTATCGGCATGTTCATGGAGACGTTTTCGATGATGCTTACCACCATCGGGGTCGTCTTTCCGCTGGTCACATCCATGGGTTACGATCCGGTCTGGTTCGGCATCATGGTCGTGCTTTTGATGGAGACTGCGCTGATCACACCGCCGATCGGGGTCAACCTGTTTGTGGTGCAAGGCATCCGCTCAAAGGGCGCCGCGTTTCGCGATGTCTGCATTGGGGCAGCCCCCTTTGTTGTGGCGATGCTCGCGCTTGTCGCGCTGCTGATCTGGCAACCTGCCATTGCCACATGGCTGCCAAACCAAGTTTACGGGAGATGAAATGACCGATCTTGCTGACCTCGAAACTCGTGTTGCCCGCCTTGAGGCCCGTACAGCGCTTTCAGATCTGGTGACGCGCTACGGCATTGCCTGCGATGAACATGACATCGAAACGCTTGAGACACTGTTCACCAGCGATGCTCAATTCACCAGCCCGAACGGGATGTTGATGGCGGATGGGCGCGACGAGATCATGGAAATGTTTCGCAAGGTTCTAGCCATTCGCGGTCCCGGGTATCATTGGACCCATGATCACATCATCCGTTTTGACCGCGGCGGTGAGGACAAAGCCTCCGGCCTGCTGCTCAGCCATGCCGAAACCACGCCAGGTGGTGTGCAGAGCCTTGCAGCAATGAAATACGACGACGAATACGCAATCGAGGATGGGACTTGGCGTTTTGCCAAACGCACGATCAGCTTTCTGTATTACGTGCCTGTGTCTGAATATGACGGCGTGCTGACCCAATCTGATCGCGTTGTGGCAGGCGATCAACGCCTTGCGGCAGACTATCCCGAAAGCCTTGCCGCTTGGCAGGCGTTTGACGCCGAATATGTGACAAAACCGTAGAGGAGACGACCAATGAGACCGATGTCAGAAACTATGGAACTGGCGCACCGCGCTGTCACCCACTACACCAACCGCACCACAGATCAGGCCAGCGACACCTATGCGCTGGATGTCTCTGCCTATACCGATCCCGAGCGCTACGCTCATGAGGTCGAGAAGATCTTCAAGGAAAAGCCGCTGGCCTTGGCGCTGTCGATCGAGATCGCAGAGCCCAACAGCTATACCGCCACCGAAGTCGTCGGGACCCCCGTCATCGTCACCCGCGATGGTGAGGGCAAAGCACATGCGTTCCTCAACGCCTGCCGCCATCGCGGTGCACCTGTTTGCGCCAATGGGCGCGGCGAACAGCGCCAGTTTTCCTGCCCCTATCATGCGTGGGTCTATGACATGAAAGGCAAGCTGATCAGCATGTATGGCGGCAAGACCTTTGGCGATGTGGACACGGAAAAGCTGGGTTTGAAGGAACTGCCCTGCGAAGAACGCGCTGGCATGATTTGGGTCTGCTTGACCCCCGGCATGACATTTGACATTGACGCGTGGCTTGGTGATTTCACCTATGAGCTGGACACGCTCGATCTGGCGAACTGGTATCTCTACGAGCAGCGCGACATTGACGGCCCCGGCTGGAAGGTCGCATGGGATGGCTATCTTGAAGCCTATCATCACAACACGCTGCATGCTGAAACTGTTGGTAAATACACCGTAGGCAATCTGATGCTGCACGACACCTATGGCCCGCATCAACGCATCGTGTTCGGGCGCAAGTCGCTGAAAGAAATCGCCAAGATCGAACAAAGCGAATGGGGCGATCCTTCAGAGCACATCCGCCTGATCCATTCGGTCTTTCCCAATACGTCGATCTCGGGCGTCTTGGGCGATCATTGCCTCGTGAGCCAGGTTTTCCCCGGCCCTACACCCGAAACAACTGTGACGCGCCAGTCGATCATGTGCGCGAAAAAGCCCGAAACGGAAGCCGAAATTGCCCACACTCAGGCCTTTAGTGATCTGGTGCTGATGGCCGTCAAAGACGAAGACTACGCGATGGGTCTGCAGATCCAGAAAACCCTCGGCTCCAAAGCGAACGAAGCCTTTGTATTTGGCCGCAACGAACCCGCGCTGCAGCACTATCATGACCATGTCGCGAAATTTGCAGGGAAATGACAAAGAGACGCAATTCTGAATGTGTCTTCTAGTGCGACACTCAGACATAGGGCTGTCTTTTCCACTCTTATGTGGCCCAGAAATGTCTACGGGTCTGAGGGTGCCGTTTACCCTAAGAAACTCAGCTGAATTGGTCCGGCGGATCGGACCTGTCGCCCTTTTTTTTCCGCAGCGCTCAGCACCTTTCGCTATCACGTGATCGCGGACAGGCTGCTCAGAAAAACAGGCCCTTCTTGGCAGCATCCAGATTACTTGATTGACGATAGGTGCCCGCCTTGCACCGCAGGCTGTCTTCCCAGACAAAATACCACACCTCCCAATTATTGCCGCCCATCGTCTGTACCGCTTCAAAGCACCGAACGATCATGACAATGCCAAGGCAGAAGATCACCGCAGTCCAGAACTGCTGGATCAAGAAGGCGGCCTTTCGCAGGAACTAGTTGTAGATCAGATCAAAGGCTATGTGCTCCTTTTCGCGCGCCGTAAATTCGCCGCTTTATGCATGCTGCGGGCTGCACTAATAACCGCTTCTTTCGCCGCGCGACGGCATGAAAGTTCTCGCTCACGCCGCATTTTCCACGCTGCGAACGCAAACAGCAGAAAAGGCAACGGCCGGGTTGGGCTCGAAGCCGTCATTAGGCCGACCGCAGCATGTTCAATTGTTGGATAATACTGCCCCCAGCGTGGGTCGCCCAGTTTCGACTTTAGGTGTGGCGTTACCGATGCTGCGCCTGCAGTCCCTAGGGAAGGCATCCATATCCAAAGCGCTAGAGGTCTGTTTAGATTGACACGGGCTCACTTCGCCCCACTGATAAGTAGGCTGGGGGAATTTTTGGGGGAACGAAGGAAAATCAAAGCGTTAAAATTGCTTTATAACAATTAGTTACCTTGAAATAGTGGCGCGCTGGGGAGGATTCGAACCCCCGACCCCTTGATTCGTAGTCAAGTACTC
>CAYGQQ010000104.1:2926-9905 GCA_964352105.1 uncultured Rhodobacterales bacterium | reverse complement strand
TCTGATTCCCAGTCTGTGTCATAGGTCGGATTCTCGATGCTGTCATAGCCCTGCTTTGCGTAATCCAGAACGCGCTTGACGTAAGTCTCTGGGATCGCAACCTTTTTAGCGTCCCTGATCGCGTCTTTCAGCTGCGGGTTTACCTTTGGATCGGCGGCGTCTTCCAACTTGCCGTCCCAGCCTTTGATCGCACCGAAGATCAGGTTCAGCTTCTGTTCGTGCATCTTTGAGCCCGCGACGATGGACGCCACTTTCTGCTCTTCCAGCACCTTCCAATTGATGAACTCTTCGATATCGGGGTGATCGGCATCCACGATCACCATTTTTGCCGCGCGGCGCGTTGTGCCGCCCGACTTGATTGCTCCCGCTGCCCGGTCACCGATTTTCAGGAACCCCATAAGACCAGAGGACTTGCCCCCACCGGACAGCGCCTCGCCATCGGCACGCAGGGAGGAGAAGTTCGTGCCGGTGCCGGAGCCATATTTGAAGAGCCGCGCTTCACGGACCCAAAGATCCATGATGCCACCATCATTCACCAGATCGTCCGACACGGACTGGATGAAGCAGGCATGCGGTTGTGGATGTTCGTAAGAAGACGCTGATTTTGTCAGTTTGCCCGTCTTGTAATCGACATAGTGGTGGCCTTGCGCCGGGCCATCGATGCCGTAAGCCCAATGCAGGCCAGTATTAAACCATTGCGGTGAATTTGGAGCGGCCATTTGTTTCGCCAACATCACGCGCATTTCGTCGTAATAGGCCTGGGCGTCGGCTTCGCTTGAAAAGTAGCCGCCTTTCCAGCCCCAGTAGCACCATGCGCCGGCCAGACGATCGAAAACTTGCTTGGCAGATGTTTCTCCGCCGTAGCGCTGGTCTTCCGGCAGTTTCTTGAGTGCAACCTCATCAGCAACGGAACGTTGAAGGAACGCAGGTACGCCCTTTTCTTTCACGGATTTAAGTTTTGCGGGAACGCCGGCTTTGCGAAAATATTTCTGCGCAATGACGTCAGATGCCACTTGGCTCCAACCTGCAGGGATCTCCACGTTATCCAGCTTGAAAACGATCGTCCCATCGGGATTCCGGATCTCGGACACGGTGGTTGAGAATTCCAGCGCCGCGTAGGCGTCTTGCCCGGAAGTTGTCAGTTTGCGGTCAATTTTCATAGTTAGTCATCCCGATCCGTTGCCCGAACCTGTGTGTCCGGGTCGCGCCATGCTCGCGCTTCGTTCCTGTTTAATTGGCCTGCCTCCGCGGACCGTCTTTATCGTTTCGGGAACAGAAGTTCATTGTCTGCTGCGCACACACGCTTTGCAGGCATTGGCACCTGACGGTGCTCGTTTGCGATGAATTTCGTCCGTCCCACACACCTTCCAGTTTAACTACTAGATATGGTGCCGCTCTACCGAGCACCCACAACCTGACGTATGGAGCCCTAGCCCGTCAACGGTTTTATTTTGCTTTATGAAGGTTTTTTGACATTGACGGGTCGAGCAAAATTTGAGCGTCGGCGGAGACTCAAAAATGAAGAGTTTCTTAATGTGAAACGGACGTCTGAAAAAACCCATTACACAGAGGGGGGTTAGCTCACAGACCTGTGATGGCGTGTTAACTCCATGTAAGATTCGACGCGGAGAATTCGAATTCAAACGCCTGAAATAACCGTTATCATTTTCCCACATTTTCTTTGCAGCTGGGAAACAATGCACAAGTTTAAAGCTGATTGGAGATTTAGATGGTCGGGACGGTAAGATTCGAACTTACGACCCCCTGTACCCAAAACAGGTGCGCTACCAGGCTGCGCCACGCCCCGACGATCTAGACCCGCTTCCTAGCGCCGCTTTGAGGGTTTGAAAAGCCCTTAGTTGGCCTGACAGGGCCAAGCTGCAAGATTTTGTGGCATTGAGGGATGCCGCAATTCGCTGCCAACGGAAATTCCAAGCTTTTTGGCCATTCCACCATTGATCTCCAGGACAGCGAGCCGACCGTCCCCACCAGAGATTGTGGTTTCATCGAGGGGAATCGCATTCGAATGGATATGGCGCACGATGCCATCGGGATCGACAAATAGCATATCGAGCGGAATCAGAGTGTTTCGCATCCAGAATGTCAGCTGCCCCGGCGTCTCGTAAATGAAAAGCATGCCGGACAGACGTGGCATGGACGGGCGGTTCATTAGGCCCTCGGCACGTTCTTCGATATCATCGGCTATTTCGATGTTGAAGCGCACCTGCCCCCAGTCGCCACGCAGATCAACCACATTGTCGCGACACATAGAAAGGGCGCTCACGGCCGTGAACGCCCAAATCAGTCCCGCTGTGGCGAGAGATTTAAGAATGGCTGAGTGCGTAATCCCAAGCGTGGATTTCAGCGGCCATCTTGCCGCGTTCGCCGTCGACAATCCGCAGGCAGACCGCTTCACCAGGCTGCAGGTCGGCAAGACCGCAGCGGCGCAGAACCTCAACATGCAAGAAAACGTCGTCGGAACCCGCATAGCAATTTGCAAAACCAAACCCTTTTGTCGTGTCGAACCATTTCACCCGTGCCGGGATCAATGGGACATCGCCCAAATCAACATTCAGTTCAACTAGATCTGTCTCAGAGGAGGCATCTTTCGGAGGCGCGACTGACACTACTTCGGTGGCCTGCAGGCCACGATCAGTCTTTTGAACCTTCAGGCCAACAACCGTACCGTCTGCGATGGAACCTTGCCCGAAGTTGCGCAAAACATTGGCGTGGAGCAAAATGTCTGGCCCGCCCGCATCTGCGATCACGAAGCCAAAGCCTTTGACGGCGTCAAACCATTTTACCTGCCCGGTAACTATTTTATCTTCACTCAACACGCCAAGTTCGTCCGATATCCATGCTGCGCTGAAAACGTCAGCGTCTTCGAGCTTGCCCATGGGCTGCTCCTCTTGTTGTTTTTTATACTACGCACAAAGCTTCTCACGATTTAATTTCTTCCTAAAGTACGGGTTTCCTGCCCTTTGCTGCCAAAAAGACTCACTTACGGGTTCAATCGGCTGATTTCCCACCCTTTTTCGGCGGTTTTTCGCCGCCAACGGAACCGATCATGCAGTCTAAATGCACCATCGGCCCAAAATTCAATTTCGGACGGTAAGATCCTGTAACCGCCCCAGAAAGGCGGACGGCTGGGTGCTGTCCCCTTCTCGGTGGTGACTTTTGCAACCTTGGCCATCAACGCGGTGCGCGAGGCCAGTGGCTTGGACTGATCAGACGCCCAGGCGCCCAAACGGCTCTGCAAAGAGCGCGACGCGTAATAGGCATCAGCCTGCGCGCCGTCTTCGCGGGTAACTGTCCCGCGCACACGGATCTGGCGATGCAAGGATTTCCAATGCAGCACAAAAGCCGCCTTTCCGGAGGCTTCGATCTCGCTGGCTTTGACGCCCTCGTAATTTGTGTAGAACACGAACGCGTCGGCTTCGATCTCTTTCAGGAGGACCATGCGGACATTGGGCAGGCCGTCTGCGTCGCATGTGGCCAAGGCCATTGCGTTGGGATCATTGATCTCCGACTGTTCTGCTTCTTTCAGCCACCGCTGCGCGATCTCTATCGGATCGTCGCCAGCGAATATGCCGTCCCGCTCGCCCATTGTTGTCCCCACAACTGCTTTCTTTTCGGCCTAGCAGGTCATTTTTACCTTTTCAAGAACTGAACGACGCAGTTTACAACCCGCTTGCCCCACGTCACCCGCGACGACTTGAAGCCCCACATTCTTTGGCCTAAACCCAAATGTAACACAAAAACGGTGAGGGACGGGAATGGCGAACGGTTTGATGGCGGGCAAGCGCGGCCTGATTATGGGTGTCGCGAATGACAAATCGATTGCGTGGGGCATTGCGAAAGCCTGCGCGGATCAGGGCGCGGAGATCGCCTTTTCCTACCAGGGCGAGGCGCTTCTCAAGCGCGTGCGCCCTTTGGCCGACAGCATTGGGGCCGACCTCGTCATCCCATGTGATGTCTCGGATGCGGCGTCGCTTGATGCGTTGTTTGCAGAGTTGGAGAAAACCTGGGGCAAGTTGGACTTCGTCGTCCATGCGATTGGTTTTTCTGATAAAAACGAGCTTCGGGGTCGCTATGTCGACACCAGCCCGGAAAACTTCCGCATGTCCATGGATATCTCCGTCTATTCCTTCACGGCGGTGGCGCAGCGCGCGGAAAAACTGATGAGTGATGGTGGCTCGATGCTGACGCTGACTTACTATGGGGCAGAAAAGGTCATGCCGCATTATAATGTAATGGGCGTGGCCAAGGCCGCGCTGGAGGCGTCGGTACGCTATATGGCGGAAGATCTGGGCAAGCAGGCAATTCGCGTGAACGCGATTTCGGCAGGCACCATCAAGACGTTGGCGGCCTCGGGCATAGGCGATTTTCGCTATATTATGAAGTGGAATGAATATAACGCGCCGCTGCGCCGGACTGTGACACAGGAAGAGGTCGGAAACTCTGCGCTTTATCTGTTGTCTGATCTGGGGTCGGCCGTCACGGGCGAGGTCTTGCATGTGGATGCTGGCTACCATGTCGTCGGCATGAAAGCGGTGGATGCGCCCGACATTGAAAAGTAAAACGGGCTTCGGTCACAGCTTACGCCCCAACTGATGAGAACACTTCCAAGGAGAGACCTGCATGTCTGACGCCGACCGCCTGCCCCATGAGAAAGGGTTTCATATCAGTTGGGACCAGATCCACCGTGACAGCCGGGCACTTGCCTGGCGTTTGGATGGGCATGGGCCGGACAATGGGGCGTGGAAAGCGGTCGTGGCGATCACGCGGGGCGGTATGGCGCCTGCGATGATAGCCGCGCGGGAGTTGGACATTCGCACGGTCGATACGATCTCCATCAAATCCTATGATCACCAGTCGCAATCAGCGGCGACGGTCTTGAAAAAGCCCGACGACGCGTTGATGGGGGACGGCACCGGGGTTTTGATTATCGACGATCTGGTCGATAGCGGCAAAACGCTGGAAGTGGTGCGGGAATTGTATCCAAACGCGCATTTCGCGACCGTTTATGCCAAACCAAAAGGGCGCCCGCAGGTCGATACCTTCATCACCGAAGTGTCTCAGGACACGTGGATATTCTTCCCGTGGGATATGGCGATGCAATATGTCAAACCTTACCGTGGGCAAGACTGAGGTGGTGCTGCTTAATCCAAACATGGCCGCAACCTTCCCGCCGCCGGTGATGGAAGCGCGCCGCTGGCTGCAAGGTGTCACGTTTTCCGACAACCAGCCTTTGATCAATGTCAGTCAGGCTGCACCTGTTGATCCACCGCCTGCCTCCATGCGAGAAGCAATGGCGAGGTTTGTTCTCGAAGAGGACGACACGCATCTATATGGCCCCGTTTTGGGTCTGCCAGCGCTGCGCAGCGCCCTAGCCGAAAACTGGACCGCGCATTACGGCGGGTCTGTCGGCAGCGATCAAATCGCGATCACTTCGGGCTGCAATCAGGCTTTTGCTGCGACCCTGGCCACATTGGCTGCGGAAGGCGACGAGATCATCCTGCCGACACCTTGGTATTTTAACCATAAGATGTGGCTCGATATGGGTGGCATCAACGCGGTGCCGCTGCCCACTGGGGAAGCTTTGGTGCCAACGACAGAGGCAGCCGAGGCGCTGATTACATCAAAGACACGCGCTATCGTATTGGTTTCGCCGAACAATCCCGGCGGCGCCGAATATCCGGCACGGACGATGCAGGCGTTCTTTGACCTGTGCAAATCCCGCGGTATCGCCTTGATCGTCGATGAGACCTATCGCGATTTTGACAGTCGCGAGGGTGCGCCGCATGGCCTATTAACCAATCCTGACTGGGATCAGACGCTGATCCAGCTTTACTCCTTTTCGAAGGCGTATCGGCTGACGGGGCACCGTGTCGGGGCGATGATCGCCGATTCCGACCGGTTGGCTGAGGCGGAGAAGTTCCTCGACACTGTTGCCATTTGCCCAAACCAACTGGGCCAACGCGCCGCCCTTTGGGGGTTGCAGAACCTTGGGCCGTGGCTGGCTGAACAACGTCTAGAGATTCTCGACCGGCGACAAGCGATCACAGATGGTTTTCCCGCTCTCGAAGCGAAAGGTTGGAAGCTTTTGGGAAGTGGGGCATATTTCGCCTATATGGTGCACCCGTTTGCGATCCCGTCTGATGAGCTGGCGCAGAAAATGGTCGCTGAGATTGGAGTGCTTTGCCTGCCCGGTACGATGTTTGCGCCGGAGGGCGACCCGCTCGGTCCGAAATCCCTGCGCATCGCATTTGCCAACATTGATCGGGCGGGTATCGGGGCACTTTACGCGCGTCTGGCGGGGCTGGAAATCCATCCCGACTAACCCCCTGACCAAAAGTTGACAAACCCATGCTTGCCCCTTGCCGCGCAAAGCATTACCACATCGCAACCAACATATTACAAGGGCATCCGGCATGGCCACCGCAGCGGGTAAGAAAACGTCACGTATCTTTGTCTGGATCATCTTGATCCTGTTGATTGCCGGCCTCGCGGGCTTCGGTGCGAACGGGCTTGGCGGCACGATCCGCTCGGTCGGGTCGGTCGGAGAGACAGAGATCACCGTTGAGCAGTATCAGCGCGGTCTTCAGCAAGATATTCAAGCCCAAAGCCAGCGCTTTGGTACGCAGTTCAGCGTTCAGCAGGCGTTGCAATTGGGCATTGACCGGCAGACCCGTGCCCGTCTTGTCGCGACCGCAGCCCTTGATGAAGAAGCGCGCGTGGCAGGCCTGTCTGTGGGCGATGGTGAAGTGGCACGTCAACTGCAAGCGATCCCTCAGTTTCGCGGTGTTGATGGCAATTTTGACCGCGAAGGCTATGAGTTCGCCTTGGCGCAAAACGGTCTGCGCCCGGCTGAGTTTGAGGACAATCTGCGCGCAACAGCGGCACGTCAGTTGTTGCAGCAAGCGATCACCGGCGGTTTTTTTTTTATTGATTTGTATTCTTAATAGATCTACACCTA
>CAYGQQ010000104.1:0-2916 GCA_964352105.1 uncultured Rhodobacterales bacterium | reverse complement strand
ACACCTACTTGTCGGAGCAGCGCAATTTCCGCTGGGCCCGCATTGGCGAAGACGTTCTGATCGGCGAGAACCCTGCCCCGACCACATCGGATATTGAGACGTTCTATACCGAGAATGAAGCGCAGTTCATGACGCCCGAGACGCGCAAGCTGTCCTACGTGAAACTGACGCCGGATATGCTGCTGTCCACGATTGAGGTGGATGAGGATGCGCTGCGCGCGCTCTATGACCAACGCACCGCCACCTATAACCAGCCGGAACGCCGCCTGATCGAACGGCTCGCGTTTTCCAGTATGGAGGACGCGGTTGCCGCGAAAGCGGCGATTGAGGACGGAAGCGAGACGTTTGAAGCGCTTGTGGAGGCGCGCAATCTGACGTTGGAAGATGTCGATCTGGGCGAAGTGTCCCGCGAAGACCTCGACATTGATATTGCGGACAAAGTGTTCGCCTTGGGCGAGCCGGGCATCGCGGAGCCTGTTCAAACCTCGCTCGGTCCTGCGCTTTTCCGCATCAACGCGGTGCTTGAGCAAACCACGGTCACTTTTGAAGAGGCCCGCGCCGAATTGCTGGACGAGACCACGACCGACCGTGCGCGGCGCATTATCCAAGATGAGATCGACGCGGTTGATGACCTTCTGGCCAGCGGTGCCACGCTGGAAGAGATCGCTGCAGAGACTGACATGGAATTTTCCAGCCTCGACTATGTCGACGGCATGGAAGAAGATTTCGCCGCCTATGAGGAAGTCCGCGCAGAGATCGCCCGGATTACACCAGAAGACTTCGCCGAAGTGCGTGAATTGAGTGATGGCGGCATCTTCGCCATGCGTCTTGATGCTGTCGTAGAACCCGCGCTGCCCCCGCTGGCTGATATTCGCGGTGACGTCGAAGCAGCTTGGGACAGTGCGCAAACCATCGCACGTCAGGCCGCACTGGCCGAAACCCTGCGTACACAGATGGAAAGCGGCACGCCCATGGAAGCACTGGGCCTGAGCCCCAATGAAGAGCTTGAGATGCCCCGCACCGGATTTGTCGAAGACGCGCCGGAAGGCCTGCTGGAGCAGGTCTTTGAGATGGCATCCTCAGACGTGGCGGTGATCTCCGATGAGGGTGGCGTGGTGTTGGTGGAATTGACGTCGATCGTCACACCTGACCTGACCTCGGACGACGCGACGCAGATCCTCGGTGCGATCACCAATCAGAACGCGCAAAGCTTGGCTGCCGATGTGTTTGAGCTGTTCGGTCAGGCGGCACAGACCCGCCATGGGCTGACGCTCAACCAATCCGCGATCAACGCGGTTCACCAGCAATTCTCTACCTACTAGTGGCGCTGCAACCGACATTCGACGCTTTTGAGGCAGGCTATGCGGCTGGACAGAACCAGATCGTTTATACGCGGCTTGTGGCGGATCTGGACACGCCCGTTTCGCTGCTTCTCAAGCTTACCGATGCGCAGCAGGACAGCTTTGTTCTGGAATCTGTAACCGGTGGTGAAGTGCGCGGACGTTATTCCATCGTCGGCATGAAGCCGGACCTGATCTGGCGTTGTCACGGCACAACATCAGAGCTGAACCGCGCCGCACGTTATGACCGCAATACGTTTGAGCCTTGCGACCAAGACCCGCTGACGGCGCTGCGCGATATTCTTGCGGAAAGCCGCATTGAAATGCCTGAGGGTCTGCCAGCGGCCTCTGCCGGGCTGTTTGGTTATCTGGGCTATGACATGATCCGGCTGGTGGAGCATTTGCCCGACATCAACCCGGACGTTCTGGGACTTCCCGATGCGGTTATGATCCGCCCTTCCGTGGTGGCCGTTCTGGACGGCGTCAAAGGTGAGGTCATCGTGGTCAGCCCGGCCTGGGTAAAATCCGGCCTCAGCGCCAAAGCGGCCTATGCACAAGCAGCAGAGCGGGTGATGGATGCGGTGCGCGATCTGGAACGCCCGGTCCCCGCCGCTGCCCGCGATTTCGGTGAGAACGAACCTGTCGGCGCGCCAGTGTCGAACTTTACCCATCAGGGGTATCTCGACGCCGTCAACAAGGCCAAGGAATACATCAAGGCGGGCGACATCTTTCAGGTCGTGCCGTCGCAACGCTGGACGCAGGATTTCAAGCACCCGCCCTTCTCGCTTTACCGGGCGCTGCGGCGGACGAACCCCTCGCCCTTTATGTTCTATTTCAACCTTGATGATTTTCAGATCATCGGGGCCAGCCCGGAAATTCTGGTGCGCGTCTTTGACAAGGAAGTCACGATCCGCCCCATCGCAGGCACCCGCAGGCGCGGTGCCACACCTGAGGAAGACCGTGCGCTGGAAGAAGACCTGCTGGGCGATGCCAAGGAACGTGCAGAGCATCTGATGCTTCTCGATCTGGGCCGCAACGATACGGGCAAGGTCTCCAAGATCGGCTCTGTGCGCCCGACGGAACAGTTCATTATCGAGCGCTATAGTCACGTGATGCACATCGTCTCAAACGTTGTGGGCGAGCTGAGCGATGATCACGACGCATTGTCGGCGCTGCTATCCGGTTTGCCAGCCGGAACCGTGTCGGGTGCCCCAAAAGTGCGCGCGATGGAAATTATCGACGAGCTGGAGCCTGAAAAGCGTGGCGTCTATGGTGGCGGATGCGGATATTTCTCGGCCAATGGTGATATGGATATGTGTATCGCGCTGCGCACGGCGGTTCTCAAGGACCAGAAGCTTTATGTGCAAGCGGGCGGCGGTGTCGTTTATGACAGCGACCCGGAGGCAGAATTCGAAGAAACGGTCAACAAGTCGAAAGCTTTGCGGATGGCGGCCGAACAAGCCGGCCTGTTCCGGCGCGACGGCAATAGCTAAACCGCCTAATTGGCCCGCATCACCGCAGAGACGGGGCCGATGGCCAGCCCCCCGGTTTTGCGCTCAAGGCTCCATTCCAGAAT
>CAYGQQ010000103.1:0-9911 GCA_964352105.1 uncultured Rhodobacterales bacterium | reverse complement strand
AACGGCATCAGATAGTGCAGCGAGAAGAAGCGCGTCAATGTCGCGTTATCAACCGCTGGTCCACCCAGAAGCCAGGTTTGCAGCGCCTCACCGATACCGGGGATCGCCCCGAAGAGGCCAGTGATAACAGTCGCGCCCCAGAAGGACATCTGACCCCATGGAAGCACGTAGCCCATGAAGGCTGTGCCCATCATCAGAAGGTAGATCAACATACCGATGATCCACGTGATCTCACGTGGTGCTTTGTAGGAGCCATAGTAAAGGCCCCGGAAAATATGTGCGTAAACAGCGACAAAGAACAGGGACGCGCCATTCATGTGGATGTAGCGCAATGCCCAACCACCGTTCACGTTGCGCATGATATGCTCAACGGAGGCGAAGGCCAGATCAGCGTCTGGTGTGTAGTGCATCACAAGCGTGATGCCTGTGACGATCTGCAAGACCAACGTAAATGTCAGGATAATACCCCAGATCCACATCCAGTTGAGGTTCTTGGGCGTCGGCAGCATCAGCGTGTCGTAGATCAGACCCGCAATTGGAAGCCGCTTGTTCAGCCACTTCTCTGCGCCAGTTTTCGGTTCATAATGGTCGTGTGGGATACCAGCCATGTCAGTTTCTCCCTTAACCGAGTTTCAGGTTGTCGCCGTCGAGCAATGCGACAGGGACAGGTAGGTTGCGCGGCGCTGGACCTTTGCGGATCCGGCCTGCGGTATCATAGTGGGAGCCGTGGCACGGGCAGAACCAGCCGCCAAACTCGCCAGCGCCATCACCCAAAGGCACGCAGCCCAGATGTGTACACACGCCGATCATGACCAGCCATTCGCCCGCCTCATCCAGTGTGCGGTTCGCGTCGGACGCATCTGCCGTGTCGCCAAGGTTGGCGTTGTCGGCCAGAGGATCGGGAAGATCGCTCATGTCGACACCGCGGGCGGCATCAATCTCTTCTTGTGTGCGGCGGCGAATAAAGACCGGCTTACCAAGCCATTTCACGGTCAGCTGCGTACCTGGCTCAACCCCGGACACATCCACATCAATAGAGGCAAGCGCCTGAACGTCAGCAGACGGGTTCATCTGGTTGACCAAAGGCCATACGGCAGCGCCACCGGCGACTGCTGCTGTACCTGCGGTGGCATAATATAGAAAGTCGCGGCGTGTGCCGCTGTGGTCGTCTGCGTGGGACACGGAAACTTCTCCCTTGTCTGGCGGCGTTAGCTGCCTCTAATTGGTCGCTGAGCCATACCGAAGGCATGACCGTTCCGCGCGTAGATATATCGGTGTCGCTACCCGCGTCCAGTCATGAATTACCCAAAGGACAAGCCAATTGTCGCACCAGTGCCAGATAGCCGCATATGAACCTGATCTAGCACCCAATCTGGGCTCTTTGGTCCGCCTGGGTGCCTGTTTTGATTCCCCGGTTCACGTGATCGAGCCCTGCGGCTTTCCATTTTCGATGAAATTGCTGCGCACACGGGCGTTGGATTACGGCGAAAAGGCTGATGTCAGGCATCATGACAGCTGGGACCAGTTTAATGCCGCGCGCACGGGCCGGTTGGTTTTGATGACCACGAAAGGTGCTACGGATCTATACGACTTTGAGTTTCAGAAAGGCGATTGCCTGTTGCTGGGCCGCGAAAGCGCGGGCGTTCCGGATCATGTGCATGAGACAGCCGATGCGGGCGTGATGATCCCGATGCCCGGCGGCGGCCGCAGCCTGAATGTTGCGATTGCCGCAGGCATCGCCTTGGGCGAGGCGGTTCGCCAGTTACGTTAGACCACGTTCGAGGTCGCGTCCCAGAGTGCTGGCAATGTCAGGTGCGGGTCTGCAAGCTGTAAAAGTGACCAGCCGGACCTGTCCGCTCATGCGGAGGGGACGGTCGCTGACATGCTTGGGCGTTTGCTGATCTCTTCAAACCACGCGGCCAGTTTTGGCCGTCCGGTCCGCCATGCGCGGGCATCGTGGCGGAAATCGATATAGCCAAGCGCGCAGGCCACCGAGATCTGCCCAATGTCTATTGCCGTCTCCGGCACATCATTTTCCAAAACATCCAACGCGCGGGTAACCTTCGCCCATTGCGCTTCCACCCATTCGGAGGACTGCATGGATTCGTCCCGGCACCGCGCCTCGTAGACCATCAAAACAGCCGCATCCATCATGCCATCCCCCAACGCTTCCAGCGTCAAAGTGTCGAATCGCGTCGATTTCGGGTAGAAACTGTCGCCTGACTGAGCGTCGAGAAACTGGCAAATGACGCGGCTGTCGAAAAGTGCTTTGCCGTCATCCGTTAACAGCGTCGGAATTTTTCCCAGCGGGTTGAGGTGTTTGGGCAGATTGTCGGTCGCCACAGGGGACCCGCCAGACGCAATGATCTCTATCTGGTCCATTTGGCCAGTTTCATGCGCCAGCACCTGAACCTTGCGGCAAAAGGGCGAGGCGGGGTTGTCGAACAGTTTCATTGCTGGTCCTCCCTGGAAATTCCAAACCACATTAGGGGCTGATCTGCGATGTTCAATCCAAAAGCAGCGAAGTGTTCAGGGGAAGCAGGTCGGCGCATCACCTGCAACCCATTTCGGGTGCTTTTCCATGATGTTATTGAACCGGTTGCTTCCAAGAAATTCGGTGAGCCAAGCTAGGAGGGACGGCCAGTCCTGCGTGTCAAACCAAGCCCGATCCGTATTCGCGAATTGTCGGACAAACGGCAAAATCGCAAAATCGACCAATGTCGGGTGCGGGCCTTCAAGATTGTTTTTTTGGGCCAGAATAGAGTCTAATTTGTGCAAGAATTCTGACCCCTTGCGCCGGCTTTCTTCTGCGTCTGATTGGAACTTGTTTGGGTATTTGTAACGATCCAAGTCCTGCTTGAAAGGCCCGTCACACTCCGCAACCAGATCGAGCCCGCCCTGAGAAACAGGCAACCAGTTTTCGGGGTCGTTCTGGCGCAGAGCCCAAAACATCACATCAAAGCTTTCCGCGATCACATCCGCACCTTCCACGACAACCGGGACGGTTCCTTTCGGTGACGCGTGCAGGAATTCAGGGGCCTTGTCGCGCAAAACGATCTCGCGCAATTCGCAGCGGATGCCGGCAGATGCAATCGCAAGACGCGCCCGCATCGCGTAGGGGCAGCGCCGAAAACTATAGAGAATCGGGTGGCTCATGCGACCAGCTGTGATCCAGAGTGCCCTGTGATCACAGCGTTGACAATTGCCCCCTCAAGTTGAGGCGTCGAAAACGACACTTCCGCAAACTGCGGTGTCCGGCCCATCAACGGATTTTCCAGCAAAACCGCATGGGTTTGGCCGATCTGCGCGGCTAGATGCTTTTGAACCTGCTGCGCACCGGCGTCACGCAGCTTTGCGGCACGTTCCTTGATCGACTTGCCGTTGACGCTGGGCATTCTGGCCGCTGGCGTGCCGTCCCGCTTGGAATAGGGGAAGACGTGCAGCCAGGTCAGGTCACACTCCCTCACCAGTTTCAGCGAGTTTTCGAACATCGCGTCCGTCTCCGTCGGGAAACCCGCGATAATATCGGCGCCAAAGGTCAAACCAGGCCGTAGCTTTCGGGCTTCTTCGCAAAACCGGATGGCATCATCCCGCAGATGGCGCCGCTTCATCCGTTTCAGGATCATATCGTCACCAGCCTGAAGGCTGAGGTGGAGATGCGGCATCAAGCGCGGCTCCGTCGCGATGGCTTGCATCAAAGCGTCGTCTACCTCGATCGAATCAATGGAGCTGATCCGAAGCCTTGGCAGGTCTGGGACGAGCTTCAGAATGCGCAGGACAAGATCGCCCAGCTTTGGCGCGGCAGGCAGATCAGCCCCCCAGGAGGTCATGTCGACCCCGGTCAGAACAACTTCGTTAAACCCGCGATCCACAAGCCGCTTGATCTGGTCCACAACAACTCCGGCCGGAACTGATCTGGAATTGCCGCGCCCGTAAGGGATGATGCAGAAGGTGCATCTGTGATCACAACCGTTCTGAACCTGGACATAGGCGCGCGATCGCGTGCCAAAACCGTCGATCAAATGCGCAGCGGTTTCGGTCACGGACATGATGTCGTTGACCTGCACTTTTTCAGTATCACCGATAAAATCAGACCCTAACTTGGCCCAAGTGTCCGGATTCATCTTCTCCGTATTGCCGATGATCAGGTCAACCTCATCCATCGCCTCAAAGGTCTGAGGTTCGGTTTGCGCGGCGCACCCGGTGACGATCAGCTTTGCGTCAGGATGTTGCCTGCGCAGCTTGCGAATGTCCTGACGTGCTTTGCGAACAGCCTCTGCGGTGACGGCACAGGTGTTCACCACAACGGTGTTTTGCAGCCCGGCTTGCATCGTCAGTTCGCGCATGGCTTCGGTCTCATAGGCGTTCAAACGGCACCCATGATTGGTAAAGACGGGCGCGTTCATAGCGCTGCCAGAAACTCTGGTGTGAGCGTTCCGGAAAACACATGGCGCGTCTCACCGGTCATCCAGACGCCGTCCTCGCGCCAATCAACCCAGATCGTGCCGCCATCGAGGTCAATCTGCACCTTGCGTCCGGTTAGGCCGCGCCGGGCGGCGGCAACGGTAACAGCACAAGACGATGACCCAGAGGCCAGCGTCACCCCGACACCGCGTTCCCAAACCCGCATCCTCAGATGATCAGGGCCAATGACATGGGCAAACTGGACGTTCGTGCGGTTCGGGAAGAGCGGGTGATGCTCCATCTCGGCCCCGCGCGCTTCCAGATCAACAGCATCTGCATCCTCGACAAAAAACGTACAATGCGGGTTGCCCATTCCCGTCGCAACGGGTGCCCCGTCAATCGGCAAAGACAGTGAATCGAGCTCACGGGACAGCGGAATATCGGTCCAATCCAGTAGGGGTTGGCCCATATTTACACGTGTTAGACCCTGTCCTGCGTCTTCAGCCTGCAAGATCCCACGCTCCGTCACGAGGGTCATCTGCGACGCCCCAGAGCGCTGCATTTCAAACCGTGCAATACAGCGCGTGGCGTTTCCGCAGGCCGCAGACAGGGTTCCGTCAGAATTAAAGAAGGTCAGAGCGATATCGGCGTCCGGGCTTTCTGTCAGCACGGCAAGCTGGTCGAAGCCGACGCCGCGATGACGATCCCCAAGCGCGCGGGCCAGCGCGGCAGTGACCACAGCGTCGCCGCTCCGTTGGTCAATAACCACGAAGTCATTGCCGAGCCCGTGCATCTTCATGAACGGCAGGCCGGGTTGAGTCGCATCACCTTGCATAGCCGGGGATATAGACCGGACGAGGCGCGTTTGAAAGATGCGAGAGGAAAAGGGTTTCTTTTGGGGTTGACCTGCCTAGGCGACCTTTCTAATTAGGCCCCTCAGTGAGGGCCCTTAGCTCAGTTGGTAGAGCGGCTGACTTTTAATCAGTAGGTCGCAGGTTCGAACCCTGCAGGGCTCACCATTGCTTTCTTTTTTGACGATTCGTCCTGTCTGGCCAAATGGGTCAGAGCACCTCTGGGATTGTTTTGGCAGGCGGTGTGTTGCGGCTGCGTTTACTGCAGACCACACCATCAATGATTGTCATCCCGACGCCGGGCAGATTGCCAAGTTGAATGGACTCGAGGATGTCTTTTCCGGGCGCGTGCTGGGCCTGATCCATCAGCACGAAGTCCGCCGCATAGCCAACCTCCAAAAGCCCTGTGTCAAGCTCTCGTTGGCGCGACGTATTGCCGTTTGCAAAACAGAACGCGGTTGCGGCATCGACGTTTCCGAGGCTCGACAGCATCGCCACCATGCGCAGGATCCCAAGTGGCTGCACGCCAGAGCCCGCGGGGCCGTCCGTGCCAAGAATGATCTGGTCCAGCTTGTTCAATTCGCGCGCAGTGTTCAGCGTCAGAAGGGCCGCGCGTTCGTTGCCGTTGTGAACAATCTCCAACCCTTGAGTGCAGGATTCGCACAGGCACACGATCTGGTCATCAGGAAGCGCGGAATGTCCGCCATTGATATGCCCGACAACGTCTGTGCCGGTCTCCAGCACCATATCCGCGTCGATCAAACCCGATCCGGGAATGGAGGGCCCACCCGTGTGGATCGTTGACTGGATGCCGTATTTGCGCGCCCAGTTCACCATCTGGTTGGCGGTCTTGCCGTCCTTGACCGTCCCGAGACCTACTTCGCCCAGAAACTTAACGCCTGCATCGGCAAGCTCTTTGAAGTCGTGCTCTTCCATACCGTGTTCAATCACTGGCGCGCCCGCCAGAACCTTCACGCCGCTTGGGCGGAAGTTTTCGTACCAACGCTGTGCCGCGATCGCCATTGCCTTCAGGCCCACGATATCCTTAGGCCGTCCGGGCATATGAACCTCACCGGCAGAGATCATCGTGGTCACGCCACCATTCAGCGTGGAATCGATCCAATGAAGTTGCTGCTGTCTGGGTGTATAATCGCCTACAACCGGGTGGATATGGCTGTCGATCAGACCCGGCGCAAGCGTCACGCCATGGGCATCAATCACGGTTTCTGCGCCTTCGGTGTCGAGGTCTTTCTCGTATCCGATTGCCGCGATTTTGCCACCGACCGCGACCACGCAATCACCATCAGCTATGGGGCTCTCGATCTTTCCGGTAAGGAGCAGCCCGATATTTTTTACAACAAGTTTCGCAGCCTGATCACCCATAGCGTCCTCCATGACTATTTGTTTGTATGCTAACATAACGCGCTTGCCTTGCAACGTTGTACTCGGACGTCCCGATGTCGTAGACATGACAGGTGTCCTGAGTGCTTCGTCTGGAAAGCCATCTGTTAGCCCAGGCAGTAGAAACAGAAAGACGAGACATGGCAACAAAACTGGCAGACCAGACCGAAAACCATTACGTTCTGGAAAATCAGGTTGGTTTCCTGCTTCGTCTTGCGGGGCAGCGACACGCGAATATTTTCCAAGCCTTGGCCCCTTTGAAGCTTACGCCGACGCAGTTCTCTGCACTCGTTAAGTTACTGCAATTGGGGGAATGTTCTCAGAACGAGCTTGGGCGACAAACGGCGATGGACGTGGCCACGATCAAAGGCGTGATCGACCGTCTGCGGCGCAAATCGTTGGTGGAAGTCAGCCCTGATCCGAATGACAAAAGGCGATCTGTTTTGAAGCCGACGCCCGCTGCAGAAAAGCTCAGAGATGTCTTGTACCAAGCCGGTACGCATATCACCGATGATACGTTGGACCCGCTGAGCGGTACTGAACGCGAATTGCTTCTCAACCTGCTGGCCAAGATAACTTAACAGCGAATCCGCCGACAAAACTACCTGCGAAAACGATCCCTCGCGCGGCGGAGTGGCTATCCCGTCGAAGACCGTGGTCCTGCAAAGAACCAGATCAAGAAGCCAATTATAGGCAGAAGCACGACCAACACGATCCAGACCACTTTCGTGCCGGTTGTCGCGTTGGAATTGAAGATCGAAACGATTGCCCAAATGTCGAGGACAAAGACGATCAATCCGCCAATGCTGTTAATACCCATGTCGCACTCTCCCGTATTGCCGCCCGTTCAAGGCTCATAGCAGAAGATTAACGCGGTTTTTCAGAAGATACACGGGGAGAATTCAGCCGCGTTCGCTTTAAAATGCGGCAGCGCGCACCCATATAATGCGCAAGATCAGCTGCAAGGAATCACAGAAAATATGGTTGTCGAACTTCAGGAACCAGGCCGTCCGCCAAAGCGCCCACGCCGGGATACGTCGCAAGATGAGGTGACGTCGATGCTGTGTCCAACCTGCCAGATCCCCTTGCACCTAACCGTTCGCCAAAACGTGGAGATTGACTACTGTCAAAGCTGCCGGGGCGTCTGGCTGGACCGTGGAGAGCTGGATAAGATCATAGAGCGTAGCGCAGAGGCGTTGGCCCCAAAGCCGCAGGATTTCGCGAAACCCGCGCGAGACGACAAAGACTCCAAGCCGCGCAAGAAGGCCTCGAAATCCTTTAAGCATAAGAAAAAAGATCGTCTGAAGGATTGGTTGGAAGATCTGTTCGACTAGATCCGCACTCAGTTCGGCGCAGCTTGATCGGCGAAAACGTTGCTTATCGCGGACACAATCTCAGACATTTCAAATGGCTTGGTTACAAGCTCTGTGCGGCCCGGCAGCAGACCCGTATTCACGTTGTCCGTGTCACCGGAAATAAGAACGATCGGACGTTCGCCAATCTGACGAATAATTTCCTGGCAAGCCGTAATCCCCGACGACTTGTCTGCGAGCGTAATGTCGCACAAAAGCAGCTCAGGGTCCGTCGCGATGGCATGATACAGCGCCTCCGCACGGGTCCGTGCAACCGCGCAGATCCCGAATCCCAATTCTGTCAGGCTGTTGGATAGGTCCATCGCCAGGATAGCCTCGTCTTCAACAAGCAGGATCCGTTGAGGTTTTCGGGCGGCATCATGCTTTTTGGTCCGGCGATGCGCCATGACAAAAGCCTCGCGTTAGGAAGGGTTTTCGGGGTGGGGGCGGGGTCAACCTACTACGAAATCATGAACAATCGGATAAGATATCCTTAACGCGGCGGCGGATTAGCCAGTCCGTACTGTGTCGCCCGGGTTGAAAACCGGCTCCAATTCGATACGCCGGCTGCGCGTGCTTTCATCACGGCCAACAAGGGCATCGGCGATGATCTGGGCTGCTGCCTTGCCGATTTCGGCGCGGCAACTGTCAAGCGTCGCAAGCTGGATCGGCAGACCTTCAATCAGCTCCACGCCATTGAACCCCGCCAGCCCCATCTTCTTGGGAACCTCCAGCCCTTCTTCGATGCAGTATAGCAACCCGCCCGCGCCAATCATGTCATTGGAGTAGTACAGGAAATCCAGGTCCTTGTTCTCCGACAAGATCGTGCGGGTCATTTCGCGACCCTTTTTCAATGCAGACCCGCCCGAATAGTATTCCTCTGCTTGCAGAGATACACCCGCCTCCTGCAAAACCGACCGGAACCCTTCGAACCGCTTCCGCGCGCGGTGGTCCAACGGCATTTTTGTTCCAAGAAACCCGATATTTCGGTAGCCACGTTTCAAAATTTCTTTCGCGGTCTCCCGACCGGCACGGGTATGGGAAATTCCCACGCAAGCATCGATTGCATCGCCATCAACGTCCATGATTTCAACGATCGGAACACCTGAATTCCGCATCATTGCGATTGCGGCGTCAGTATGTTCAAGACCCGCGACGATTAACCCGGATGGCCGCCAGGAGAGCATCTCGAAGATGACTTCCTCTTCCTTTTCGGGGCGGTATTCGGTCACGCCGACAACTGGCTGAAGCGGCGTGTCATCCAAGACCCGCGAAATGCCCATCATAACTTCGGGAAACACCATATTTGACAGCGACGGGATAATGACGCCCACCAGGTTAACCCTGTTTGACGCAAGCGCCCCCGCGATCTTGTTGGGCACATAGCCCAGCTGCCGGGCCGCTTCCAGAACCTTGGCACGGGTCCGGTCAGAGACCTCACCACGATTTCGCAAAACCCGGCTAACAGTCATCTCGCTGACCCCAGAGGCCTCGGAGACGTCTCGTAAGGTCAGGTTGTGGCGGCTATCCGGGGGCTGGCGGTCACTCAAAGCAAATTTACTTTCTTTGCAGTTTTTTCATTGATAGCGCCTGAGCAAGCAAAGACACAAGCGACAACCGCCGCATGCTGTCTTGCGCAAGTTCCGTGTTACCGCTAACATTGAGCTGAATAGACCGGCCGTTTCCCAGTAATCTCGCCGGTTTTTGAAAAAGGGGACATGTTGGGCCAATCTCGTGTCCCCTTTTTTATTGCCTCATTCATGTATTGCGATCAAAACCGAGCCTTAGACCCCGTGGCTCAACTGGATAGAGCAGCCCCCTCCTAAGGGGCAGGTTGCAGGTTCGAATCCTGCCGGGGTCGCCAGTTAGAATACTTTGATCGCGTTGGGCTCGACTGAAAGGA
>CAYGQQ010000102.1:0-10023 GCA_964352105.1 uncultured Rhodobacterales bacterium | reverse complement strand
GATTTGTTTCAACAGAAAATACCCCGCGAAGGCGGAAATGATCGGGGTGAGCGTGAAGACCGCGCTTGCCGAAACAGCGGTTGCCGTTTTCAAGCCTTCGAACATCAAGACGAAATAGCCCGCAAAGATGCCGCCCAAGAGGATGTAGCGCCATGGCGCGCGGGTCGCAGATTTCGGAATCCCGGTGGTGACGATCGCTGCGGTGCCGATGACGGCGCCTGCGATGAAGAACCGAACTGTGTTCAGTGCAGCGGGTGAAATGTCGTTTGCCACGATTGCGCCCAGCGAGAACGATCCAGCCACCAGTAAGGAAAAGAGCAGCATTGCAAGATGCCCACGCGCTGCCTGCGGGGCGAACAATTCCATCAGAGGGCGGGCCAGGATTTTGCTTCTTCTTTCAGGAAGGTAACAAAGGAATGCACTTTGGCAGTTCGATGAAGATCTACATGGGTCACACACCAGAAGGTGGAGAACCAGGATGGGTCGGGCTCCATCATCTCTACCATAAAGTCCCGTTCATGGCCCATATAGCCCGGCAAGAACCCGATGCCTGCACCTGCTAGAACGGCGTCTTGCACCGTGTTTGTGTCTGAGCATTTATAGACCACGTTTTCTTCGGGGACGTGCTCTCCGATCCACTTCATGAACGGTGCGCGGGGGTCCAGATTGGACACGCGGCAGAACCGGTGGTTGGGGATATCCTCCAGACCGTTGAGCGGCCCGTGGCGGAACACGTAATCCTTATGCGCAAAAAGCCCCATTGGAAGCTGGCCCAGCTCCTGCACGATATTGTCTAGGTCATCGCCGGGGGTTCCGGCGCGAAGGGCCACGTGGGCCTCACCATATTCCAGCTTCAAGGGGCGGGTATCGACGATAAGCTCGGCGCGCAATTCGGGGTGATCGGCCTGATACTTTGTCAGTGTCCGCGCCAGAAGCGGCGACATTTGCGGCAGACAAGTCACGATCAGATTGCCCGACACAGACGCGCCGCGACCATGGATGCGACCGGCCAATTGGGTCAGCTGATCTTCGGTGGTACTGGCGACAGTCAATAGGTCTTCGCCCGCCTCGGTTGGGGTATAGCCGCGCGCGTGGCGTTGAAACAATTTGGCCCCAAGTTTGCTTTCGAGGGAGTCGATATGGCGGATGACCGTGGCATGGTGCACGCCCAATGCCTCTGCCGCGCCGGAAACCGTTCTGAGCCGGGCTACCTGGTAGGCGGTTCGAAATTCATCCCAGTTATCAATATCCATGTCTGTGCACCTGTTCACAAAGGGAAGACAAATGTGTCCCTTACGTGTTTCAATGCATAACGCCGTTCAATGCAAGCCTTGTTTGCAAAGAGCCCCATGAGCGGTTTCCTTGCGCAAATTCGCAAAAGGGAACAGATGCCCGGCTTAGCGCAGTCCGTCTTTGCCTTCAGCCTCTGCATGGGTCAGTCCGCCGACGCGCGGCAGCGGGCGCCCACTATCGGTCACGGCGACGGCCACCATAATCTCATTGCTGCGCGGGGCGTCGTTCAGACAAACCTCGATCCCGTCGAAATGGCTGCGCACATAGGCGGCGTCCTTATGGCCCAGCGGTACATCCAGCACTTGCCCCGGGCTGCCCATCTTCTTTGAAGACGCCACCAATGCCGCGCCTTTCTCAACAGCATTGCGCAAGGGCGCACCTAGCTTGGGATGCAGGATCGCTGCTGCGTGCTCAAGCTCGCCGTTTTCGCCGACCATCGCGGATTTGCCATAGCTTTCCGCCTCGGCCGGGGTGATACCAAGCGCTTGAACGCATTTGTTCCCCAAAAGCGCTCCCAGCTCTGCCCCGATCTCCATCAGCGCACTCAGGTCTTCCTGATAGCGGCCCGCAAAAGGGTTTTCGATCACGGCAACTGCAACGGCCTTGCGCGTCGGCGGGGAGATCTCTCGACCGATTTCGCGATGGGTTTCTTCGACATTCACGGCAATTTTCCTGATCTTAGCGCTCATCTCAATCCGTCCTCCCCTTTGATATCTGCGGCATCCAGCCCGCCTGCGCGATTGTGAATGCGCGCGCCTGTGCTCATCACCAAAGCAAGGGCCAATTCACTGGCTTTGGGCGCATCGTTGCAACCAACCTCCATCGCGTCGAAATGCCCCCGCACATAAGAGGCATTGATATGAGTAATCGGAATATCAAGCCGCGCGCCGACGCCGCCAACCTTCTTGGTAGAGGGCACAATCGCTTTGGCATCGCCCAGCAATTCGCGCATCGCGTAGCCGCCCGGCGCATGCCAGAGTGCGCCGTGTTCCAGCTCGCCTTCGGCACCGATGATTGCACCTTTGCCGTAACCTTCGATCCGGTCCGCGCCACCCATTGCAGCGGCAAGTTTGGTGGCCATAGCAAGGCCCAAGGGCTTTAAAGGCTCCATAAACCCCTGAATATCCTCAACATATTTACCCGCAAAGGGATTGTGGATGATCGCGAGGACGAAGCCACGCAAAAGCGGTTTTGATGAAACGGGCCCGCCTTCGTGGAAAACCTCTTCGACGGAAATGACCGTTTTGCGCAGAGTGACTTCATGCATGTTGGGGTATCCCTTTTGACGTGATCATGGGTGTGGTACCGACCGTGTAGGTCTGATCATCAAGGGCCAGAAACGCGCCGGAGATCAACCCTTGTCGTTGAAAATTCCGGGCCAGGTCTTGCCCCGACCCCAACGCTTCCGAGACCTCCTGACGACGCAATGAACCAAGTCCAGAGACGACAAGTCGGCTGCCCAGATCGCTGGCATCATCGCGCATACACGCGGGCACGCGGGTGATCGCAGGGTGGCCCGGCAGATCCACGGCATTTGCAATAAGCGTGGCTGCAACGTCTGCGGTCGCAGCATTTTTCGCCAGAACCGTCACGCTGTCTGCAATCCCAAGACTAAGGCTGCGGCCATGTCGGCCACTGGTCGCGATGCCACGAACCGGGTCGGCATGCCCGACATCAATTTCGCCAAGTTTGCGGCCATCGTGACGCAACACGGCCATTTTGAATCGTTGGCCTCTGGTCAGGTGGATCGCGATATCGCCACCATTGTTCACATAGGCCCGCGACAGGTCAGCTTGCGCGGTCATCGCGGCCAGAACCGTCTGTGCAACGGATCCGGCGACAGCGGCCATCGACGTCAGATACCCTGTACTTTGGAAGGGTGTTGCAGCGGCAAACATTTGCCCTGCGATTTCACCTTTCGGCAGCGGGGTGCTTTCACGAAGGCGCGCGCGCAACAGGGGCAACTCATCTACCAATTCGCTTAGAACGGTTTCAAACCGGCTCCGTGCGGCTTCGAACGCCGCTGCGCGGTGTCCATCCGCCCCGATGATCAGATCAATCGGTCCGTGTTGCAAATGCAAACGTTGGCCACCTGACATATATGCCGCAGAGGGGCCCATCAGCTGTCCCCCCGTTTTGACCAACGGTAATTGGCGGGTGCCATCGGATCATGCCCCCGGCCAGAGCGCGAAACCTTCCGGGTCTTAGGGGTGGTGACATCGTCAACGCGTTTGATTTCGGCCATATGCCCGCCCAAGGCCTTGTAGTCGCTTTGCCGCAGCGTGAATTCCATGGGAGCCACCAAGGCAGGCGTCGGCACATAGCCGAAGGACCCTGACGGCATATCCATCACATCGACCATCACCGTGATGCCGCCGCCGGGCCAAACGTAAGCCTCCGCGCCGCCGCAAGACACATGGGTCAGCGCGTCCTTGACCGAGCGGGTCAAACGCACTGGGTTTTCCGTCACACCGGCGCGCAGACTGCCGCCGGCGCCTCCCATGAACAGGACAGAGCACACCGACGGCTCACAATTCTCCGCGATTAATTCAGCGGAGGCCTGCAAAGCGACCGGCATGTCCTTGGGTTGCGGGGTAAGGTCTTCGTCCAGCTCAAAATAAGCAAATTGCTCACCGGTGGTGGAGACCATCA
Organism: uncultured Rhodobacterales bacterium; assembly: GCA_964352105.1. Classification (GTDB taxonomy): domain Bacteria; phylum Pseudomonadota; class Alphaproteobacteria; order Rhodobacterales; family Rhodobacteraceae; genus Litoreibacter. Next base: position 6,078 of record CAYGQQ010000102.1, on the reverse strand, counting down.
ACAGCCGTTGGCCCGGCCAGGCTTTCTTGTCGCTGAAGGGGCCCAGAATTTGCAACGGGTCCTCGATATTCGTGCCGCCCCAGCCTGTGCCGGGACCGGCCACCTGGAAATAACGCCCCGGAGTTGAGCGCCGGCCCTTTATCTTGATCCCGGTGGGCGCGACATCAAGCTGCTTGCCCGCTTCATGCTCCGACAGAACGCCTGTGATATGGTCATCGACAACGACGACGTCATCGGCATGCCCCAGCCATTGCTTTGCGAACATCCCGATCGTGGCGGAGCCACAGCCGACCCGCATCAGCCGTTCTTCTACCCCATTGATAATTGGTGCTTTCCCGGCCTGGACGACAACATTTATCTGATCGGACTCCGGGCCGATCTGCAACTCAACGGCTTCGCGATTGCAAAGCTTCAAAAGCGAGTCGCAGGTCACACGCCCTTCCTTTTTGGAGCCCCCCGTCAGATGTTCCACACCGCCCAGTGACAGCATTTTTGAGCCATATTCAGAGGTCATTACATGGCCAATCGGCTCTCCATCCACAGAGACGATGTCACGCTCGTGGCCGATATGCCGGTCTGTGTCTATTTTGACCTTCACACCGCAATAGGAGAAAATCCCCTCGGTAACCACGGTGACCATGTCGACGCCTTCGATTTCCTGACTGACGATGAACGGTGCAGGCTTGTAGTCCGGATAGGTGGTCCCTGCCCCGACGGCCGTCACAAAAGGACGGTACCCTTTGACGATATCACCATTCCAGGGCTCTTCATCGGGCCCCTCCGCATCACCTTGCAAAAACGGCACCAGCTTCTGGTCGGAACTTTCGAGAATGGTCAGTGGGTCAAGCCGCACCAACGCGCCGTCATGATTGGCGTAGCGGTCACAGGCCCCGGAATTGCCGTCCGCGATGTAGCACATCACTGGGCAAGCATCGCAGCGGATCTTTTCCGGCTTGAGGGTCTCCGTCATGAGCCAAGCGCCTTGATCGCCGCACGGACGCGGGACGGTGTGGCCGGCATATTGGTAATCCGCGCGCCGGTGGCCGCATAGATTGCATTCATCAGCGCAGGGGCCGTCGGGATCAAAACATGCTCGCCCAGACCTTTTGCGCCGAAAGGCCCATGGGCATCCGCGTCCTCGACGATGATCGTATCGATTGGGGGAACGTCGCCGATTGTTGGGATCAGATAGTCATGCAGGTTTTCGGTTCGACCGGGAATATATTCTTCCATCAGGGCCATCCCCAGACCTTGCGCAATCCCGCCATGCACCTGACCTTCGATCAGCATCGGATTGATCGCTTTGCCCACATCATGGGCCGCGACGAACTTCTGCGCTTTGACCGTTCCAAGCTTGGTATCAACCTCGACCACAGCCAGATGTGCGGCATAGCCAAACTGTGCGTAAGGGCTGCCCTGCCCGTTGCCATCAAGGGGCTTGGTTGGCGGGTCATAAGTTTCTTGTGCGCGCAGCACGAAACCGTCCTCGTCCTGCGCCAGAGATTGCAAATCGAACTGATGGCTGCCGCCCGAATCTGTCGCGGTGATCTGACCCGCCCCAAAGCTCAAGACCGCGTCATCGGCGATGTTCATCCGTTCGAGAATGCGCGCGCGAAGGGCTTCGGCGGACAATTTCGCCGCAGCGCCCGAGACATAGGTCTGCCGGGACGCGGAGGTTTTGCCTGCATCCGGCGTTACGTCCGTATCGGGGCCGATCAGGGTCACAGATCCGGCAGGAACGCCCAAGGCGGTCGCAAATATCTGCGTAATAACTGTGTTGGCCCCTTGGCCGATATCCATCGCGCCTTGGTGCAGGACCACCTGCCCATCTGCGCGGATGCCAGATTTGATTGTCGAGGGATTGGGAAGGGAGGTGTTGCCGCAGCCATACCAGCCCGCCGCGATCCCGACACCACGTTTGAAGACGGTATTTTGGGCATTGAAGGTTGCTGCTGCGGTGCGTTCGGTTTCCCAAGCGGGACGCAGGCTTTCGAGGCATTCGCGAATACCCACGCCTTGGGAAAACACCTGTCCACACACGGTCGGCACGCCGTTTTCTAGGGCGTTTGCAATCCGAAATTCGAGCGGGTCGAGCCCCAGTTTCTCGGCCAACACGTCAAAAAGGCTCTCTTGCGCGATGGCCGATTGCGGTACGCCAAAGCCACGAAAAGCTCCAGCAGGTGGGTTATTGGTATGGATGCCGCTGGAGGTCGCGATGTAGTCCGCGATCTGGTAGGGCCCTGACGCATGTACGGGCACGCGGTTTGCAACTGTGGGGCCCCAGCTGGCATATGCACCGGTGTCGAACGCACCGGAGAAGGCGAACCCGCAAATCTTGCCTGACGCATCCGCACCGATTTTCAAGTGAATGTCCGAAGGATGGCGTTTCGTGGTGCTTTGCATCGACTCGGTGCGGGAATAGGTCAGGCGCACGGGCTTGCCTGTCTTCATCGCGCCCAAAGCCAAATACGGCTGTAACGAGATATCGAGCTTTGAGCCAAAGCCGCCGCCGACCCCGGTCGGCACGATACGGATCTTTGAGCGGTCACACCCGAGGATGACCTCCAGCGCTTCCAGATCCATAACAGGCGCTTGGGTGCCTGCATAAATCTCTACCCGGTCGCCAACCATTTTCGCAAATCCTGCTTCCGGCTCGATATAGGCGTGTTCTATGAAGCCGCTGGTGAAATGACCTTCCACCGTTACTGCTGCGTCTTTGAGCGCGGCCTCTGCGTCACCGCATTGAACAAACCCGCCGCACATCACGTTCTTGTCACGCCCATCATGCAAAAGTGCTGCCCCTGTCGCTTGCGCAGTATGGATGTCTCCGACGGCAGGTAATTCGGTCCATGTGACCGGAAAATCTGATGCTGAGGTCGCCGCAATCGCTTCGGGTGTTCCAATTACCGCAGCCACGGCTTCACCGCGGAACCGGGTCTCGGCCTCCGCAAACACGGGTTGATCGACGAATTGCGGGATCACGCCAAACGCGTTGAGCCCGGGTATGTCTGCGGCGGTGAGCACGGCCTCCAACCCGTCGGTACCCACGATAAACCCATCAATATTGCCAAACTCAAATGCGGCGCGCGGGTAAGGTGATCGGATCACCAATATCTCCAACGTGTCGGGCGGCGCGATGTCGTCGCTGAACAATTCGGCCCCTGATACCTTCTGCGCACCGTCGAGACGCTTGATACTGTCACCAACCACGCCAGCACAGTCCTTGGCCAAAGGCTCCCGGCCCATCACCGCATCGATGATCTTGCGGTAGCCCGTGCACCGGCACAGCACCCCGCCCAGCGCATCCTTGGTTTGCGCCTCTGACGGTTGCGGTTCCTCGCGCAACAACGCAACCGCAGAGACCATCATTCCCGGTGTGCAAATACCGCATTGCGCGGCCCCGTGATCCTCAAAACGCTTGCCCAATGCCACTGCCACAGAGTCGTTCGCATGCAGGCCCGCTACGGTTTCGACATGTGCACCCTCAGCTTGGTGTGTGGGCGTCAGGCAAGCGCAGACCGGCGCGCCGTCCAATAAAACTGTGCAAGCCCCGCAGTCGCCTGCGTCACATCCAATCTTGACGTCGCGCGCACCCAGCGTTTCGCGCAAGGTCTGCGACAACCGTTCGCCGGGGACGGGCATCACATCCACGTCACGCGCATTCAACCTGAAGCGCACTAGGTTATCGCGCCCCTGCTTGTTCATCCTGCCGCCTTTTGGATTGCACGCTGGCAAAGCTCTGCCACGGCATCCATGCGATAGGTTGCACTGCCGCGCACATCGTCAATCGGGGACAGTGGTACCAGATGATCAGGCGTTACGGTGATCTCACTGGCACGTTTGCCAAGACAATCAAGTTCCAGCTGCGTAAGCCGCTGCGCCACGGCCGAGCAGGATCCGACCGCGACGCGAACATCGCTCAACCGGTCTTGCCCGTCTTTTGAGACGACGGCAGACACCATGGCGATCGAAATCACCAGATATGCCCGGCTGCCCAGCTTTTCAAAGCAAGACCGGGCTGACGGTTTGGGATGCGGCACCGTTATGGCTATCAGCAATTCGTCAGGCGCAATTGCGGTCTTGCGCGGGCCTTGCAGGAAGTCCGACAGAGGCAGCGTTCGGATGCCGCGTGCGGCACTTGCAAGTTCCACCTGCGCGTGCAATGACAAAAGCGGTGGTACGCTGTCAGCGGCAGGCGAGGCCGTGCAAAGGTTGCCTGCCAAAGTGCCTGCATTTTGGATCTGAACGCCGCCCACCTGACGCGCCGCTTGCTTGAGCGTGTCAAAGGCTGGCGGCAGGTCCGCGCGCATAATTTCCGACCAGCGCACAGCGGCCCCGATCCGAATACCCTCAGAAGAAAATGTGATCGCTTTGAGATCCGGGATTGCCGTGACGTCCAGCACATTTTCAAAGGGCGCGCCTTGCTTTGCCGCCGGGTACACATCCGTCCCGCCAGCAAGGATTGTCCGCGTTGGCTGTGAAGCAATCTCAAGCGCGTTGGCCAAGTCCGTCGGGCGATGATAAAACAAGACGACCTCCCGCTTCTCGTTTGCATACAAATGATATGAAGAAGCCCCGTATGTTGTCAATCATCAACGCGGAGCGGTAGGTGTAAATACCCAACTTACCCTGAGCAACCAGGCTCAGGTGCTTGACTCCGCATCATACTCCATCTACGAGCAGCGCAACATCCGGAAGCATTAGTCTTCCGGTCCTCGGCGCGGCCGGGGATCGCCTCCTACCAGCGCGTTGCGCCCGTAGGAGCGTTTGTCGTTTGAGCGGTCTGCACCTAAGTAGGCTTTAGGGAAACTTGAGAAAGGGCCGAGAGCCATGTTTGAAAATCTATCCGAACGCCTCTCTAGTGTCTTTGATAAGCTGACCAAGCAAGGGGCGTTGTCGGAAGACGACGTCAAAACGGCGCTACGCGAAGTGCGCGTTGCCCTGCTGGAGGCCGATGTTTCCCTGCCCGTTGCACGCGACTTCGTCAAAGCGGTTCAGGAAAAAGCCACCGGCGCGTCCGTCACGAAATCGGTGACGCCAGGCCAACAAGTTATCAAGATCGTCCATGACGAGCTGCAACATGTGCTTGCAGGCGATGATGATGAACCGGGCGAGTTGAAGATCGACAGCCCGCCAGCGCCCATCCTGATGGTGGGCTTGCAAGGCTCCGGTAAGACCACGACCACAGGGAAATTGGCCAAGCGCCTGACGGAGAAGAACAAAAAGCGCGTGCTTATGGCGTCCTTAGACGTTAACCGCCCTGCTGCTATGGAACAGCTCGCCATTCTGGGCGCGCAGATCGGCGTCGACACGCTGCCGATCGTGAAAGGCGAAAAGCCTGTCGATATCGCCCGCCGTGCCAAGCAGCAAGCGACGCTGGGCGGCTATGACGTCTTCATGCTGGATACAGCCGGACGTTTGCAAATCGACCAGGTGCTGATGCAGGAGGTCGAGGACATCCGCGACATCGTCAAACCTCGTGAGACTTTGCTGGTGGTCGACGGGTTGACTGGTCAGGTCGCTGTGGAAGTGGCCGAAGAATTTGACGGCAAGATCGGTATCTCCGGCGTCGTTCTGACCAGGATGGATGGTGACGGGCGCGGCGGTGCGGCCTTGTCCATGCGTGCTGTTACCGGCAAACCCATCAAATTCGTGGGCCTTGGCGAGAAGATGGACGCACTTGAGACGTTCGAGCCTGAGCGTATCGCCGGTCGTATCCTCGGAATGGGCGACATCGTCTCCCTCGTTGAAAAAGCTCAAGAAACCATCGAAGCCGAGCAAGCCGAGCGCATGATGAAGCGCTTCACAAAGGGTCAGTTCAATATGAACGACCTGAAGATGCAGCTAGAGCAGATGATGAAGATGGGCGGCATGGAAGGCCTGATGGGCATGATGCCGGGCATGAAGAAAATGGCCGGAAAAGCCGCGGAGGCGGGTATCGACGACAAAATGCTCAAACAGCAGATCGCGTTGATCCAGTCGATGACAAAACGCGAACGTGCCAACCCGCAGATCCTGCAAGCCTCCCGCAAGAAGCGGATTGCCAAAGGGGCCGGGATGGACGTGTCGGACCTGAAC
>CAYGQQ010000101.1:0-10479 GCA_964352105.1 uncultured Rhodobacterales bacterium | reverse complement strand
ACCTGCGGCGTCGACGGCGTCCACAAATTCGGGGTTTTCCGACAGAAACGCGTAGCCCGGATGCACGGCCTGCGCGCCGGTGGCCAAGGCCGCCGCGACGACAGCATCGGCGCGCAGGTAGCTTTCCTGCGGTGTCGCGCCGCCCAAGCTGACGGCTTCATCCGCCAGAGCGACATGTCTGGCATTGGCGTCAATATCGGAATGCACCGCGACCGTGGCGATGCCCAGCTTGTGGCAGGTATCGATGACCCGGCAGGCGATCTCTCCACGGTTGGCGATGAGGATTTTGTCAAAAATCGGCACTACATCCGAAACACGCCGAAGCGTGTATCCTCTATTGGGGCGTTCAAGGCGGCGCTGAGCGACAGGGCCAGAACGTCACGCGATTTACGAGGGTCAATGATGCCGTCATCCCAAAGCCTGGCAGAGGCGTAAAGCGGGTGCGATTGTTCCTCGAACATCTCGATCGTGGGGGCCTTGAAGGCGGCTTCCTCGTCGGAGCTCCAGCTGCCACCCGCGCGCTCAATCGCGTCGCGTTTTACGGTCGCCAAAACGCCCGCGGCTTGCGCGCCGCCCATGACGGAAATGCGCGAATTGGGCCATGTCCACAAGAAACGCGGCTGGTAGGCACGCCCCGCCATGCCGTAATTGCCAGCCCCGAAAGAGCCACCGACAAGCATCGTGATCTTGGGCACATTGGTGGAGGCCACCGCCGTCACCATTTTTGCACCGTGGCGCGCGATGCCTTCGTTTTCATATTTCTGGCCGACCATGAAACCGGTGATATTTTGAAGGAAAACCAAAGGAATATGGCGTTGCGAGCACAGCTCTACAAAATGCGCACCCTTTTGCGCGGCTTCCGAGAACAAGACGCCATTGTTGGCAATGATCCCAACCGGGCAGCCGTTTACATGGGCGAACCCTGTGACAAGCGTTTCGCCGAAGCGGGGCTTGAACTCATCCAGACGCGAGCCATCGACCAGCCGCGCGATCACCTCGCGGATGTCATAGGGCGTTTTCAGATCTCCAGGGACCACACCCAAAAGCTCGGCCGGATCATAAAGCGGCTCCTCGGGGTTTTGCCACTGCACGGTCACAGGCCGGGCGCGGTTAAGGGAGCCCACCGCACGGCGGGCGAGTGCAAGCGCATGCGCGTCGTCTTCCGCCAAATAATCGGCCACACCAGAGAGCCGCGTATGCACATCGCCGCCGCCCAGATCCTCAGCGCTCACCACCTCGCCCGGCGCCGCCTTGACCAGCGGCGGCCCGGCGAGGAAAATCGTCCCCTGATCCCTTACAATGATGGTCACATCCGACATCGCCGGCACATAAGCCCCGCCCGCCGTACAGGACCCCATGACCACCGCGATCTGGGCAATCCCCTTGGCCGACATCCGCGCCTGATTGTAGAAAATCCGGCCGAAATGGTCGCGGTCGGGGAAGACCTCATCCTGATTGGGCAGGTTCGCACCGCCACTATCGACAAGGTAAATACAGGGCAGATTGCATTCCGCTGCGATCTCTTGCGCGCGCAGATGCTTTTTGACCGTCATCGGGTAATACGTGCCGCCCTTCACGGTGGCGTCGTTGCAAATCACCATCACGTCGAGGCCCTGCACCCGCCCCACGCCTGCGATCACGCCTGCACAGGGCGCTGCCCCGTCATAAAGGCCATGGGCCGCCGTTGCCCCCACCTCCAGAAACGGGCTGCCAGGGTCCAATAGGTTTGCCACGCGGTCCCTAGGCAGCATTTTCCCGCGAGAGATATGCCGCGCCCGCGATTTTTCACCGCCGCCGAGGCTTGCGAGATCTGCCGCCTGCGCACAGATGTCCAAGGCCGCAAGATTGGCCGATTGGTTGGCCTGAAATGCCTCGGAAGATGGGGATACGCGCGACGACAGTTTCACAAGGCTACTCCGGTAGAACGCAGTATTGCGCCTCTGAGCGACCTTCAAGACAGGCCGCGTATTCGCCGGAAAGTCCCACGATTTCCGTGACTTCGCAGCCAAGCTGTGCAGCCTGCGCGCTTATGCCCGCTTTGCTTTCGGCGACGGTTTGGCATTTCTGCACAACATAATCTGCCCAGAAATCCAGCAATTCAGTCAAATCGGCGACACCTTTTGGCGTGACCGTTTCCTTGACCGCAGTTTCCAGATCTTCGGAGACCGCAAGCCACGTGACGCGCTGCTCAGCCAGGCAGGTGAGATGCGGCTCAGACCCGACGCTTTCCTGCGCGCAAGGTGCAAAAATCAGGTTGAGGCATTGGGACCATTCAGAGGGCTGCTCTGCCGCCTCCAGCCGCTCCAGACAGCTCAGCACCAGCGTCTGATCTTCCGTTAAGGCAGCGGTGTGACTTTCGGCGAAAACCGGGCCAGCGCAGAGTGCCAGAATGGCAGAAATTCGTGAGATCATCTTGTGTTATCTTTCTTCTAGACGGGCTTGCAGGCGCAGCGCCTGCTCCCCGGTAAGTGTCATCAAACATGACAGGAGTGCCGGACCGCCGCCTGTGCCCCCGCTCCATGTTGCATATTCATACTCACAGGTGGCATCGCGATAGGCAATCCACGCGCGCTGCGCTTTGCGTAAGGCGGGTACCTGTTTTGCCACGCGCCATTCGTTCTTTTCCGCGTCCGCGTCGATCTGCCGGACCTGTTCGATAAGTGCCAGATAGGCCGAGTTCAAGGCTGCATCCCAGTAGATCAGTTCCTTCTCCAGACAGCCGCCCATCCCAAAGGAGGTCTCCCCACCGAGAGAGTTTTGCGAACAATGCGCTGCGGCCTTGCCAATGCAGCTGCGCTTATCGACCACGTGGCCTGCGAGACAGATTTCCACTTCGGAAATCTCGAACACCTGCTCCTGCGCAGAGGCCGCTCCGGTCAGACATAGAAGGCTGAACAAGACCACCCTCATATCTCATCCTCGGACATCGCGGGCAGACCTACTATTTTTTGCTCCAAACCACCCAGCCGATTGACACGGTATTCGATGCGAGTCTCAGGCCGATCCTCAGAACACACAACGATAATCCAGACCCCGCGCCCCTCACCTGGCAAGCCGTGGCAGTCTTCGATCGCGCCCGTTTCCGGATAGGTTGCGACGTATTTGGCCGCATACCGGTTAATCACATCCGTCTCGGACGTTGTCGCCACCATCACGCCCAACCTCAGGCCGACTATGGCCAGCAAGCCGCCGATGATCAGCAATGGGATTATCAGGATCAACCGTGGGTTCATTCAGACACCAGACCAATTCTTGCACGGTCCTGCGATCGTAGGTGCGCGGAAAGAAACTCTTGACGCAAGTACTTGAGATAGTGTTGAACGCGGTTCATCGAAATTTTCTCTATGAGGGCGAAATGTTTTTCATCTCGCAAAAACCGGCTAAAACTCCTCCCCCGCTGCACAGCTGATTGCCGCGGGCCGAGAGCCCTCATTCTTTCAAAACATGTCTGAAAGGTCTGCGCAACGCGCAGAGAGACTTGATGTATTTTCGATTTGTAATCCCGGAACGGGATCATCGCTGCCGTGCGCAGCTTGGCTTTTTTCATGCAACCTACTGGTTGTGCCGTGACCCGGAGCTTCGCAACCGCTGGGAACAGCAGGCTTTGCGTTATGAGATTGATTGGTTCGAAGAAAACCTTGATGCGCCTCGAAGGTTTACCCGGCGGCTGGGCAGGCATGGTGTACGCCACGGCATTTGTTGGTTCCAACCTGACGCCCACGAGCATATCAACCGCGCCCGGTATTGCAGCTGGCTGATGAACGAACTTGGTACGTATGTCCACGAATTGCGAACTCCGGACCCTGGTTTGTTGGTTTGGCAAGACAATCTGCAAGCGGTTGCGATAGACGCCAAAGGGCCGCACAGGGCATGCTGACTTGAACCCTTGGTGGATCATCTCATCGTCGCCATCAATTCGCGGCCAATCAGCATGCGGCGGATTTCAGATGTGCCGGCACCGATCTCCATCAATTTTGCGTCCCGGAACAGGCGGGCGGCGGGGCTGTCGGCCATAAAGCCTGCCCCGCCCATTGCTTGCACCGCCTGATGGGCCTGAACCATCGCCTGTTCAGAGGAATACAAGACGCAAGCCGCCGCGTCCTGGCGCGTGACCGTGCCGCAATCGCAAGACCGCGCGACCTCATAGACATAGGCACGTGCGGAATTCATCGCCGTATACATATCGGCGATCTTGCCTTGCATAAGCTGAAAGTTCCCAATGGGTTCGCCAAATTGCTTGCGCTCCGAAAGGTACGGCATCACGACGTCCAGACAGGCCGCCATGATCCCCGTACCGATGCCCGCCAGAACCACACGTTCGTAGTCCAAACCGGACATCAGGACGCGCACGCCTTTGCCCTCTTCGCCCAGTACATTTTCAAAAGGCACCTCGACATCTTCGAAGATCAGTTCAGCCGTGTTGGAGCCGCGCATCCCCAGCTTGTCGAAATGCTTGGAGGTGGAGAAGCCCGTCATCTCTTTCTCGATCAGAAAGGCTGTAATGCCCTTGGAGCCCGCGTCCGGATCGGTTTTTGCGTAGACCACCAGCGTGGAGGCGTCCGGCCCGTTCGTGATCCAATACTTCGTTCCAGACAGCCGGAAATGGTCATTTCTCTTTTCGGCCCGTAGCTTCATCGACACCACGTCCGAGCCCGCGCCTGCCTCCGACATGGCCAATGCGCCGACATGTTCACCGGAGACCAGCTTTGGCAGGTATTTGGATTTTTGCTCAGGCGTGCCATTGAGCTTGATTTGGTTTACACAAAGGTTGGAGTGGGCTCCGTAGGACAGCGCGACAGAGGCGGAGGCGCGTGCGATCTCTTCAACAGCGATTGTGTGTGCCAAATATGACATACCTGCGCCGCCATATTCCTCCTCCACGGTGATGCCAAGCAGGCCCAGCTCGCCCATTTCACGCCACAGCTCCGCGGGGAATTCGTTGGACTGGTCGACCTCAGCCGCCATCGGGGCGACCCTGTCTTGCGCCCATCGATGCACCATGTCGCGCAGCGCATTTACGTCTTCGCCGAGGTCAAACACCATCGAGTTTGTAAACATGTTGCCTCCCCGTGTTTTTTGCAGACTGACACTAATTGAACGCTTGTTCAATAAAAATGTTATCGTGGCGTCAGTTGTGGTTTTTCTTGCTTTAGCCCCCGGAAAGTAAGAATTTATTAGTACTTTCAATATTTGGGACTGTGTGCTGCCAAATGATCTATCTAGCCTTCTATAGGGGAGAAGGCCGGTTTTTTAGCGATACTGTGGTGCAATATATAACGCGCTCAGAGTTCTCGCATTGCGAGATGTTTACCAGTGATGAACCACCTCTTCCCGGTGAAACTCATCGATGCATAACCGCCGTTGGCAAAGACGGTGGCGTTCGCATCAAAGATATAACCTTCCAGCCATCGCGGTGGGAATTTGTGGAAGTGCCATGGGCACCCACAGATACCATTTCGCGCGCGCGACAAAATATCGGATCAGGATATGATTTCTGGGGATTGCTGATGACGCAGTTCCTGAACCTGCGCCGACATGCCGCCGACAAGTGGTTCTGCTCAAAGCTCTGCGCCTATGCGCTGGGGCTCAGCGAGGCGCACACCTACGCGCCAGGCGATCTGAAACGTGTTGTCACAGAACACAATCGGATATTCAAGCTTGCCCAAATTAATGGCGGCATTACAGAAGGTTACAGAGTTGCAGGCGACAGACGGGCACCCCTACCCGGCGGTCGCACTGCCCTGGATGGCGGCCTCAAAACTGGTGCGGGCCTCCTCGCGGATTATGCGCGCGATCAAGCGGCAATCCTCAACGGAGAAGGTCAATGGCAGCCGCATATCAATCAGGCCGCCAAGCAGCCTGTCCGTGGCAGGAAGGCGTTGCGCGCGAACGTAACGCCAGCTGTCATAACGCGACGTGAAGGCGCGCGGCTCGGCGGCTCCGAACCACTTCAACTCAACACCTCGGCGCGCACAGCGAGCGGTGAAGTTGTCGACTTCAATTCCGGTATAGCCCGGCAGCAAAAACTGGATTGAAGACCCTACATAAACGCCCCTCTCGTCCCGGTTGATCACGGTCAGCCCAGGGGTGTTGCGCAAGCCTTCCTCGACCGCCTTGTAGCGGTCGTTCCAGGCACGAATCTGGTCTGGCAACTTCCTGAGTTGCGGACGTAGAATCGCTGCGCGCAGGTTGTCCATTCGCCCCGAAACGTTCGGGGTGGACCATTTTAGCTGTTCGAATTCCGATTCGGGCGGTGCGGCTTTGTGGCGCGAATACAGCATGTAGGACCCCGACAAGACGATCGCGCGGGCCATCGCAGTGGCATCGTTTGAGGTCAGAAAACCACCCTCGCCAGAGTTGAGGTGTTTGTATGTCTGGCAGGAGTAGCAGCCGAAAATTCCGTGCTGGCCAGAGGGCGTTCCGCGCCAGGTTGCCCCCATCGTGTGGGCACAATCTTCAACAACCTGAACGCCAGCGGCGTCACAGATTTTCATCAATCGATCCATGTCACATAAATGCCCACGCATGTGGCTGAGAAGCAGCACTTTTGATCCGCTGCTTGCAATCTTGGCCTCAAGATCGTCCAGATCAATGGTCAGATTCTCAGACATTTCGACAAAAACCGGCTCCGCCCCAAGGCTGGCAATAGCCCCCGGAACAGGCGCAAGCGTAAACCCATTGGACAGCACTTTGTCGCCGGGCTTGACCTCCAGAGCGCGCAATGCACACCCCATCGCATAACCACCCGAGGCGACACCAAGGGCGTATTTTGCCCCGACAAATTCAGCGAATTCCTCCTCCAGAAGAGCGGCTTCCGCAACCTCCCCGTCAGCCACGTTATAGCGATGCAGCCGACCATGACGCATAACCGCAACTGCGGCTTCAATGCCGTCCTCAGGGATCGGTTCCTGCTGTGTAAAACTGCCGGTAAAAACCTCTGCACTTTGGGGGAGTTGACCGTCTTCCATCGCATAACCTCCGTTTCTTTGTGCGAAAGTTTGAGCGCAGCGTTGGCAAAGGTCAACGCCGCACACCCGTCCTGCGACAAAGACGCGGCTTTGGCGAAAGCGATATTCAGGGAATTCGAAAGAGGGCTAGCCGATCAGCGCAGCGACGGCGGTGTCAATCTCATCAAAATGATGCAAGAGCCCTTCGGGGTTCCAGCGGGATACGGCCTGCCCTTCGGGGCTGAAGGTCACCAAAAGTGACGGCACGCCTGCGGCTTGCGATGTGGCCCGGTCCGTCAGCGTGTCGCCCACAAGAAGCGATTGCGCCAAACTGCCGCCGCACCGGTCCACTGCGGCAATGTAGGGCGCGGGGTCTGGTTTGCGCACCGGCAAACTGCCCGCGCCTACGACCGCGTCGAAAACATCGAAAAAGTCCAAATCTGCCAGCAATTTCTCGGCCAAATGAATCGGTTTGTTCGTACAAATGCCAGTTTTGTAACCGAATGCGCGTAGCCGATCCACGGCCTCTCGCGCGCCGGGATAGAGCACGGTGTGCAGGCTGATCGCTTTGTCATAGGCGTCCAGAAGTACCGGGTATTGCGCGTCGATCATCGCCTCATCGACGCCGCCCAGACGTTCAAAACCAAGGCTCAGCATCGCGCGACCGCCCCGCAGAGCGGTCCCTGCATCCCTCACTGGATCCAACATGTCCCCGTGGCCCAGTTCGCGAAAACAGACATTCGCCGCAGCGATTAAATCCCCACTTGTATCCGCCAGAGTTCCGTCGAGATCGAAGATCACACAGCGCATTATTCACCCTTTTTGCTCATTGCTGCCTCACAAAGGTCTGTAACGCAGCGAAATGTCTTTTGACAGCCCCGGCCCTTGCACAACTGCGCGCAGGCGGTAGAAGCATGCCAAAAGGCGACGAAAACGAGTGGTTTATATGACGACAGACGCGCGCGACATCGCTGTGGTTTTGCTGGCAGCCGGACAGGGCAGCCGGATGAACTCAGACATCCCGAAGGTGCTGCACAAATTGGGCGGCGTGCCTTTGGTCTGGCATGCGCTGAATGCGGTCCAAACGCTGGAGCCTGCGCGCATCGTTGTGGTCACTGGCCACGGTGCCGAGACGGTTGAAAAGTCCGTCGCAAGCTTCGACAGCGAGATCACCTGCATACGCCAGATGACGCAAGATGGAACCGCCCATGCGGTTGCACAAGCCGAAGCGGCCTTGGACGGGTTCAAAGGCGACGTTGTGGTTTTGTACGGCGACACGCCCTTTGTATCCCCGCAGACGCTTGAAAACCTGTGTGCGGCGCGAGACGGCTCCGACATTGTAGTGCTGGGGTTTGAAGCGGCCGATCCCGGCCGGTATGGCCGCCTGGTGACCAATGGCAACACCCTTGAAAAGATCGTTGAGGCGAAAGATGCCAGCCCCGCCGAACTGGCAATAACGACCTGCAATTCCGGCGTGGTGATGGCCGATAGGGATGGTTTGTTTGCGCTCATTGACAAGGTCGGAAACGACAACGCGGCGCAGGAATATTACCTGACAGACATCGTGGGCATTGCGCGCGACGGGGGCCAAAGCGCCTCGGTTGTCATGTGCGATGAGGACGAAACACTGGGCATCAACACCCGCGCAGAGCTTGCCAAGGCGGAACAGTCCTTTCAGGCCCGCGCGCGCCTCGCGGCGCTGGAAGATGGTGTCAGCCTGCAAGATCCCGCGACCACGTATTTCTCGTTTGATACGGTAATTGGGCGTGACACGACCATCGGGGCAAATACGGTGTTTGGCCCCGGTGTAACGATTGAAAGCGGCGCGGAGATACGGCCCTTCTGCCATCTTGAAGGCTGCCACGTCAGCCAAGGTGCCATCGTCGGTCCGTTTGCACGACTTCGCCCCGGCGCCGAGCTGCAAGAGAACACCCATGTCGGCAATTTTGTGGAGATCAAGAACGCCGTTCTCAGCGAGGGTGCGAAAGTAAACCACCTGTCCTATGTGGGTGACGCCGATATTGGCGCAGGCACAAATATCGGTGCAGGAACAATCACTTGCAACTATGATGGCGTCATGAAACACCGCACGACAATTGGCGCAAACGCCTTTATCGGATCAAACACGTTGCTGGTTGCCCCCGTGACAGTGGGCGATGAAGCGATGACGGGATCGGGAACCGTCGTTACCCAAGACATAGAGCCCGGCGCGCTGGCGATTGCCCGTGCGCGCCAAGTGAACAAGCCCGGACTGGCCGTCAAATTGATGGACATGCTCCGACGCAAAAAAGCAACGAAAGAGGCCTGAAGATGTGCGGTATCGTAGGAGTTTTGGGCACCCATGAGGTTGCACCCCTGTTGGTCGAAGCGCTCAAGCGGCTGGAATATCGCGGCTACGATTCTGCTGGGATCGCCACCGTTAATGAGGGCAAGTTGGACCGCCGTCGCGCGGTCGGAAAACTTGTTAACCTCTCTGATCTTCTGGTTCATGAGCCTTTGGCGGGCAAGGCCGGTATCGGACACACGCGTTGGGCGACGCATGGCGCGCCAACAGTTGGCAATGCGCACCCCCATCAGGTCGGACCAGTCGCCGTTGTTCATAATGGGATTATCGAGAACTTCCGGGAATTGCGCGAAGATCTGGCCAAGGACGGTATCAGCTTCACAACCGACACGGACACCGAAACCATTGCCCTGCTGACCGCGCGTTTCATGTCCCAAGGCGATGATGCTGTTGAGGCAACCCGCAAAACCGTGGCGCTGCTTGATGGGGCCTTTGGCTTGTGTTTCCTCTTTGAGGATGAGCCTGATCTGATGATCGCCGCGCGAAAAGGTTCACCCTTGGCGATTGGGCATGGCGATGGAGAGATGTTCGTGGGCTCAGATGCAATTGCGTTGGCGCCGATGACAAATCAGGTCACTTATCTGGAAGAGGGTGACTTTGCCGTCCTGACCCGCAATTCGCTCGAGATACGCAATTCGAAGGGGCAGATTAGCAACCGTGAAATGCGGCTTATCTCCACTGATACGACGCGAATCGAAAAGGGTGGCCACAAGCATTTCATGGCCAAGGAAATCGCCGAACAACCTGCCGTTTTGGCAAATACTCTGGCGGCGTATCTCTCGCCGGAAGAAAATCGGATCAACCTACCGGGTGGCACCATTGATTTCGCCGCCTGTGAGCGCATCACCATGGTGGCCTGCGGAACGGCCTATATCGCCTGCCAAGTTGCGAAATACTGGTTTGAGCAGATCGCGGGGCTGCCCGTGGAAACCGATATCGCGTCGGAATACCGCTACCGCCAGCCGCCGATTTCGCCCGCCTCCTTCGCGCTGTTTGTCAGCCAGTCCGGTGAGACCGCAGACACGCTGGCCGCATTGCGCCATGCCAATGGTCAAGCGGCTCGGATTCTGTCGGTGGTTAATGTCGCCGAAAGCTCCATCGCGCGGGAAAGCGATCTGGCGTTGCCAATTCATGCCGGCGTGGAGGTCGGCGTGGCCTCAACAAAAGCCTTCACCTGCCAGCTTATGG
>CAYGQQ010000100.1:0-10785 GCA_964352105.1 uncultured Rhodobacterales bacterium | reverse complement strand
GTAATAGCCTTCGGGCGCGTCCTTAATAGCCGGGACAGTGACCAGACCGGGCGGCGGGGCTTCGGGAAATTCCGAGAGGCTAGAATGGATTGAGGTCAAAAGCAGCCGCAGCCGCGTTGGTGCGGGCTTCAAGAGCAGCGGCATAAATATCGTGAACTGGCCAAACCGCACGCCATGCTTGCGCAATTGACCGCGTGCGTCCTGATCCAGCGCCTTGACCTCGTTGGCAACGTTCTCGCGCGGGATGACGCCCAAGGCTTCGACCAGTTGAAAGGCAAACCCTTTGGCCAGACCGCCAAGCTCTGCGTCGCCGCTCAGCGCCATCATCGGCTCAAAACTGGCGGCAATCTTGCGGTCGATAAAATGTTGCAGCCGTCGTTTGACCTTTTCGATGACATCACCGCCGGCTTCTTCATCAACAAATGGCTCAACCATTGGCTTCAGGGGCTCTGAGCCTTTGACCAGCTTGCCCACGGCCATTTCGCCCCACATCAGGCCACCCTGATCCGTGAAATCCATTTCCGTGTCGGGCGCATTGTAGAACTTGTCAGCGCGCAGGTTGAAATGCGGGGTCAACGCTTGCACCGCCGCCTGACGCAACGTCTTGGCCTCTTCGGGCGTCGCGGATTGGTCCTGACGGAAACGGAACCCGTCCAAACGGCCGATCATCTCGCCCTCCACGGTCACTTCGCCACTATCATTTACGTCAGCCACAAGGCTCTCCTTCTGTTTCAACCGGCGCAACAAAACAGAGGTGCGCCGATCGACAAATCTTTGGGTCAACGCCCCATGCAAGGCGTCCGACAATCGGTCTTCTACAGCGCGAGACGCCTCGCGCCAATGGTTTTCGTCTTCTACCCAGCCTTTGCGCTGCGCGACATATGTCCACGTCCGGATATAGGCCAAACGTTTCGACAATGTGTCGATGTCGCCATCGGTTCGGTCGATGCGGGCAATCTGGCGCGCCATGAAGGCTTGCGGCAAACGGCCGTCATCATGCAGGAAGGCGAAAATTTCCTGCAACATCGCGGCGTGTTCGCTAGCCGAAATGCCCCGGAAATCAGGGATCCGACAGACATCCCATAGCTGCTGCACGTCGGAGGGGCGAGAGATGCGCGCAGTTACATCAATCATTTGGCTGAGCGCTTTCAGCGCCGCCAGATCATCGGCCTGACGTCCGCGCCCCAGCCAATCATCTTGCGCGGGCATCTCCAGGGAGCGGATCAGGCGGTCGACATTGCCAAACTCCAGGCGTTCGTTGCGCCATAGAAGCTTTTTGATCGGGGTGAACTTCGCGCTGAGGATCGCCTCGACCACACGTTCATCAAGCGGGTCGGCCTCCCCGGTGACGCCAAAGCTGCCCGGTTGCAAGTAGCGCCCTGCCCGCCCGGCGATCTGGGCCAATTCATTGGGCATCAGGGGACGCATCCGGCGACCGTCGAACTTGGATAAAGCCGAAAACGCCACGTGGTTTACGTCCAGATTCAGCCCCATACCGATAGCGTCGGTGGCGACCAGATAGTCCACATCGCCGTTTTGATACATCTCCACCTGCGCGTTGCGCGTGCGCGGGCTGAGTGCGCCCATTACGACAGCACAGCCGCCCTTCTGGCGGCGGATCAGCTCCGCGATGGCATAGACATTTTCAACCGAAAACCCGACGATTGCGCTGCGCGGCCGCAACCGGCTTATCTTTTTCGAACCGGAATAGGTTAATTCGGAAAACCGGTCCCGGCGGATGAATTGGGCCTTGGGTTCCAGCGCCGCAATCGCAGATTTCATCGTGTCAGAGCCCATGAACAGCGTCTCATGCAGACCGCGGGCGCGCAGAAGTTTGTCGGTGAAGACATGGCCCCGTTCGGGATCGGCGCAAAGCTGGATTTCGTCCACCGCAACGAAATCGGCCCCCATGCCGTCTGGCATCGCTTCGACCGTGCAGACCCAATATTGCGCACGCGCCGGGACAATCCGTTCTTCCCCCGTGACAAGGGCCACCACGGATGGACCCCGCGCGGCGACAATCCGGTCATAGACCTCGCGCGCGAGCAGTCGCAAAGGCAGACCGATGACGCCTGTTCTGTGGGCCAGCATCCGCTCGATCGCGTAGTGGGTTTTGCCGGTATTGGTCGGGCCGAGAACCGCCGTCACCCGCGCTGTGTCGCGCATAACTTAAAGCCTAATTCTTAGAGGTCCTGGCCGGAGGTCATCACTTCCAACCGCTCGATGGCTTCTTTTAGGCCGTCGCGGTGGGGATGTATAGCAATTGCGGATTTATAGGCCTGCAAGGCGCTTTCCGGCTCGTTCAATTCCTCAAGGATGCGGCCAAGCCCCTGCATCGCCCCGAAATGGCGCGGGTTCAGGGCAAGGGTCCGCTGAATATCGGCGATTGACAGCGCATACATGTCCGCGCCGAAAAACGCTGTTGCGCGGGCATTCCAACCTTCGGCAAACTCTGGCGCATGATCAGTCAACGCGGTGAAATGCTCAATGGCTTTCAGGTGATCCCCGTCGCTCATCGCCTTGCGGCCACGCTGCAAAAGCAGGTCCATGGAGGCCGATCCGGACGCAGACCATTCGCGCCAGATGGCATTTTCCACGGTTTCCCAGTTTTCAAGATCTGGCTGCGCCAATCGATCGAACAGCGCGTCCAGCTCCGCCTCGCCCGCGTTTGCAGGCAACACCAGCAAAAATGCCGCAACGATACTATTGAGGATATGTCGCTTTACAACCATAACGAGTAGGAGTTTAGCGGGCCCGTGCGAAAAATCGAGAGCACGCCAGTAACATTTTTTGGAGGCACTTAAATGAGCAACGTAATCAACAAAGCTGTCGAGGAACTTTCGGCGAAAATTGACGGTGGATTTGATGGCACGGTGAAGTTCGATATCTCCGGCGAAGGTCAGATCATGATCGACAGCGACGGAGTGCGTGCAGGCGACGAAGAGGCCGAATGCACGATGTCAGCGGACGCCGAAACCTTTCAAGCCATTCTGGCCGGTGATCTGAACCCGACAACTGCTTTTATGACCGGCAAACTGACGGTTGATGGCGATATGGGTGCGGCAATGAAGCTGGGCTCCGCTTTGTCGTGAATTCAGCGGCGGCCCCTTCCATGCAGTCAGAGCCCGTTCTGCTCGACGCACCGTTTTACGACGATATTGCGCATGGCCCGGACGGTGGAAAGGCCTTTTGGCTGACCGCCGAGGATGGGTTGCGCCTTCGCATGGGCGTGTGGGATGGGCGTGAGAGCGGCGCTGACAAGGGCACCGTCCTGATTTTCCCCGGCCGCACGGAATATGTCGAAAAATACGGCATGTCGGCGCAGCGCTTGGCCGAGCGCGGCTACAGCGCCATTGCGATTGACTGGCGCGGGCAAGGTCTGGGGGAGCGGATGCTCGACGAGCGGCTCATAGGTCATGTCGAGAAATTTACCGATTACCAAAAAGATGTTCGCGCCGTCCTTGCCGCCGTTGACGCGCTGGACTTGCCGAAACCGCTGTTTTTGTTCGGTCATTCCATGGGTGGATGCATCGGCATTCGCGCCTTGATGGAAGGCCTGCCAGTGGAAGCGGCGATGTTCACCGGGCCGATGTGGGATATCGCATTGCCCAAATGGCGCAGAACCGCTGGCTGGGTGATCACCGCGATGACGCAGCATGTGGGCTTGGATAGAAATCTGGCCCCCGGCTCGCTGCGGACGTCTTATGTGGAAGCCAATCTCTATCCCGACAATATGCTGACCTCCGATCCGGAGATGTATGCCCTGCTGCAAGAGCAGCTGGCA
Organism: uncultured Rhodobacterales bacterium; assembly: GCA_964352105.1. Classification (GTDB taxonomy): domain Bacteria; phylum Pseudomonadota; class Alphaproteobacteria; order Rhodobacterales; family Rhodobacteraceae; genus Litoreibacter. The sequence continues at coordinate 7,001 of CAYGQQ010000100.1, read as the reverse complement.
AAATACCCCGATCTTGGCCTTGGGGGCCCCTCGAATATGTGGGTGCGAGAAGCGCTGACCGAGTGCCGTGATTTGAAACTCCGCCCGACACCCAATGTCGAAGTGATAACATTTCTTGGCACCAATGAGCGGATCGTCGATGTGGACGTCATCCATGACCGGATGGCGCGTTGGCCCAATGGCAGGTTGGAAATTGTCGAAGGTGGCGAGCACGAGATCGCCATGGAAGGTCTGGAAACGCAAGCCTTGGTTTTCGACAAAACCGCCGCTTTGTTCGACAAATACGTTTAAACCAGCCCGCCTAAATCAAAACACCGTCTTCCAGCTTGATCGTGCGGTCCATGCGGGCGGCAAGCTCGTAGTTATGGGTGGCGATCAAGGCCGCAAGCCCCGTGTCGCGCGCCAGAACCATCAAAGCTTCAAACACCTGATCTGAGGTCGCCGGGTCCAGATTACCCGTCGGCTCATCTGCAAGAAGCAGGCTTGGGCCGTTGGCCAGCGCCCTGCAAAAGGCAACGCGTTGCTGTTCACCGCCCGAAAGGGCACCGGGTCTGTGGTCTGCGCGCGCTTCAACGCCGACTTTGCCCAGAAGGTCCAATGCCCGCGCCTGCGCGTCCCGCTTAGGGGTGCCGGCGGCAAGTTGCGGCAGGGCGATGTTTTCCATCGCGGTAAATTCCGGCAGCAAATGATGGAATTGGTATACGAACCCGATCTCGTCGCGCCGCGCGGCGGTGCGCGCTTTGTCGGAGCGTGCGGACATGTCCTGCCCGGCAATCTCCACCCGGCCCGCGTCACATGAGTCCAGCAGCCCCGCGATATGCAGCAAGGTGGATTTCCCCGCTCCGGAAGGCGCGATCATGGCCACAACCTCGCCCGGAGCAACCACAAGGTTTGCGCCTCGCAGCACTTTGATCTCGCTCGGCAAACCTGCGTTATAGGTCTTCTCGACCGCGTCCAAGATCAAGGCCGGGCTACTCATAACGCAGCGCCTCCACCGGGTTCATGCGCGCCGCGCGACGTGCCGGAAATAGGGTCACCACGAAGCTGAGAACAAGTGACAGGCTTACCGCTGAGAGTACATCCATCAGCTCCAACCGCGCCGGAAGTTTTGAGATGAACCGCACGGACGGGTCCCACACTCCGCCACCCGCGATGGTGTTCACAACCTCGAAAATCGGGTCGATATAGTAGGCAAACAGGCACCCAAGAATGACGCCGGCGATGGTGCCAATGACACCAACTGATGCGCCGCAGATGAAAAATACCCGCAGGATAGAGCCTTCAGACAGTCCCATCGTGCGCAAAATGCCGATATCGCGGCCTTTGTTTTTAACCAGCATGATCAGACCGGAGACGATATTCATCGACGCGATCAGCACCAGGATGGACAGGATCAGGAACATTACATTGTCTTCCATCTCCAGCGCTTGCAGAAACGCCGAAGAGCTGTCTTGCCAGGTCCATAACAGCGTGTTTTCACCGGCGGCCAGGATCAGCGATGGCTCGTATTGGCGAATTTGCTCGGGGTTTTCGACGGTCACTTCCACCTCGTCGGCCAAACCTTCGCGGTTGAAATACTCCTGCGCCTTATCGAAGGGCATATAGACCCGCGTGCGGTCGATATCGTAGCGACCTACCTGAAAGATATAGACAACCTCGTAGGCCACGACACGCGGGCTGGTGCCAAACGCGGTTTTTACGCCATTGGGGGAGATCAGCTTGACCTTATCGCCGATAGAGACGCCAATTTCACGCGCGACACCATTGCCAATCGCAATGCCTTCGGAGAACCGCTCCAGACTGCCCGAGGAGGATTGCGGGTTCACCACGCGCGTGACGTTTTGCAGGTCTTCGCCGCGGATACCAAAGACCTCCGCGCCTGAATTGCGGGACCGCCCAGACACCATCACCTGACCTTTGACAAGGGGCGAGGCGCTGGTCACGCCGTCTACATCTGCCAGCCTGCTTGCCAGATCGTCATAGTCGCTGATCACCTGCGCGAAGGTCCCCGAAGACGTCACCTGCCCCGACTGATAGACCGAAACATGCCCGTTCGCGCCGAGGATTGTGTCGACAAATTCGTACCGAAATCCGGATCTTACGGCTAAAGTGATAATCAGCGCGGCCACCGCCAAGGTGATCCCGATCAAGCTGATCCAGGTCATCACCGACACGCCGCCTTCCGCACGTTTTGCGCGCAGATAACGCCACGCGATCATCCACTCAAATCCCGCAAATGGAGAGGTCGTTTTGGCCACGTTGGGCCCTCCTGATCAAGCTGCTCTGCCTTCGCGGTCAGGTTTGCGCTTTTGCGCCCTTGGGGTCAAGGGAGCAGGCTTTTGCCACCGGCGGAAACGCGCATCCCGGAGGGGATGCGCAAAACATCATAGGCGAGGCCAAAGGCCGCGCGCATTTTGGCAGATCAGAATGCGGCGTAGATATCTGCGATGCGAGCAACGGCCTGTTCTGGCGGCAGCTCTTCACTTTCACCTGTGCGGCGCGAGGTCAGCTCAACCACGCCGTTTTTCAACCCGCGCGGACCAACCGTGATCCGCCATGGCAGGCCGATCAGATCCATCGTTGCAAACTTGCCGCCCGCGCGCTCGTTGCGATCGTCGTAAAGCGGCTCCAACCCCAGTGCAGTGAGGCTTTGGTACAAAGCTTCGCAAGCCGCATCCGCCTCGTCATCGCCTTGCTTCAGGTTCACGATCCCGCAATGGAACGGCGTGACACCTTCGGGCCAGATGATGCCTTTGTCGTCATGGCTGGCCTCAATGATCGCGCCCAGAAGCCGCGAGACACCGATCCCGTGGCTGCCCATATGAACCGCCTGCGGTTTGCCGTCCGGGCCCTGAACCGTCGCGCCCAAAGCGTCGGAATACTTGGTCCCGAAGTAGAATATCTGTCCCACTTCGATACCGCGCGCGGTTTTGCGGCGCTCTTCAGGGACCTCGTTAAACAACGCCTCGTCATGTGTTTCGTCGGTGCGGGCGTATTTCGTCGTGAACTCTTCCATGATGCCAGCGCATTGCGCCACGTCATCATAGTCGATCTCACGGTCGCCAAACTTCAGGTCCGTCACCGCGCTGTCGTAGAACACTTCGCTTTCGCCGGTTTCGGCCAGCACCAGAAATTCATGGGTGTCATCGCCGCCAATGGGACCACTGTCGGCGCGCATCGGGATTGCTTGCAGGCCCATCCGCTCGTAGGTACGCAAGTAGCTGACCAGATGGCGGTTATAGGCGTGCAGCGCGTCTTCCTTAGTCAGATCGAAGTTATAGCCGTCTTTCATGTAAAACTCGCGTCCGCGCATGACTCCAAACCGAGGACGCCGTTCGTCGCGGAACTTCCACTGGATCTGATACATCGTCAGCGGCAGGTCCTTGTAGCTGCTGACATGGCTGCGGAAAATATCCGTGATCAGCTCTTCGGCGGTGGGCGTGAACAGCATATCGCGCCCGTGGCGGTCTTTCAGGCGCAGCATTTCCTCGCCGTAATCGTCGTAGCGCCCGGATTCGCGCCACAGATCCGCAGACTGGATCGTGGGCATCAGCATCGCCATATGGCCCGCACGGGCCTGTTCCTCATGGACAATGTCTTCGATCTTTTTCAGAACCTTATAGCCCAGCGGCAACCAGGAGTAGATCCCGGCGGAGGCCTGTTTGATCATCCCCGCGCGCAGCATATAGCGATGGCTGACGATCTGCGCATCGGCAGGCGTTTCTTTCAAAACCGGGAGGAAATAGCGGGACAGGCGCATGTTGAGGGCTTTCTCGTAGGATGTTTGAAAGCAGGGTTACGCGATGGCCTGCCGAGGGGCAAGTTCACATGAGCATATGACGGGTATTAGGCGCTCAACTGATATGGGTTTCGGCCTCAAGTGTTTCTGCCAAAGCGGCAAACCGGGCTTGGGCGACCTCACCGAACAGATCGCGGGTTTCCGGGTGCATCTCGAATTTCAGAAGCCGCTTCTTGGGGTGCCATTTCAGCTTGCCCATGTGATCAGGGTTTTGAACAGAGAACATCGCCCCAAACCGCATGGCCTTGCCCAAGGCTTCGGCGACGCGCAGGTCTCGTTCGCCCAGCATGTCATAGAGCGCTTCAAAGCGGGTGCCATCGCGGCTGTTTTTGTAGCGGTGCAGCAAAGCGACGCCCAAAAATATCCGACCGGGATGGTCGAGCCCGCCAAGATTGGCCCGCGTTGCATTGTCGAAGCACACTTCCGCACGGTAGTCGGGATGCGCGCGCCAGCTGACATCATGCAAAAGGCATGCGGCCTTGATCAGGCGGCGCTTCTCTGGGTTCGCATTGCTGAAAATCGGCTCGACAAAATCAAATAGTGTGCGGCCAAATCCAGGGATCCGCGCGTAGTGTTTTTCATCAAACCGACAGGCTTCGATCAGGGGGTCACGGCGTTTCAGCTCAAATGGCATCTGTTCATAAAGCAGACCTTCGCGGATCCCATAGCTGGAGGTCGCGACATATCTCGGTTTGAAACGCTGAACGAGCGATTTCAGCACCTGCGCTGCGATTGGAACCAGCCTCATCCGGGCCTCTGAATTGCCAGTGATCGCGCGCAGCTCTTCCACGTCTTTGCCGGAAATCCATTTAACGGTTTGCAGGATGGATTGTGGCGTCATGCGGTATTCATGCAGCACCTTCAAGGGATACCCACGCCGTTCCATATCAAGCCGCGCGATTGCGCGCCATGAGCCACCCACCAGAAACAACGTCTTGTAATTGCCGTCAATTTGGGCGCGCAGGTCGTCTATTGTGTCGTCAATTATCGCCTTGCGCCCTTGGCGACCGCCTTTGACATCCATCAGCTTCAGAGGCCCCAGTTGGGAGCTCACCCGCCGCCCGACGACACCGTCACCAAGCTCTGCCAATTCCATCGACGAGCCGCCGATGTCGCACATCAACCCTTTTGCACCGGGCCAGCCCAGGAACACGCCTTGTGCCGACAGACGCGCCTCTTCTGTACCTGACGCGACCCATAGGTTGATGCCCGTGGCTTCAGCGACCTCGCGGCAAAACTCTGGACCATCTTCCGCGTCACGGACCGCCGCCGTGGCCACACCGGACATCGGTGACACGCGCATGCCCTTGGCCAGCAGCGCAAATCGTTTCAAGGCAGCCAGCGCACGTACCCGGCCTTCAGGGTTCAGATGTCCGGTTTCCGAGACGCCCGAGCCCAGCCCACACATGATCTTTTCGTTGTAAAAGTAAGCGGGCGATCTTGCAGCCCCGTCAAAGACCACAAATCGCACAGAGTTTGAACCAACATCGATTGTCCCAACCCGCTTGAGCGCCTTGACCTTGGGATCGTCAAACAGCGGTCGGCCAAACGGCCCGTGATCTGTGCCGGAGGCGTCTGCCCCCCCATCCATTGCCACGATAGTCATCCCCGTCAGCCGTTCTAGGACGCAGTTTAACGCAGCAGCAACCAGCGTCAATTATTCCTTGAGTGCGATCAGTCTCTGGTATGGGCGAGTTTCGGGACGTCACTTGCCCCCGCAGACCCACGCCCGGATAGCGACGGATTTTCCATGAAGAACCGGTGGCAGTTAAACCGCTGTTCATTCTCACCTTGTGGGATGCGCACGAACTGCCCCTGCCCGTCCAGAAGCCAGCTTTGGGCAGTGTCCGCCATATTGGCCGCCATGATCTGGCTCATGACTTGGGCCTGCACGGTTTTGTTGGTGATCTCGACCAGCGTCTCAACCCGCCGGTTGAGGTTGCGCCCCATCCAATCGGCAGACGACATGTAAACGCGCGCCTTGTTCGACGGCAGGTTGTGGCCGTTGCCGAAACAGACAATCCGGGAATGCTCCAGAAAGCGGCCCACGACGGATTTGACCCGGATATTTTCCGATAGACCTTTGACACCGGGACGCAGCCCACAAATTCCACGAATAACGAGGCTGATTTTAACGCCTGCTTGCGACGCTTTATAGAGCGCGTCGATGACGTCGGGCTCCACCACGGAGTTCATCTTGGCCCAGATCTCGGCAGGCTGGCCTTTCTCGGCAAATTTGGCTTCCTGTTCGATGCTGTCGATGAGATGCTCTTTCAGCCCGTTGGGGGAAATATGCAGATTGTCCAACGCCTCGGGCTGGGCGTAGCCGCCGATATAGTTGAACACTTTGGTCGCATCGCGGCCCAACGCCTCGTCACAGGTAAACAGGCTGAGATCGGTATAAATCCGCGCCGTGATCGGGTGGTAATTGCCGGTACCGTAATGGGTATAGGTCTCCAGCTCATTGCCCTCGCGACGCACCACGGTGCTGATCTTGGCGTGCGTTTTGTAGTTGATGAAGCCGTAGACCACATGCGCGCCTGAGCGTTCCAGCTTGCGCGACTGGCGGATATTGGCGGCCTCGTCAAAGCGGGCTTTCAGCTCCACCAGAGCGGTAACGGATTTGCCGTTTTCAGCCGCTTCGCATAACGCGTCGACAATGGGGCTTTCGTTAGACGTCCGGTAAAGCGTCTGCTTGATCGCCACGACATCCGGGTCCCGCGCGGCCTGTGCCAGAAAGCGAATGACCATGTCAAAGCTTTCGTAGGGGTGGTGCAGCAGCATGTCCTTTTGGCGAATGGCCGCGAACATATCGCCGTCATTGTCCTGCACCCGTTCGGGCACACGGGGCGTAAAACTGGGCCAAAGCAAAGTATGCGGGGCGGCATCGACCAGCTCTTTAAGATCAGAAAGACCGATCATGCCGTTGATTTCGACCACATCGCGGTCGCTGACCTCCAGCGATTTCATGATCAGCTTGCGCAGTTTTCCGGGCGCATCTGAGGACATTTTAAGGCGCACGACCTCACCACGGCGGCGGCGTTTCAAGGCGACCTCAAATTCGCGGACCAGATCTTCGGCCTCGTCCTCAACCTCCAGATCGCTGTCGCGCAAAACCCGAAACCCGCATTTTCCATCGATGGCATAGCCGGGAAACAGATCACTAATTTTCAGAAGCAGAAGCTCTTCCAGCGGCAGATAC
>CAYGQQ010000099.1:0-10840 GCA_964352105.1 uncultured Rhodobacterales bacterium | reverse complement strand
GTCAGGAAGCGGCCATCGGTCAGGACATTGAAAACCAGACAGACCAGAACAAACGCGCCGATCATTCCCAATAGGCGGGTGTCAATTTCAAGCGTCTGGATGAAATTTCGCTTCTGGGGGGCGGTGGTGTCGGTTGCGTCTGACATGTGCCGTGCTCCTCGCGCGGGGGATGTTTGGGATATGGCTCCGCCGGGCCGCGAGATGCGACGATGCTTGAGGCCAGTATGTGAAGTGGGGATAAGGGGGTGCCCCGGCACAAAAAGCGCCGGGGCGGTGTGTCTTAGTTACAAGGTGCAGGGCCGCCAGAGACGCCTTGGCACAGCTTGTCTTTCTCGATCCAGCCTGCGTCAACAACAGCAGACAGGTTGGCAGCAGTTACAGGCACAGGGGCCAGAAACACTGCCGTCATTGTGGTGCCAGCTGGTGATGTCCAGCTTTGTGCGCCGTCAACGTCGCCCATCGCGGTGCCGTTTGCCAGAGCAACAGCGATCTCGCCTGCAGCTTTGCCCAACTCACGTGCGTCTTTCCAGACGGACACGGTTTGGGTGCCTTTGGCAACGCGGTTCAACGCTGCGTGGTCACCATCCTGGCCAGACACGGGGATACCGTCCATGCCTTGCGCTGTCAGAGCTGCGACAACGCCACCGGCGGTGCCGTCATTGGAGGCCACAACCGCATCAACCTTGTTGTCTTGCGCGGTCAGGATCTGCTCCATGTTGCGCTGCGCGTTGGCAGGCAACCAGCCGTCTGTATAGGCCTCAGCAACGATTGTGATGTCGCCTGCGTCGATCGCAGCCTGGATCACTTCTTGCTGACCGCCACGCAGGAAGTCTGCGTTCGGATCGGTGGGCGAACCTTTGATCATCACGTAATTGCCTTTTGGCTGCGCTTCCAGAACGGCGCGCGCCTGCATCCGGCCCACTTCGACATTGTCAAATGTCAGATAGAACGCGCGGGCATCTTCGATCAGGCGGTCATAGCCAACCACAGGGATACCTTCATCAGCGGCAGCCTGAACAGCTGGGCCAATCGCGGCTGCGTCTTGTGCCAGAATGATCAAGGCATCAACGCCTTGTGCAATCAGGCTTTCAACGTCGGACAATTGCTTGGACGCAGAAGATTGCGCATCGGCAGAGACATATGTCGCGCCTGCTGCTTCCAAAGCGCCTTTGATCGCGGCTTCGTCTGTCTTCCAGCGTTCTTCTTGAAAGTTCGACCAGCTGACGCCGACCGTTTTCGCGTGGCCGTCAGCCATCGCGTGAGTAGTAAAGCTCGCGAATACAATCGCGGCTGCTGTCAATGCTTTACGCATGAGATCCTCCCAGATAGTTGTGCCTGCTCTTACAGACAGCCCGAGTGCGACTCGCGGCACAATAAGTGATATCTTATTTAATTCAGTTGTCAAAATTAAATTGACGAAATTTCAGAAATTTGACAGGATTTCCTTCAGATACGACGAAATTAGCGGACGGAAATTCTAAAATTCCCGCAATATAAGGCGATATAGTTTTGGAGCTGAAAGAAATACTGCACCGCAGCGAGTCGGACGGCAAAAATGCTGCATCCGCATCCTCGCTCGATGGAGCCCAGGACGGGTTGCAAGGTTGTGGCCCGATCCTGACTGCCCCCGGCGGCGCACAAAAGCCTTTGCGTCAACAGGTTTTTGAGCGCGTTCGTGCCGCAGGGCAAACCCCGCGGATAGATGTCGCCAAGGATCTGGGGATTTCACCGGGATCGGTGACCGCGCTAACCTCTGATCTGATCGCCGCAGGCCTGATCCACGAGATCGAAACGCCGCATCCCAGTGGCTCCCCCCGTGGCAGGCCACCTGTTGCGCTAAGCGTCGCGCCCGCTGCGCGCCATGTGGTCGGGATGAAGCTGGGCGATTTCAGCCATACCGCCGTGCTGGTGGATTTCGCGGGCAGTCCGCTTGCGCAGATCGACATGCCCAGCGAGTCGCAAAAGAAGCAAACCGATGATCTGGCGCGGGAAGCCAACGAGCTTTTGCAGGCTTTGTTGCGTAAGGCCGGGTTGAAACTTTCGGCGATCTCGGCTGTGGGCATCGGGCTTGCAGGGGTCGTTGATCACGAAAACGGGCTTGTCCCGTGGTCGCCGATTCTGATGGACCGCGAAGTGCCCTTGCGGGATGCGCTCGCCGAAAAGCTTGGCCTGCCGGTTCATATTGAGAACGACGCGAATGTCTTGACCCTGGCGGAGCTTTGGTTCGGGGCAGGGCGGGCGAAATCCTCCTTCGCGGTGGTAACCATTGAATATGGTGTCGGCATGGGGCTGGTTCTGGACAACAGGCTCTACCGGGGCGCGCGCGGGTTGGGCATGGAAATTGGCCATACCAAAGTGCAGCTTGATGGCGCGCTTTGCCGCTGTGGCAACCGGGGCTGTCTGGAGGCCTATGTTGCCGACTATGCCCTCGTGCGGGAGGCCCGCGTTGCGCTTGATCTGAACCGCGACGCGCTGGGCGCTGTGAACCTGATGCTGGAGACGCTTTATGATCAGGCCAAGGCGGGCAATGAACGCGCACGCACGATTTTCAGGCGCGCCGGGCGTTATCTGTCTGTCGGGCTCAGCAATATTGTGCATCTGTTTGATCCCGAATTGATCATCTTGTCGGGGGAGCGAATGCGTTATGACTACCTCTATGCCGAAGAGGTGCAGGCGGAAATGCAGGCCCTGACGCTGGATACAGGCCGTGCGCCCCCCAAGATCGATATCAACGTCTGGGGCGGCATGGTCTGGGCGCAAGGGGGCGCGGCGCTGGCCTTGTCTGCCGTCACTGATGAGTTGTTCGCGGCCTGGGGCGAGGCATGAGATGGCTCGCGCTTTTGCTGATCTGGCTGGGCGCGACGGCCAGTGCCGACCCAAAGTTTGTCCCTCGTCCGCTTCCGGTCGAACACATCTATTCCGGTGGTTGGGAACATTTCGTGGGCGGCGGCGTTGCTGTCTTTGACTGTGATGGCGATGCGTTTGCAGACATGTTTGTGGCCGGTGGCGAGGCCCCGGCGCGCTTGTTGCGCAATACAACAGGCGGTATCGGCGCGGATATCGCCTTTGAGGCAATTGATCTGGGCCCCATCACATCTGTCACAGGCGCATACCCGCTGGATTTCGACAATGACGGTCTGCTCGATCTGTTCGTTTTGCGGGTTGGGGCCAATTTGCTTCTGAAAGGAACAGGGGGCTGCACATTCAACGACGTCACGCAAAACACTGGCCTGCCTCAGCAAGACCGTTGGTCCACTGCGTTCAGCGCCACTTGGGAAGCCGGCCAGGACCGCCCGACACTGGCCGTGGGCAATTATGTTGATCGCAGCGACCCCGATGGCCCGTTTGAGGCCTGCGACAGCAATATCCTGCACCGGCCAGAGGGTGACACATATACGACCCGCGACCTCGCGCCGGGCTATTGCGCGCTGTCGATGCTGTTTTCCAGCTGGAACCGCAGCGGCACCCAAGACCTGCGCGTCTCCAATGATCGGCACTATTATGTGCGCGGCGGCTCAGAGCAGATGTGGGCGATGCCGGACCTGACCCTGCGCGACGGGGAGGGCTGGCAGCCCATTTCGATCTGGGGCATGGGCATTGCCAGTCAGGACATAACTGGCGACGGTCGGCCCGAAGTGGTGCTGACGTCCATGGGCGACCAGCTGATGCAAATCGCCAGCGAAACCGGCTACGAGATGGCCCGGTTTGAGATAGGCACCTTCGCGCAACGGCCCTATATTGGCGATGACGGGCGTCCCTCCACCGGGTGGCACGCGCAATTTGGCGATGTCGACAATGATGGCTTAAGCGACTTGTTCATCGCAAAGGGCAATGTCGACCAGATGCCAGGCAATGCAATGAAAGACCCGAATAACCTTCTTATTCAGCAGATTACGGGGCGTTTTGAAGAAAAGGGTGATGTGGCCGGAATTGCGGCAACCGAGCGTTCGCGTGGGGCTGCTTTGGTCGATCTGAACCGCGATGGCCTTCGTGATCTGGTCGTCGTGAACCGCCGCGCCGCGATGGAGCTGTATCAGAACTCCACAGAGACCACGAATAGCTGGGTCTCGGTTCAGCCGCGCCAAGAAGGCACCAACACATTTGCTGTCGGCGCATGGGTAGAGGTTCGATCCGGCGGTCACGTCCAAACCCAAGAGGTCACCATCGGCGGTGGCCATGCAGGCGGTCAATCCGTACCCTTGCATTTTGGTCTGGGTGCCGGAGATCAGGTGATCGACGTCACTATGATCTGGCCCGATGGGACCGCAAGCCGTTGGCAAGACCTCAGCCCGAACAGGGCTTTGGAGTTGTGGAAAACCGGCAAGGTCGTCGCAGATCGCTAGCGGTCGATTTTCAATCCGCTTGGCACGCTTTCAGGAATGCCCAGACGCCCTTTCAAAGCAGTCTCATCATCCAGCGTTTTGAGGAAAGCGACAAGATCACTGATCTCAGATTCATTCAGAGAAACCATATATTTGCTCGCAGCCTCTGCGATAGACTTCGTCTCAATCGGATCATCCAGAACGTTCCAGTCGTTCACGCCCAGATCGGGTAGGCGCACAACGTTCCGATCGAAGCCTGAAATCGCTGTTTTTGGCTTTGTATGGGCGGCGATAAAATTGCTCAGATCGGCATAAGCACCGGTATGCCCATAAGGCGCTGTTTGCGAAACATTGCGCAAGGACGGGGTGCGAAACGCATAGGCATCGTCCGGGTTTCCGGTGACCCGCATCCGCCCGGTATCGCGTGCATGGCTTTCAAAACGCGCCGCTTTTCCCGGCCCAAATTGCGGTAGGCCCATTGCATGAAATCCGTGATCCGTTTGGAAAGCACCGCTATGGCAGGTCGAACATTCCGCCTTGCCATAGAACATCTCTGCCCCGCGCTGGGCTGGCTCGGGCAAGACCGCGTCACCGCGCAGAGCCGCATCAAACAGGCTGTCATCGGCGCGCCATTCGAACTCGATAAATCCAGCAATTGCGTTGGAAATATCCGTAAACGTGATCTCGGAAGCATCTGTTATTTCAGGGTAAACGTCCAGAAAAGCTGACGCATATTCCGGCAGAGATGAAACGCGTTTCGCGATGAGGTCCCATGCCCCGCCGGGCCCGGTAATTCGACCCAGCCGCACCGCTTGCGAGACGTCGTTTTCGCTGTAATGCCCGGCCATTTCGTCTTGGCTGAGCACCGGAAACATTGTTTGCGCCGACAGGAGCGAGCTGAAACCTTGCGTCATTTCGCTGTCCAATGGCGTGCGCAGGCCACCGGGTTTGTCGGGGTCAACCTCAATCCGTCCGTCATGAAACAGCACGGTGAATTCGGATGCGCCCAGATTGAACAAAGCTTGCGCGTGGCGGGGGATGCGTTGTTCGGGCATATTCTTGGCATCCGCAGTCCGCTCCGGACCCAACCCAATCCCGCCTTCACCCAGTGATAAGGCCACCCCATCGCCGGTTGCGAATTTCGGATGATGGCAGGTCGCACAGGAAATATTTTTGTTGCCAGATAAAAGTGGATCGTAGAACAGCAATTGCCCCAATGCGGCTTCCTTTTGCGAAACCGCCCGGTACATGTCGTCGCGCACCGGATCAGGCCAGTTTTCCGCCAAAAGCGGCGACGCGATACACACCAGAGAGCCAATAATAATCCGCATGATTGAACTCTATCATGCCCCTTCAGAAGGGCAAGTAAAACAGGTGCGAATTTTCTTTTAAATTCGATGTATAACCCATTTTAATCGTTGATTAGTTTTCCGGTCATGCGGTCAAAAAACCTTGCCTCGCTCCGATCCGCCAGCGCGACTCGACCGAGCGTTTTACGGCCCGTCATGCGGGGCTTTTCGCGCGTCGAGAGCACCCTGTCCTTGACGAAGCCCTGCAACAGCCCCATCTGTTCACTTCGGTCATGTCAGCGAGAAAACCGATCTGACGCCCTTGCAGCCAGATTTTTCCACAACTAACGTGATCTTCATATTTCACAGGTACGACCCTAATAAACACGAAGGCAGGCAGGACATGAACGACCCGGTTGAAACTTACATGAACCTCGTTCCTATGGTGGTCGAACAGACCAGCCGCGGCGAACGCGCATATGACATTTTCTCGCGCCTTTTGAAGGAACGGATCATTTTCGTAAATGGCCCGATCCACGACGGAATGAGCCAGCTTGTCGTTGCACAGCTTTTGCACCTTGAGGCGGAAAACCCGTCCAAGGAAATCAGCATGTATATCAACTCTCCGGGTGGCGTAGTGACCTCCGGTCTGTCGATCTACGACACGATGCAATATATCAAACCCAAGGTCTCCACGCTGGTGGTGGGGCAGGCCGCGTCGATGGGCTCGATCCTGTCGGTTGCGGGCGAAAAGGGGATGCGCTTCTCGCTGCCCAATTCGCGTATCATGGTTCACCAGCCTTCTGGCGGGTATCAAGGGCAGGCGACGGACATCATGATCCACGCGGCTGAGACGCAGAAGATCAAGGACACGATCAACAAGATCTACGTCAAACATACCGGCCAGACCCTGAAAGTGGTTGAAGCCGCACTTGAGCGGGACAATTTTATGTCCGCTTCCGAGGCGCTGGATTGGGGCCATATCGACGAGATTGTCGAGAACCGCGCCAAGGACGACGATTGATTTGATGTGTGACCGGACGTGGCATACAGGCTCAGGTCACACAATAACCTTTATTTTTGCGTTGTACCCGCTTTCGGGCTGGCATAATCTTCGCGTGCGAGCAACGAGCGTCACACCCCGGCGCGACGTAATATTGAACGAGGTGCTGTAATGGCAAATAATTCGGGCGACAGCAAAAACACCCTCTACTGCTCGTTCTGTGGCAAAAGCCAACATGAAGTGCGCAAGCTGATTGCAGGGCCGACCGTGTTCATCTGTGATGAATGTGTAGAGCTGTGCATGGACATCATCCGTGAAGAGACCAAGACGGCCGGTCTGAAAGCCGCCGACGGCGTGCCCACCCCGCAAGAAATATGCGGCGTGCTGGATGATTACGTGATCGGTCAGTCGCATGCGAAACGGGTCCTGTCAGTGGCTGTGCACAATCACTACAAGCGGCTGAACCACGCGGCAAAATCCGGTGAGATTGAGCTTGCGAAATCCAACATCATGCTGATCGGTCCGACGGGTTGCGGCAAGACGCTGCTGGCGCAAACGCTGGCACGCATTCTCGATGTGCCGTTCACAATGGCCGACGCCACGACCCTGACCGAAGCGGGTTATGTCGGCGAAGACGTCGAAAACATCATCCTGAAACTACTTCAGGCATCAGAGTATAACGTCGAACGCGCGCAGCGCGGCATCGTCTATATCGACGAGGTCGACAAAATCACGCGCAAATCCGACAACCCTTCGATCACCCGCGATGTCTCGGGGGAGGGTGTGCAGCAAGCGCTTCTGAAGATTATGGAAGGCACGGTTGCTTCCGTACCGCCACAAGGTGGGCGCAAGCATCCTCAGCAGGAATTCCTGCAAGTCGATACAACAAACATCCTGTTCATCTGCGGCGGTGCCTTTGCTGGGCTCGACAAGATCATCGCCCAGCGTGGCAAAGGCTCTGCCATGGGCTTTGGTGCGGATGTGCGCGAAGAAAACGACAAATCTGTCGGCGAACACTTCAAAGATCTGGAGCCGGAAGACCTTCTGAAGTTCGGCCTGATCCCGGAATTTGTGGGCCGTCTGCCAGTTATCGCAACGCTGGAAGATCTCGACGAGGACGCGCTGGTCACGATCCTGACGCAACCAAAGAATGCTTTGGTCAAGCAATACCAGCGCCTGTTTGAGTTGGAGAATGCTCAGCTAACTTTCACCGACGACGCGCTGACGGCGATCGCCAAACGTGCGATCAAGCGCAAAACCGGGGCCCGCGGTCTGCGCTCAATCCTGGAAGACATCCTGCTGGATACGATGTTCGACATCCCGGCGCTGGACAATGTCGATGAGGTCGTCGTCAATGAAGAAGCCGTCAGCCGTGAGGCCAACCCGCTTCTGATCTACGCTGACGCGAAAGAGGTTGAGGCCTCTGCCAGCTAAGCGATCAAGCCAAATACTGCCCAGATCGGGCAAAGTTCGATCTGGGAGCCGTGTTCGATCTGGACCATGCGGCCACAATCAGTCATATGTAGTCCAAGGAATTTAGGAGGCTCATATGGGCATTCTCAACACGCTCTTGCGCGCAGTGACTTGGTGGAACGGGCAAACCCTGAACACACAGTTTTTTACGTGGCGCAAAGGCACGAAAGTCGGCGAAGACGATGCGGGCAACGTGTTTTACCAAACGCGCGACGGCAAACGGCGCTGGGTGATTTTCAACGGAGAGGCCGAGGCCTCTCGCGTCAGCCCGGACTGGCATGGCTGGCTACACCACACCTGGGATGAGCCGCCGACCGACAAACCGCTCGCCCGGAAATCCTGGGAAAAACCGCATCAGGAAAATCTGACCGGAACCGCAATGGCCTATGCGCCGGCGGGTTCGATCCGCAAAGCAGATCCGGCACCGCGCAGCGACTACGAGGCGTGGTCGCCAGAATAGGCGCAACCCAATCAGGGGTATTAAATGTCTGAAAATAAAGCAGAAGTTATCGCAGGCGCTGGCGTTCTTGTCGTTGCACTGGGCTTTCTTGCCTATGCATCCGGGGTCACGGGCGTCGGGGCAACGGCGTCCGGAGCCTATCCGCTTTCCGCCAGTTTCCGCTCTGCCGAGGGGGTCAGCATCGGGACCGATGTGCGCCTTGCGGGCGTCAAAATTGGCACCGTCACCGGCCTTGATCTGAACGCGGAAACCTTCCGCGCCGATGCAACTTTCAGCGTTCGGGACGGGGTCGAAATCCCCGATGACAGCGCCATTTCGATCTCTTCCGAAGGGCTTTTGGGCGGGAACTTCGTCGAAGTGATCCCCGGCGGCTCCCCCTTCAACCTCGAAGCGGGTGGTGAGATTGTGGACACGCAAAGCTCCGTCAGCCTGATCACGCTTTTGATGAAGTTCGTCGCCGGTAACGGCGAATGACACTGCGCCTGGCCATTGCGATCTGCATGGCTCCGATGGTTTGCGCGGCGCAATCGCAAATCATCGAGACAGAGATCGATGACCCGGTGGTGATTGAGACTGAAATAATCCGCCAACCCCTTGATTCCATTGGAAGGCAGTCGCTCCGCAAAGCCATCATCACCGAGACCCGCGAACCCGTTTCAAATGCGCCCGCCGCGTTGTTGCGAGGTCTGGATAAAGTGTCCGGTGATGCCAGTGACATAGCCATCAACATCGACGAGCCCGTCTCCTTTGGCCGTTTGTCGCTGCGTCTGCTGGAGTGTCGCTATCCCAGCAACAACCCGACGGGCGACGCTTATGTGAAGCTCAGCGTGGAAGATCGCAACCAGTCGTCGCCGATTTTTGATGGGTGGATGGTGGCGTCTAGCCCCGCTTTGATGGGGTTGGATCACCCGCGCTACGACGTGTGGGCTATTCGTTGCAAACTTGATAACCGGACACCTGAAGTGGTTGCCGGAGAAAGTTCGCCTCGCCCTCTAATGCGGCCTTGAGCTGCTCCTGATATTCCGCCCGGGAGATCTCAATCCCGCCCATAGAGGCCAGATGAGGTGTCAAAAACTGCGTGTCAAACAGGGTGTAGCCGCCAAATTTCAGGCGACTGACAAGATAGGCGAGCGCGATTTTTGAAGCATTTGGCTGGTGCGAAAACATGCTTTCACCAAAAAAGGCGCGCCGCAGGCTGACGCCGTAAACACCGCCGATCAATCGTGTCCCGCGCCAAACTTCAACGGAATGCGCGAAGCCCGCGCGAAAGAGATCGAGGTAAATCTCGAAGATTCCGTCGTTGATCCAGGTCTCTGGCCGGTTGGCACAGCCTTCAATCACCGCGGCATAGGCGGTGTCGATCCTGATCTCAAACCCGCCCGCCAAAATCGTCTTGCGTAAAGATCGGGAGATGTGGAACCCATCCAGCGGAATAACCCCGCGATGCTCAGGGTCGACCCAAAAAAGCCCATCATCATTGCGGCTTTCCGACATCGGAAAAATGCCACGCGCATAGGCGTTCAACACGAGATTCGGGGTCAGATCAGCGGGCATGGCCACAACAACGTCGTTAAAACTGGAACCTTGGTCAACGACCTCAGCCGCCGCAAGCATACAAGATCACGCGGGATTTGTATTCTCTTCCAGCCATTTTTCCAGCCAATGGATGTTGTAATCCCCCGTTTGCACGGCTTTTTCCTGCAAAAGCGCATGAAAAAGTGGCGTTGTGGTGTCGATCCCGTCCACGATCATTTCGCCCAATGCCCGGTTCAGCCGCGCAAGCGCTGCGGGCCTGTCTGGGGCGTAGACGATCAGCTTGGCGATCAAGCTGTCATAGTAGGGTGGGATCGAATAGCCGTCATAGAGCGCGGAATCCATACGCACACCCAGCCCGCCAGGGGCATGATATTGCGTGATTTTCCCCGGGCAGGGAGAGAAGTTTGGCAGCTTTTCTGCGTTGATCCGAACCTCAATCGCGTGGCCAAGGACCTGCAAATCTTCTTGCTTGAAGGACATGTCATAGCCTGCGGCGACACGGATTTGTTCGCGCACCAGATCGACGCCAAACACGGCTTCGGTCACGGGATGTTCGACCTGAAGGCGGGTGTTCATCTCGATAAAGAAGAACTCCCCGTTCTCATAAAGGAACTCGATCGTGCCGGCACCTGCATAGTTGATCCGCGCGACAGCGTCGGCACAAACCTTGCCGATCTCGGCGCGGGTTTTTGCATCAATTGCAGGGCCGGGGGCTTCCTCAAACACTTTTTGGTGGCGGCGCTGAAGCGAGCAGTCA
>CAYGQQ010000098.1:0-10878 GCA_964352105.1 uncultured Rhodobacterales bacterium | reverse complement strand
ATCCATGATTTCTTCAACATTCTTGCGGATTTCCGCTGCTGTTCCTTGACGGTGGACACGCAGCGGAAGCGATATGATGCTGCCAATTGTCTTGCGGGGATTGAGCGAGGAATACGGGTCCTGAAACACGGCCTGCATCTGCCGCGTTCGCTCTTTGCGGGTGCGCGCCGTGGCGCCGGATCCACCGCGGATGATCTCACCGGAACTGGCGGGAAGCGTGCCGAGAAGCATCTTTGCCAGCGTGGTCTTTCCGCAACCGGATTCGCCAACCAATGCCAGTACATCACCCGGCATCAATTTCAGTGAGACGCCGCGCACAGCCTGCAGCAGCTTTTTCGGGGCAAAGAAACCGTCCCGCACCTTAAAACTGCGCGTGACCTCCTGCAATTCAAGAAGAGCTTTTTTGGTCATTCGGTTTCCTCCATCGTGACGGCAAGTGATTGCGCGCCGCCGATCGGGCGCAGACATCTGACGGATTGATTTGCGGAGTTTGGTGTTAGCTCAAGCTTTCCGGATCGGCATTCTGTGGTGGCATAGGCGCAGCGAGGCGCAAACGCGCAGCCTTCCAGCGCGCCCATCAGTGAAGGTATCGTCCCCGGTATCGACCCCAAATGCGCGCCCGGTTTGGTTTTGCCTGGAGTCGGGATGCAGTCTATCAGACCACGCGTATAGGGATGTTGGGGACGGGCAAACAGATCGGCAGTCGGTGCTGTTTCGACAAGCTGGCCGCCGTACATGACTGCCACATCGTCGGCAATTCGCGACACGACTCCAAGGTCATGCGTGATGAAGATCATCGTCATGCCCAACTCGCGCTGAAGTGATAAAAGCAAATGCAGTATTTGCGCCTGAATGCTGACATCCAAGGCAGTGGTCGGTTCATCCGCGATGATGAACTCTGGCTCGCACATTAGCATCATGGCGATCATCACGCGCTGGCGAAGACCGCCAGAGAGTTGATGCGGGAATTGGTCAATCCGGGTGGCCGCCGCAGGGATGCCCACCTTTTGCAGCCAGAAAGCCGCCTTTTCAAACGCCAGTTTTCGAGATGCGGCTCGGTGCCGGGTTAGCATTTCGGCCATTTGTTCCCCAATAGTCAGGCTGGGGTTGAGCGAGGTCATCGGCTCTTGAAAAATCATCGCCATGCGGCTGCCACGCACATCAGCCATGGCGCGGGGCCCAAGCGCCATCAGATCGGTACCGCCAAGCTCCAAGCGCGCTGCCCGGCGTGTCGCGGACCCCGGTAACAGCCCCATCAACCCAAGTGAGGTTATGGATTTTCCCGACCCGGACTCCCCGACAATACACAGGGTCTTGCCACGCTGGACGGTAAAGCTGACATCGCGCACGGCGTGAATTGTGCCGCGTGCGGTGGTGATATCGATGGACAGTCCCTCGACGTTGACAAACGGATCGACGGTCATCTGCATCACCTCTTTTCAGGTGCGGTTACATCGCGCATGCCATCACCAAGCAGATTTATCGCCAGCACCACCACCAACAACGCCACGCCAGGGATCATCACCAGCCAAGGTTTAAAGAACAAATGCTGTTTGCCCTCGGCAATCATGATGCCCCAGGACGGTGTCGGTGGTTGGACCCCGACACCCAGGAAAGACAGCGCCGCCTCGATCAGAATGGCGGATGCCATGGTCAGCGTCAGCACAACGATGATCTGGTTCAGTACATTCGGAAGAACTTCCGTCAACAAAATCCGAAAGGTGGAGCAGCCAACGGTTTCGGCAGCGGTGATATAGTCCATGCCCCGGATCTGCATTGTCGTCGCCCGCGTCACTACGGCAAACTGATGCCAAAGCAAAAGTCCCAGAACAAGGATGACGATCTGCAATGACCCGCCAACAAGCTGCACGACTGCCAGGGCTACAAGGATCGTTGGGATCGACAGCTTGACCGTCACAAGGAACATCACGACAGAGTCCGTGCGTCCCCCAAAATACCCGGCAAGAACACCCAGAAACGTACCGATACTGCCTGAGATCAACGCCGTTGTGAATCCGATCAGCAGCGACACCCGAGCGCCATAAAGCAAGCGGGCAAGGTAGTCGCGCCCCAGATGATCGGTGCCCAAGACATGATCGGCACTCCCTCGCTCCATCCAGAACGGTGGCTGCAGACGCCCGGACAAAGATTGCTGGAGCGGGTCATGCTGCGTGATTAAGGGAGCAAAAACTGCCGCCAGAACCACGACCACCAGTATCAGACCGCCGATCATCACACCTTTGTGGCGCAGCATCCGTCCGGCCAGCAATCGCCATGGCCCAGCTTCGCGTTTCGGGATTTCGAAGCTTTCGCTGACATCACTCATCTCACGAAATCCTTATGCGCGGGTCTATATAGGCATTGGCAATATCCGACAGGGCCGAGAAGATAATAAAGAAACTTGAAAACAGGATTATGATTGCCTGCATTGTCGGGATGTCAGATCGCAGGATGGACTCGTATGCCAGACTGCCGAGGCCGTGCAGGGCAAAGACTGCCTCAACCACAATTGAACCTCCCAGCATATGCGCGGCCTGAATGGCAGCTACCGAAACCACAGGAACGACAGCATTGCGCAGAGCGTGTTTTACATAAACTTGACGAGGCAACATGCCCTTGGCCCATGCGGTGCGGATGTAATCCGAGCCGAGCACCTCCAGCATTCCTGTCCGGGTAAGCCGCATGATCGCAGGCACGGCATTGGTCCCTAACACGATCATCGGCATTATGAACGATTGAATACCCTCGGTTCCCGATGCGGGTAGCAGGCGGAATTGGACGGACAGGACATAAATCAGCAGAAGACCGAACCAGAAATTGGGGATCGCCTGCCCAAAGACGGCGACCGAAAGCGACAGACGGTCGATTAGGGTATTAGGGTAGATCGCCGCTATGACCCCCAAAGGAATGCCCAGAACCAACGCGAAGACAATTGAGAGCGAGCCCAGCTTGATCGTAATGGGCAGACGGTCAGCAATCAGGCTGCGCACCTCCAGACCGAAGTAAGGGCTAACACCGAGATCGCCGCGAACCGCCTTTGACAACCAGTCCGCATATTGGACGTAAAGCGGGCGGTCGAACCCATAGGCGATGCGAAGCGACTGGATCTCTTCGGCAGAAGCATCTTCACCGGCAATCGCAATCGCGGGATCGGTCGCGATGTGCAGCAAGCCGAAGGTAAGGATCGAGACACAAACAGCCACCGAGATAGCAAGCAGAATGCGGCGGATGA
Organism: uncultured Rhodobacterales bacterium; assembly: GCA_964352105.1. Taxonomy (GTDB): domain Bacteria; phylum Pseudomonadota; class Alphaproteobacteria; order Rhodobacterales; family Rhodobacteraceae; genus Litoreibacter. Next base: position 7,646 of record CAYGQQ010000098.1, on the reverse strand, counting down.
GGAACTTCAGCATATTGATGCACCTACTTTGTCTGTCGGGTTGGCCGAAAAGTGATGTAACATCCCGTTCGTCAGATCCACCGCCTGTCCTCCTGTCGAAAACGTGCGACGCCTGTCAGGCCGTGCCTAGATTACCTCTCAAGTGCTAGCGGAAGGGCACGTTCTATAAAAGCTGAATTATGCAATCATCTCTTCGAGAATATCGTAGGGTGAAATGAGAGATGTACGGTCAGAGTTTGGCGCAAACTTCGTGAAGGCACCCTATAAAAGCATCACGCGCCGGATGAGGTGCTGAACCATGAGACGCGAAATAACCCAGTTTTTCCTGCACATTAGCTGTCCAGGGCAGAACCGCCAGGCTTTCTGCCATCGCGGGAACCATCCCGATCCGGTCGGTCAGGGTGAAGCCTAGACCAGCCATGGCCATTCTGATTGCGGCCGAGCTGCTGGAAACCTCGTGCGTGATAGTCAATTCATGTCCAGACCGCCTCAACTCATCGTCCACGACTTTGCGGAGCAACGTCGTTTCATCCAGCGCAATGTAGGTCTCACCCACAAGATCCTCTGCCGTAATCGACGTAAGGCTCGCAAGTCTGTGATCCTTGCCTACGACGACACAAACGTCGAGATTGGCAAGGTGCTGCGCCTGAACACCTTCCACGGGCAAAGGCAGCGCCGATATTCCTACATCATATAGATCGTGCAAGATGCGGCGCCCCAAGTGCCTGCGCGGATGGACTTCCAGTTTCATCCCCACCAAGGGTTCAAGCTTGGCCATCCGGATCATCGCGGGCACAACAAGTCCGTTCACGAGGCGTGGATGGCAGATAATCCGCAATGGGCGAAGCCGCTCTGACTTAATCTGCCGAAACACCGTCGGGATTTCGTCAATGGATGACAGAATCCGCAACGCTTCAGGATAAAACGACTCCCCCTCGGCGGTTGGCAGAAGGCGCTTCTTGTCACGGTGGAAAAGCGTGACCTTGTATTCATCCTCAAGGATTTGAATCAGGCGACTGGCAGCCGACTGGCTAAGGTTCATCTTCGCCGCGGCCTGAGCAAGCGTCCCTTCTTCCATGACATTGATGAAGACACGCAGGCTTTTGATGTTCACAGATCGATTTTCCCGAAGAGTTGCGCAGTGGTTACATAAAATCGGATGTTAACCGCTATAACTCGGCGCTGTCCAGCAGAGCTGGCCTAGCGAGGGATAACAGGCAACATCAGCCGAGAAGGGCGATTTGCGTCGTGATACACAGTTTGCTGAGCAGTTCGCAGTTCGGCGTCGGCCCAAAAATTGGCACCCGTGTTATGATTGCGGTCAAAATTCGGAAAATCGCTACTTGAGACATCCAGCCGGATACGGTGCCCTTTCTGAAACAGCATCCCCGTTGGATTAAGCGCGATGGTCAGTTCATAGGCTTCGTCAGGGCAAAGTGGTGGCGCAGAGGTTTCATAGCCGTCACGATACCGGCAGCGAATAACACCATAGGTAACGTTGACAGCACTCCCATCGGGGTGGACGTCGATCAGTTTAGCGGTAAAATCTGTGTCCGGCGCGTCACTGCCAACCCAAAGCACCAGGCGCACAGGGCCGGTGACCTGCAAGGCCTGCTCCAGTGCCGGGGTCTGATAGACAAGTACGTCCTGGCGGTTGTTGTTTGGCGACTGCCAATGCGGTTCCATCTGGACATCCTTGCTCATCAGGCTCATCACCGGATCGCGTGGGTCATAGGTATATTTGTCGGCCGGTTCGGCCACCGGGGCGTCCAACGACAAGCCGCCATCCCCTGAGCAGGTATTCGCCAAACCATCGCTGTGAAGGAAATAATCCGTCAAAACGGCGCGCTTTGGCGGCCATTCCTGTTCGTCGTGCCAGCGGTTTTCCCCCATGATGAACACGCGGACGGGCGCTTTCGCGGTCGGCTCCAGTCCTTTCAGGGTCAAGTCGCACCACTCCAGCAGCATTTCCTCGTAAAGCGCCTCGGCCTCAGGTCCAAAATCCAGAACGCCTTGATTTCGTTTCAAGGCACCCATGCCATGACCCCAAGGGCCGACGATAAGCCGATGCTTGCCACGCAGGTGTTCGGGGCCATTTGCTTCCATCCCCTCATATTGCTCGATCGCGCCGATGATCCGGTCATACCAACCCGTCACTGAGCAGGTCGGCACCTCAACATCCGGGTGGATTTCGTCAAAGCCCCAGGTCTCGCGGTCTTGAATGCGCATGTATTCTTTCAGCTGCGGGGTAAGCGATGCGAAGGCATGGTCAGGAATTTCGCCCAGTGGCAGGAACCAGATCCATTTGAAACGCTCAACATCGTACCACAGCGCGTCAGCTTCATCGCGATTGGCAGGGCCGCTCAGATCGCCCTCGCGAAGGCGGGCATCGGCGGCCTGTTGATACATCCAGTGCAGGCGCCTCCCAGTCTCAAGAATGCCGCGGGTATTGTCGAGGATGCGCGCCGCCATGCCCGACCCAAACAGCGAGGCCAGATGCGGCGGTTTGGTGGGCGCAGCCATCCAGCTTGACCAGGATGAATACGAATGCCCCCAGATGCAGACTTTGCCATCAGACCCGCCAAGCCCTGCGGCCCATTCTACGGAATCGTACCCGTCCTCGGCATCTGTCGTCGTCTGGCGTCCGTTTCGCGCCATATGGAAGGTCCCATCCGAGCGATAGCGCCCTCGAATGTCCTGCAAGGCACAAATGTAACCCTGCGCCGCCATGAACTTTGCCACCCGCCGATAGATCGGCCGGGTCTTGTCATAGGGCGTGCGACTGATCAGAACGGGAAAGCTGCCCTCGGACACCGGGCGAAACACATCGGCTCGCAGAATTGTGCCGTCGCGCATGGTCGCCTCGACGTTTTGGTCGATGGTCACTTCGTATGGCATGGCGTTTCCTGGCTTTTGGCGTCGGACTATGGCTCAACAGAATACGGCGCCGGAGAAGCCGGCGCCGTCATTTGGTAAGTTTCTAAAGGCTATCTCCAGTACGCCATATAGAAATGCGGGTTACCACCGGAATCCGTCACGAACTCCAGATCTTCAGAGGCAACATAGTTCATGTTGTCCGAGAACAGGGGCAGTGCATAGGCTTCTTCCGCAACTTTGCGCAGGGCCATGTGTAGCAATTCGCGCCGGGCTTCGACATCGGTCGTCATGTTGGCTTCTTCAAGCCACCCAGCAACTTCGCTGTCTCGTGCCAAATCGCGATCGGTCAGGCCAAAGAACTCGGGAACGAAGTTGCCGACATCCGCAACCTGCGATCCGATCGAACCATAGATCAGCGGCCGTTCACCGGCGAACCATTCCTCTTTCAGTGGCGCAAGCTTCACATAGTTGATCTCGGCGTTGATGCCAACTTCGCCCAGAAAGTTCTGAATCGCTTCGACATAGGGCCGGTCGCGCCAGCCGGACAAGTTGGTGCTAAACCCGTCTGGGTACCCGGCCTCGGCCAGCAACGCGCGGGCCCTGTCCGGGTCGTAGTCGTAGGTGACGGCTTCATGCGGACAGCCAAAGTCGCCAGAAAAGCAGAATGCATTTTGAACCGCCGCACCGCCGCCAACAAAGGCATCGACCATACCCTGCCGGTCTATGGCGTGCGAAATCGCCTGTCGTACCAGTTTGTTTTTGTAAGGTGAATCGTCCCCATTCCGACCCGCAGCATCCATGACCATGTAGAACAAGCGCGATGTCGCCTCGCTGCTGACAACAAGACCATTGTAGCCCGACATTTCCGACGCTTGATCTGCCGGCACCTTATAGATCCAGTCCAACCCGCCGCTCAGGATTTCTGCGATCTGGGTCGAAGGGTCGGGAATGATCCGCACCAGAAGCGTCTTGATCGACGGTGTGCCCTTTGGTCCGTCTGCAAAATAGGCGTCGTTGCGCTCCAGCGTATAGGAGCTACCGGTTTCCATACTGGCTACTTTGTAAGGACCGGTGCCAACAGGAGTGATGTTCATCGCACCGGGGCCGTCTTCGGCGTAGATGTCTGCGGGGTAAATCGGGAAACTGGTTAGGAACCGCGCCGCCATTGCGTTTGGCGCCGACATCTGAATGCGTACCGTATGGCTATCGACCTTCTCGACCGACTTGATCCATTTTCGGTCGGCAATGGTTTTGGCCCCGTTGTCAGGATTGGTGATCCAATTCAGCGTATAGATCACGTCATCGGAGTCGAACGCGCTGCCGTCATGAAAAGTGACGCCCTTGCGCAGCACTAGTTCCATGGTTGTTTCATCTGGAAAACTGTAGGATTCCGCCAATAGCGGGACAAGTTCACTGGTCACAGGATCAATGTAGGTCAGACTGTCCCAGATGTGGCGGCTGAGCAGCGAAACTGACCCCGCCGAGTCGTAGTACGTGTCCAGGTTGGCAATTTCGATCTGCAGCGCTGCGCGCAGCGTATCGTTTGATTTATCCGCAAAGGCCACCGAGGCTGACAGCAAAGCTGCTGCCGACAGGGCAATCGCGGGAAGTGTCCTGCGTAGTGTTGATATTGGCATCGTTCCCTCCGAGCTCCTGAGCGCTCGGGAGCGACCGCTCTGTAAAGAGTAGAAGAAAGATATCCACGATTTAGCATTCTCAAAAGTAGAAATATTCGATTGTATCTTCGGAAATTTCGCAGACACATACGTCCGCTGTTAAACCCGCCCTTTCTAGTCGATGGGCCATAGTTTTCACCGGTCTACGCCTGCCTTAGCAGCGCGCCAATTCCTTCGAGAAAGTCGCAGTATAGATTTCATAATTCGATTTTTCGGATTCGAAATGATCTTCTAGACTTACGTTCGCCTGAGACTGGCAAAGCGCCTACGCAGGGAAGCTGCGCCAGGACACCGAGCGCAGCAATTGAAGAAAGATGTCAGATATGCCGTTCAGCGATTATCGTCCCGATCTGATGGGGTCAGCCCGCATCAATGTCGAAAGCCCTGTAACATGTGGCGCATGGACGACGCTAGAACTGGTCTATTCCGCCGGGCATTTCGGCATCGACGATCTGGGCGGGCTAAAGATTTCGTTCCGATCAGCCTCGGACCAGACACCGCCGCAATTTGATCAGCCCAAAGCGCCCGGATATACGACAGTCACCGCCTCGAACGGCGCGCGGTTGAATGCGTCCTACAGCAAGAACAGCAATATCCGCCCCTGGGGCAATACGTTGCATATCAAATGCCTAAACTTCCTATCCGAAGGAGACACGATCACCGTGCGATTTGGGGATCAGTCGGGGGGATCGCCGGGTACGCGGATGCAGACTTTTCGCGAATATGCGCATGAATACCGTGTGCATGTGGATGCATTCGCCACCTATGATTTCGTGGTTTTGCCACCAGAGCAACAGCCGGTTATCGCATTGCTACCCGGCCCGGTCGCGCGCCATATCGCCATCCTGCCGACCTTGCGCCAAGTTGGCGAAGAATTCGCGCTTGGCCTGAAAGCCGAAGATCGCTGGGGGAACCCGACCGATGCCGATCAGGGCGACTATACCCTCAACTCGTCGATGCCGGTCGAGGGGCTGCCTGAACGCATCTCGATGGCCAAGGCAACCGATGGAGTGCTGCGATTGGAAGGGTTGCGCATGAACCGCGAGGGTGACCTGCGGATCGAAATGCTGGATGACGCAGGGCAATGCGTCGCCCGGTCCAACAGCTTGCGCTGTCAGGTCGTCTGCGATACCCGGCACTATTGGTCCGACATGCACGGCCAAAGCGGTGAGACCGTAGGCACCAATACCGCGCGTCAGTATTTTTCCTTCGGCCGGGACAAGGCGTTGATCGACATCTGCGGGCATCAGGGCAATGACTTTCAGATCACAGATAGCTTTTGGGCTGAATTGAATCAGCTGACCGCTGAATTTGACGAACCGGGCCGCTTTCTCGCTGTGCCAGGCTACGAGTGGTCCGGCAATACTTCGGTCGGCGGCGATCACAACGTCTGGTACAGGACCGAAGGTCGTCCAATTTATCGCGCGCACCGCGCCTTGGTGATGGAGGACTCGACCGACGAGAATGTCTGTCTGGATGCCAAGGAATTATTTAGCCGCCTCAAAGACGAAGACGCATTGGTCGTAGCGCATGTTGGCGGGCGTTACGCGGATATCTCCTTCGCGCATGACGCCAAACTGGAACCTTCGGTGGAGGTTCATTCGGCTTGGGGCACTTTCGATTGGATATTTGAGGACGCCCGGAAGGCTGGTTACCGCGTCGGCATCGTCGCCGCGTCTGACGGGCATAAGGGCCGTGTTGGCGCAAGTTACCCCGGCGCGGGCAAGTTCGGATCTATGGGCGGATTGACCTGCCATCTGATGCCCACGCTGGACCGAGACAGCCTGTTCAGGGCATTTCGCCGCCGTCGTCATTACGCAACCACCGGCTGCCGCCCCTTCATTGACGTGCGCGTCTCGGGCCTGACTGACGCTACCTGTCGGGTGTCGGAGACTGAAGCAGAGCCAGTTTCAGAGGCTTTGATCGGCGATATCGTCTCATGTTCGAATGTAGAGGTGGCATTTTCCTTCGATCTGTCGGCGCAATCCGGCATCGAGCGTATAGACGTAAAGGATGGCGTTGAGCTTCTCCAGCGGTTTCAACTGGAACCTGAGGCCCGGAAAACGGGTCGGCGTTTGCGCATCCAATGCGAAGGTGCCGAGTATCGTGGCCGCGGTCGGCTTGTGAACTGGGATGTTGAAGTGAAATCTAGCAGGTCCGCTATCTGCAAGGCAGCGCCAATCAACTTTTGGAACCCTGACAGCGCCGTCACCCATGACAGCCGTTCTGTCCGTTGGAAAAATGTTACGACGGGAGGTTTTCATGCCGTGGATATCTGGCTGGAAGAAGCCGCAGTGGGCAGTCTGACGATACTGGTGAACGGAACTGAGATTGCGGTGGACTTGAGCACACTCGACGCCAACGATCACATTCATGACTTCGGAGGACTACAAAAAGCGATCCGCATAACTCGGTTGCCAGACGCAGCGCTAGCGACAGGCTACAAAGGCAGCCTGACTGTTCCACTAAACATCGGTGAAGAACGCTGCCTTTATCTTCGAACGACCTTCGAAGATGGCCATGTGGCTTGGACAAGTCCGGTCTATCTGACACGCGCCCGATAGCGTGGCACCTCACAATTGAACGATATTGGCCGGCGTTGGTGAGGATGCCAGTGTTGTAGCGAAGCAGATCGCTGGCTGAAGGCTCGCCGCGTTTGTCTACGCAGAATTGGGTTGGCAGAGCCTTGCGCGATGTTGAGCCCTTCCCACGAGCCAAGTAACTGGGCACCAACGGCAGGCATCAGTCTCAGTGGCCTGCTCGATTTGACCCGACATCCGTCCTCGACAGCATTGCAGAATTGCCCGTTTTGTCCCGCGTCTCGACTTTTGAAACTGAATGCAGCGAATGGTCGGTTTGGATTCCGCCGGTCTGAGCTGGATTGAATGACTGCTCCAAGGAAAATCGCTGCGTCGCCGCATTTTCGTTGCCGAAACTGAGAGCGTCATTTTCGGCTTTCTGCACTTGCATTCGCTGCGATAGCGTAGGTCCGTTTTGTCCGGAGGGTGTGTGGAAACTCCTTTGATCGCGAGGCCCGCTGTCGTTTTCGACGTTTGTGTTCGGTTTGGCGTGAGATCGTCATTTGGGCTGCCC
>CAYGQQ010000097.1:0-11066 GCA_964352105.1 uncultured Rhodobacterales bacterium | reverse complement strand
ACATCACTCAATCACGCACGCCAAAATATGCGAGTTTTTCAACGGAATCAGCCCATATTGACCGATGCTGCGCATTCAACGAATGTCCGCCAATCAGCGGAAACCTCGCAAATCTGGGATAAGGTCGCAATAGAATGAAGTTCATTTTTCCGGATCGCTTTGATCCCCAACCGACACTTGAAAGCGAAACACTTTGTCTGCGCCCTTTGACGCGGGGCGACTTTAAGCTGCTTGGCGAGGCTGCGAGTGACCCGGCCATCTGGATGGGCCACCCTGTCCAAAACAGGTATCGCAGCGACGTTTTCGTTAGTTACTTCGAAGCATTGATTGAAATTGGTGGATGCCTCTTGGTCCTTGACCAAAAAACTGGTGAGGTGATCGGCTGTTCTGCGTTTTATACGGACCCAAGTGCTCAAACGCGCTTGTCCATCGGGTTCACTTTTCTGACCTGTAAATATTGGGGAGGATCGACCAACCGAAGCCTAAAACGACTTATGCTCGGCCATTTGTTTCACCACTCCTCGGAAGCGTGGTTCCACATTGCTCCGCAGAATTTACGGTCCCAGTCGGCGACAAAGAAGCTCGGTGCTGTGCTGACTCACGAGGACCAAATTGATCTTGGAGGAGGCCCTCAGCCTTGGTGCTGCTACTGCCTGACAAGCGAGCGCTGGAAGGCTACTTCTGAATCGGTACAACCCAAAGCTGACATCTAAGTGGACGTCCCCAGCGGCAACTTCGTCCGCGCTCCAGTCATTGAAGCAAAGTGCGGCGAGCGGCGGCTTGGAGCCGATTTTGTTGAAAAACTCCAAATTTCAGATGTTGTGATTTTTCGGAAAGAACCCGCGATACCGAAAAGTCAGATGAGATCTGCGATTAGGCGCAGTGGGCTGCCACATGAGCGGCAGAAGGCCAATTTGGCCGAACCCCTCGCTTAGAAAAATTGGTGGCGCTGTACGGACAAAAATTTCACCGATTTTGCCAAAAACGGAGTTTTTCAACAAAATCTGCGAGAAGCGGCCATTCGCTGCGATATACTAATTGATAGGAATAATGTCACTTCCGACGGACCCTGGGTCGCTATGCAATGTCATAAGACTGAAATACTGCCAAAGCTCAGGTTATTTTTGATCGTCGAATGTAGCTCAGGGAGGCCGATGATGTGGCGTTGTGGTTTCTTTAGCGAATTCAATTTGACTCTAATCGTTCAGCCGCGCGCCGCTTTCTGGATCGAAGAAATGCAAGTTTGACGGGTCAACGCCGAACCGCACGACTTCGCCAGCCACGGCGTGATGAACGCCGGGCAGGCTTAGCGTGAAGGCGTCATTGTTGCCCGTAATCCGCCCATGCAACAGGGTATTGGCGCCCAACGGCTCGCCCATTTGAACGGTAATTGACAACGGACCCGCGGGGTCTGCGATGATGTGTTCGGGTCTAATACCGACCGTCACTTTACCAGTGGTCTTCATCTGTGTCGGCAATTTCGCCGCGCCAATGGTCAAACCATCAGGTGTGATTTCCCCGTCCAGCACATTCATCGACGGGCTACCGATGAACTGCGCAGCGAACAGGGTTTGCGGGCGTTCATACACCTCAAGTGGGGTACCGATTTGCTCTGCGCGCCCTGCGTTCATGACGATCATGCGGTCGGCCATTGTCATCGCCTCGACCTGATCGTGGGTGACGTAAAGAGACGTGATGCCAAGGCGGTTTTGTAGTTCACGGATTTCTAGACGCATTTGCACGCGCAGTTTCGCATCAAGGTTAGACAGCGGTTCGTCAAACAAGAACACCGCGGGTTCACGCACAATCGCGCGGCCCATGGCGACACGCTGGCGTTGCCCCCCCGACAGATCGCGCGGGCGGCGATCGAGGTAATCTTCCAACTGCAACAGCTTGGCGGCGGCCTCTACTTTTGCGTTGATCTCGGTCTTGGGCAACTTCGCAATCTTGAGACCGTAGCCCATGTTTTCGCGGACCGACATATGCGGATAAAGCGCATAGTTTTGAAACACCATCGCGATGTCGCGGTCCATTGGTTCCAATTCATTGACGCGCTTATCGTTGATGCTGATTTCGCCCTCGGAGACAGATTCAAGCCCGGCAACCATGCGCAGCAATGTGGATTTCCCACAGCCAGATGGCCCGACGATGACAATAAATTCACCGTCTTCGATGGCTGTGCTGACACCGTGGATGACCTCGGTTTTGCCAAAGCGTTTTTTGATATCGGTGAGTGTTACAGTTGCCATGATTGCCTACTTTTCACTGTCCACGAGACCTCGGATAAACAGTCTTTGCATTGAAATGACGACGATGATCGGTGGGATCATCGCAAGAATGGAGGTGGCCATGATGACGGGCCAGTTGGCGGTATCATCGCCTGACGGGAACATCTGTTTGATGCCCATAACGATGGTGTTCATGGATGGGTCCGTCGTGATCAGCAGCGGCCACAAGTACTGGTTCCAGCCGTAGATGAACAAAATCACGAACAGCGCTGCGATGTTCGTGCGGCTCATCGGGAACAGGATGTCCCAGAAGAAACGCATGGGTGATGCGCCGTCTACCCGCGCGGCTTCGGCCAACTCGTCGGGGATCGTCATATAGAACTGGCGGAACAGGAACGTCGCCGTGGCCGAAGCGATCAACGGCAAGATCAAGCCACCATAGCTGTTGAGCATCCCGAAGCCCGCGATGACCTCATAGGTTGGCACGATGCGCACTTCGACAGGGAGCATTAGGGTCAGGAAAATCATCCAAAAGAAGATCATTTTACCGGGGAATTTGAAGTAAACGATCGCGAACGCCGACAGCAGCGAGATAATGATTTTACCGATTGCAATGCCCATAGCCATGGCGAGGCTGTTGAACAGCATGGTGGCGACGGGGACATTTACGCCTGAAAACAACGCCTCGCGGTAATTGTTGATGAACTGATCACCCGGCCAAAGCGGCATGGGCGGCTTCACGATTTCGGGCTGCGTCACCGTCGAGGCCACGAAGGCCAGCCAGATCGGGAAGAACACGATCAAGACGCCCGTGATCATAATAACATGACTGAACCACAGGCCCGCGCCGCGTTTTTCGACCATACCAGCGGGCGGATCATTCGCAAAATTTTCAGAAGATGTGGTCAATAGTGCACCCTGCGTTCGATGAATTTAAACTGGAAGATCGTCAGTGCCCCGACAACGACCAACAAGATCACCGATTGTGCCGCTGAAGACCCGAGGTCTTGCCCGACGAACCCGTCCGAGAACACCTTATAGACAAGGATCGTGGTGGATTGCTGCGGTCCGCCGCTGGTGATCGTGTGAATCACGCCGAAGGTTTCAAAGAATGCATAGACGATGTTGACGACCAGCAGAAAGAACGTGGTGGGAGACAACAGCGGCAGCACGATCGTCCAGAACCGTTTCCAGAATCGCGCGCCGTCAATCGCGGCGGCTTCGATCACAGATTTCGGGATGGCCTGAAGTGCGGCAAAGAAGAACAAGAAGTTGTAGCTGATGCGACCCCAAGCGGAGGCCACAACGACCAAGCCCATGGCCTCGCCGCCGTTCAGCACATGGTTCCAATCGTAGCCCAGATTGCCAAGGTACCAAGACACCACGCCGACGCGGGTGTTGAACATGAACAGCCACAACACGCCAGCGATGGCAGGGGCCACGGCGTAAGGCCAGATTAGCATGGTTCGATAAACGCCAGCACCCTTGATCAAGCGGTCTGCGACCACGGCCAATAACAGCGCGGGGATCATCGAACACAGGGTCACAAGGGTCGAAAAGACTGCAGTCGTCAGAAATGAGGTGCGGTAATATGGGTCCGACAACAGGTATTCAAAATTTCCCGTGCCGACGTATTGCATCGACAACCCGAACGGATCGGGAATGAACAAGGACTGCCAGATGGCCTGCCCTGCGGGATAGAAAAAGAAGACAAGGGACACGAGGACTTGCGGCGCAATCAGGCACAACGGCAAAAGCCAGCCTTTGAACGTGACCCGTTTTTCCATTGATCCTGCCCCCAGGTTGGAGACGGGCGGCCGAAGTTGACCGCCCGTTCCTTAATCAGTTTTAGTTCGCAGCTTCAAAGCGGCGCAGCAAGGCATCGCCACGCATCACAGCACTGTCGAGCGCAGTCTGGGCGTCTTTGTCGCCAGCCCAAACGGCCTCAAGCTCCTCATCAATGATGCCACGGATCTGATCGAACGAACCAAGGCGCAGGCCTTTGGAATTCGCTGTCGGATCATTGGCGGTCATTTGGATAACGGACACATCCGTGCCGGGGTTTTCGTCGTAAAAACCTGCGGCGCGTGTTGCGTCTGACGCGGCATTTGTGATCGGCAGATAGCCCGTGTCCTGGTGCCATTTCGCCTGCACGTCCGTAGAGGACAGATACGCAAGGAACTGTGCAGCGCCCTCGTATTCAGCGTCTTCATGGCCTTCCATCACCCACAAAGATGCACCACCGATGATGGTGTTCTGTGGGGAATTGCCAACGCCTTCCCAATACGGAAGTGGGCGCACATCAAAGGCGAATTCAGCCTCGGATGAAATACCCGCATATCCTGCAGAGCTTTCGGTGAACAAAGCGCATTCACCTGCACGGAAGTTTGCCCCACCTTCATTGCGACGACCCGCGTAGAAGAACTTGTCATCCGCAGCCCATTCACCCATCGCAGTAATATGTGCGACTTGTGCGGGTCCGTTGAACGCAAGCGCTGTGTCCGTGCCAGCAAAACCGTTGTCTTGCGTGGCGAACGGCACATCATGATAGGCGCTGAAGTTTTCAAGGTGAATCCAAGACTGCCAAGCGGTTGTCAGTGGGCAAGTGCTGCCGCCGGCCTGCAATGCTGTCAAAACCTCACCGACGTTCTGCCATGTGGACAGATCGGTGTCAGGGTCAACGCCAGCAGCCTCAAATGCATCGCGGTTCACCCACAAAACGGGCGTGGATGCGTTGAATGGAAGCGACAGCATTTCGCCTTCGGTCGTTGTGTAATAGCCGTTGACCGCGCCGATGTAGGCGTCTGGATCAAAGTCTGCGCCGGAAGCTTCCATAACTTGCGTGACGGAACGCACTGCACCCTCAGCGGACATCATCGTGGCCGTGCCGACTTCGAATACCATCAAAATCTGTGGCTGTTCACCGGCTCGGAATGCTGCAATGCCTGCATTCAGCGTTTCGGAATAGTTGCCCTTGTGGGATGCGACGACCGTGAATTCATCTTGGCCGGCATTGAAATCTTCGACTTGCGCTGCAACCAGTTCTCCAAGGCGACCTGTAAAGGCGTGCCAGAACTGGATTTCGGTTTCTGCATAGGCCGCGAATGGCGACAACATCGTGGATCCGGCGATCAATGCGCCAGTTGTTAGGTTTTTCATATGTTCCTCCCAGGAATCGCGGCGGCCTCCTCGCCTCCGCGGAATTATTACACGTTATCCGAGCGTTCGTATAATTCAAGACTATTTTATGGCCGTGATTTATAACATAACATTATAGACAAGGCAGGTATTGGACCCCACCATGAGCACACGACCCAGACTACGACAACTCGAGGCCCTTAAATCCGTCGTAGATCACGGAAGCATGACTCGCGCCGCACAAAGTTTAGGAATCTCGCAACCCGCGGTCAGCCGTTTGCTGGCGGATTTGTCGGGAGAGCTTGGTTTCGCGCTGCTTAGCCGTAAAGATGGCCGTTTGGTGCCAACACAAGAGGCAGGTTACATCGTGCCTGACATTGCCCGCCTGCTTGGCGTGCTTAAAAACATCACCGACACGAGCCAAAACGTGCATGATAAAACAGCGGGGCATCTGAGCATTGCCTGCCTCCCGGGCTTTGCCACAAGCCACTTACCTGCTGTTGTCACCAAATTTCTAAAGACGCGACCAGACGTAACAATCACCCTTGAACCAGATCGCCCTGAACGAATTCTGGAATGGATTGTCGGTGAACAGTATGATTGCGGCATCACAGACGGGTTTAACGGGCACCCTGCGATTGAAAGTACAAGGCTGGGTGTCAGAACCGTTTGCATCTTTCCCAAGGGACATAGGTTTCAGGACCTCAAACAAGTTGAAGCACGACATTTGGACAAGGAGCGTTTTGTCCACACCCGTCGCGATAGCAGCTTCTACCAAACCTTGAATGATGTGTTCGCAAAGGCATCGGTACGTCCGACCTATGTCGTTGAAACGCGTCAATTTACGGCTGCGTGCGAACTTGTCGCGCAGGATGTTGGCGTGTCCGTGGTGAGCGAACTTGACGCGCAAACCTACCAAGACCGGATCGATTTTCGCCCCTTTGCGCCAAGCGTTCCACACGAAATTTGCCTTGTAAGGCCAATCCACAAACGCCCGTCCAAAATCACTTTGGATTTCATGGAGGACTTCAAGGCCAGCCTGAACGAGTTTGAAGTTTGAATTGGATGAATTTTCGGCAATCGGGGCTTAGGGATGTCGGGACATTGGTGCACGTGCGGCGAAAGTGAGTATGGTTTGAGATATGCGAACTCACGAAGCGGCTGATATTGCGGCGATTGTAAACGTCCGCATTGATCAGTATAGTGGACTCGCGCCTGAACGCGAGGAACGGCTGCTTTGTCCCGCATGTTACCAGTTCATGCGCGGTGCAGTGAAAGGCGATGTGTCCCGAACCGGCCTTTCATGATCTGCGCGGCGAAAGTGCTGGAAGAGCCCACAGCAGAAGTCTTTGAATTTCGCTGCGCGCGCTCGCAGCACGAAAATCGCCGCAGATGCTCGGTAGACGACGCTGCGCGGCGGCAGGGATAGCGGCCATTCCTTCATGGCGCGGCGAAGAATTGGACGGCGATTTATAGGTCGCGGGCAAACGAGACGTCTTTGACAGTCTTCATGAGAGTATTCTTTCGAGATCTGCGGCCTGTTTTCTTGCCGGAATTATGGGTTTGCGTTGGCTTCGACTAAAGCCAGTTGCCCCGGATGTCTTCAATACGAAGGTTTGCTTCAGATATTTCTGAATGCCCCGATGCTTCTCAATGCCAGTTGGGCGGAAATTGTCTTCACGGCGCAAAACCAAAGTTCGTCTCGTTGTGCAACCAAACCATGCGATCCAGGAACCAAAGCTTAGCCCCCATGGCTAGTATGAGGCCTGCGAAGGTCCAGCCAGAGTTTAGTTTCCAGAGCCCATAGGCAAGAATGAGTGTCCCAATCCCGGCGGCGTACGTCAAGAGAGCCGCAACTTGCTTGTGATGGCTTGGGACTGGGCGTGTCCCTCGGTTCAGCCAGATGCGCTCGCCCAGCACAGCTCGCGTCATCCATGCGTTGTGATGGAGCGGCGGCTGGAACAGACGCGGATTGGCCCATATCCAGGTGACCACGGCCAGTACGGGCCACACCGCCCCCCAACATAGCCAAATGCGCGACCAGAAAGCGATGCACAAGAGCGGAAGGATCGTGATGCGTGACCAGCCGCTCCAAGGGTTTGTGTGCCGTTCCCAAGCTGCGTCATCCATGCCCATCAGGCGTTCTGACAATTTTGCAATATCCATTCCGGATCTCTTTTCTGCAATATTTGTGTGATAATCGCCGATTTAATCAACGTGGTATGCATCGCCAAAACCTTCGGCGCTTTGTGTTTCGATCTCGCGACACCCCACTAGACCCTAGTTTTGTAGCCAAGTCTAAGCGACACCATTTCCGCTGCAATGCCGCCGCCATGGATCAGAAAGCTAATCGGAATGGCAGGTGCGATCGGGCTATCCATGATCGGGGCCCAAAGCATCAGCAATGCAGAAATCGGAATACAATGTGCTGCCATTGCCAACACGCTATATCGCGCAGGCGCCGACCCGTGCGAACCCATCCACATGGAAACCGCGACAAGTCCCATCAACGGGTAGGCCTGGACGAGACCCACAATGGCCATGTCGTTTCCAGCCAAACCACCATAGGGTCCCGCGCCCGTAGCCTCACCAAGGTAAGTGGCAAAAGTCAGGGCCGGGTGAGGGTCATTAGGGCAGCCGCATGCCACCTCAAAATGTAACGTCCATTCAATTTCATGGGTCTATCCTTTGATTAATTTGACGCGACAGGAGGTCTGCTTTTCTGCAGTTAAGAACGGGATGAGTGTGTGACTTTCTGGACAGGGTTTTCGCGTACGGACCGTCTCGCACCAACGTTTTAGTCCACGGTTCTCTTGCATCAGAGCAAGCCAGATCAATGGGGCAAGGCAAACCGATAATACCAACGCAACGGGCCCAATCAGTTGGACCTTCAAGGTGCATTTGGTTCCACTGCCGTGGCTGGCCACTTGATGAGTCGCCCGCATACAAAGAGCTTTGCCCGAGGTTTCCCAAACAAAGTACTGACCGTCCTCAATCTCCGTCACTGTCCAGACTTTTCTTGATTGCATCGGTTGTTTGACGCTGGCCTGACTGCCGATCCCAAAGCCTAACTTATCCAATCGGCGTGCGGTTTGAACAGTTGGTGCCCAATCCGGCCAACTGTCGATGTCTGTTGTTTCCTCCCAGACCTCCTGGGTCGGACAGGCAATGAATGTGCTGTGTTTGATCAACATATACGTTGTCTCCTGGTTGGGTGTGGTCAGTTGGGCGGCGTTAACTGGGCGCTCGCGCCGGTCATGCTGCTCTCCATGCTCGATAGATGCTCTGCAGGGACCAGCGCGTGTGCGTTGCTGATTGGGCGAGGCGCACCAGGGTCAAAAGCGTTGTCAGAACCATTCCAACCAACAAGCCGGTCCAAACGCCAATGATCCCCATCTGCTGAACTTCACAAAGATAGATGCCCAAGGGCACGCCGATGACCCAGTTTCCGGCGATGGTGAACAGCATGGGTGCGCGGGTACCCGCCCCGAAATAATAGAGGATTGGAAAAAGATCGCTGCCCACTGCAACAGCTGCCAAAGCATCCGCACCGAACAAGCGCGCGACCATGGCCGCATCGGTCGCGCTCATACCCATCGAAACAAGTGCGATTGCGGCGATAGGCGCGGCTAGGCGAAGGAGCGATTTGGCCTCTGAAAACCTGGCGCGGCCACTTGTGGCATCAGTGGGGTGAGTGGGTGGGCTGTCGAAGGCGTTCATGATTTTGCCTATTAGAGAAGTGACAGCGCCGATCCGGTTTCGAGCCGGCGCCAAGGCTTTTGTAAAGGCGGTGTTAAAATTTTGATCCACGTGACCAGTTCCGCCGCACCGGTAATCTGTGCGCGGCGGATTGGCCTTCGTCCTCCAGCTAGGATGCGTCCCGCTGCTGGCCCAGCTTGATCTGCAGACGCACGCCGTAGCCGTCGCTCATACCAAGCATGACCTGGGTGATCTCGGCTGGTGCATCCGCATAGTCGCCCGTGCCGCCGGTGACAGCACGTGTAACGGAGACGTCAACGTCCGCGAGTTCGGGTCCATGGGAGATCAAGAGATCGCCATCCGTGAACTGAATGATCTGGCGTGTTATGACGATTGTGCCGGTTTCAGTGCGCATACCATCGCCCACCAGGTAACCATCGCATGTCCAGACGCCGATCACCTTGTCGGGAAAGGCAGGGCTGCCGTCGGCCAAGGTGCCTTCGACGCCGCCATCCAACGTACCTGCAGGGTAGACGTACCCTTGAGTGATGAACGGGTTGCCGTAGGCTGGCATTCCGTCATCAAAGACCGGTGCGTCAGCAAAGGTAAAGCGGCTGATGTCTTCGGCCACGTCAAAAGACGTCAGCATTCCATCAGCATGCGCAGAAAAAGCGGTCGAAGCCAACGCTGCGGCCAGTACGTATTTGAAGTGTTTCATTTGGTAGTTCCTTTCTTGGGGTTCTGGTTTGTGTTTTTGGTTGTGCTGAAATGGCGCGTCGCTTGATTCGGCCCGCGTGTAAGGCGGGCCGGTCGCGATCGTCAGGACGAAACGGGAGGACAGGACAAGCGCACTTACAGCATTGGCAGTTATGCAGCTTTTTAGGAAAGACATGTGGGATCCTTCATGTGCTCTATATCTAGAAGTGTCCGCGGTCAGAGCAGACGGTGCGGAAACGGTTTCTCGGGGTAGTGGTCGATAAGGTATTCAAGGCCGACGTCACGCAGAAGGTGGTCCGTCAGATTGGCCAGCCTCTTGTTTGCGTTGCGCTGTTGTCGGCGTGTCTGCCATCGTCCGAACAAATCGGTCGCGTGCAAATGCCATGCGGGGCGTGCATGCATTGCACAGGTGCGGTCCATGAAGGTCATTGTTTTGCTCCAGCGGCAGAAAGTGTTTTATGCGGAGAAAGCCGCTGCTGAGTCAGCTGCGCCAATGGGTCGGACGACATGTTGTCGCGCGCGGCAATGTGAGTGGCGATGCGACGCGCGCTGATCCCGGCGGCGTGGAAGAATCCCTGGAACAGGAGGCCATAGCCTGTGAACCAAAGTCCCGGATTGCGCGCGTCTTTCTGACCCATCGGGTACAGCGGATATCCCTTTGCATCCAATGCACCCAAATGGCCGAATATGGCGTCCAGATCCGCGTGGTAGCCAGTCGCGCAGATCACGATGTCCGGGCGCAGTTTTCGACCATTGGCTAGTTCAGCGGTATATTCGGCAAAGCCCACGGTTTGCCCAACCGCTTCAAAACGGCCTGCCTTCAGCGCAGCGACGAACCCATCATCAAGGGCAAAGGTCACGCCATCCATCAGCATTCGAGACCCGCCGCCCAGCTTGTGACGTGGCAGGCCATAGCGTCTCAGGTTGCCGAAAAATGCCCATTGCATGACTGCAAAGATCGGGTCAAGCGACCACCTGGGGAAACGCGTGAACAAGGTTGCGAGACGTTGCAAAGAGAAACCGAACACGCGCGATGGAAGGATTGACGGGCCATGCCGGACCGAAACCCAGACTTGCGCTGGCTTGCTGCGTGACAGATGGTTCAAGACGTCAGTTCCGGAATTGCCGGCCCCGACAACAAGAACATTCTTGCCGTCATAATCGGATGGGTCCCCGAAATCTGCTGCGTGGATTATCTTGCCACCAAATTCATCCATGCCGGGCCAAATGGGCATTTCGGGCACATTTTCACGTCCCGTAGCAACGATTAGATCCGTGCACGTG
>CAYGQQ010000096.1:0-11071 GCA_964352105.1 uncultured Rhodobacterales bacterium | reverse complement strand
ATCACCGCCTCCAGCCCCGAAGGTGCGCGTGATTTTCTGGTGCCGTCCCGTCTGCATCCGGGCAAATTCTACGCGCTGCCGCAAGCGCCCCAGCAGTTCAAACAGCTGCTGATGGTCTCTGGTTTTGACAAATATTTCCAAATCGCGCCGTGTTTCCGCGATGAAGACCCGCGCGCAGACCGCTCCCCCACCGACTTCTACCAGCTTGATCTGGAAATGAGCTTTGTGGAGCAGCAGGACGTGTTCGACACGATCCAGCCGGTGCTGCAAGGCGTGTTTGAGGAATTTGGTGGTGGCCGGAAGGTCGACACTGAATGGGCGCAAATCTCCTACAAGGACAGCGCGCTGTGGTACGGCACCGACAAGCCCGACCTGCGCAACCCGATCAAAATGCAAGTGGTCTCCGACCACTTCCGCGATTCCGGTTTCGCGATTTTCGCGAAAATTCTGGAGCAGGAGGGGACAGAGATCCGCGCCATCCCTGCGCCCACTGGCGGGTCTCGGAAATTCTGCGACCGGATGAATGCGTTTGCCCAGAAAGAAGGCCTGCCGGGGATGGGGTATATTTTCTGGCGTGACCAAGGCGAGGGTATGGAAGCCGCTGGACCTTTGGCTAAAAACATCGGACCAGAGCGCACGGAAGCCATCCGCCAGCAGCTTGGCCTTGAGGTTGGCGATGCGGCGTTCTTCCTGGGCGGCAAACCATCAAGCTTCGAAGGTGTCGCAGGTCGCGCGCGCGTCGAGATCGGCAATGAGCTTGGCTTGACCGATCAAGGCCGGTTTGCCTTTGCGTGGATTGTCGATTTCCCGATGTATGAAGCTGATGAGGAAACCGGCAAGATCGATTTCTCCCACAACCCGTTTTCCATGCCGCAAGGCGGTATGGCCGCACTGGAAGGCGATCCGCTGGAGGTTTTGGGCTACCAATATGATCTGGCCTGCAACGGCTACGAGCTGATCTCGGGGGCTATTCGGAACCACAAGCCGGAGATCATGTTCAAAGCGTTTGAGCTGGCAGGCTACGGCGAGGACGAAGTACGTAAGCGCTTTGGCGGCATGGTGAACGCGTTCAAATACGGGGCCCCGCCCCACGGTGGCTGTGCCGCTGGAATCGACCGGATCGTGATGCTGTTGGCTGATGAGGCCAATATCCGCGAAGTGATCTTGTTCCCGATGAACCAGCGCGCCGAAGATCTGATGATGTCGGCCCCGAGCGAGCCGATGAGCGATCAGTTGATGGAACTTGGCCTGCGGGTGATCCCTCAGGACAGCTGGTAAGCAGGAGCGGCCCGCCATGACCCAAAAAACATTCGGGTTTTCCGTCGGGAATTGGCAGCCGCCGCGTGCGCCGGATATTGATCAGCTGGATGGCCAGTGGGTGACGGTTGAAAAGCTGTCCGCAGATCGTCATGTCGAAGACTTGTTTGCGGCCAATGCCATCGATGACCAGATTTGGGACTACCTGCCCTACGGCCCATTCAGCGATCTGGCGACTTACCGGCAGTGGCTGGACAGCGTTACCAGCAAACCCGACCCGTATTTTTTCGCGATCCGGCCTAAAAGCTCTGGCCGTGCGGAAGGGGTGATGAGCTATCTTCGGGTCTCTCCCGAAAACGGCTCCATCGAGGTGGGGCACATCAACCTGAGCGCGTCATTGCAGCGGACCCCGGCGGCGACGGAAGCGATTTTCCTGCTGATGGACTGGGCGTTTGCGGCAGGCTACCGGCGGTTCGAATGGAAATGCGACGCGTTGAACTTAGGCTCCCGCCGGGCAGCGCAACGGTTCGGGCTGAGCTATGAGGGCGTCTTTCGCCAAGCGACGGTCTACAAAGGCCGAAACCGTGACACTGCATGGTTTGCGGCCATCGACAACGAATGGCCTGCACTAAAGCAGGCCTATGCCACATGGCTCGCCCCGGTGAATTTCACCGCAGATGGCACGCAGAAAATGCCTTTGCGCGATCTCACCGCGCAAATTCTTGTCAATCGCGATCCCGGTTTGGACTAAACCAGCTCGGAGGTGGCGAGCCGGTGGGTGATCACTTCGCGAACATGCGCAATGGCGGTTTGGCGTTCCTTGCCTGCCACCATGGCTTTGGTCAGCCCGTCAGAGGCTTCTTTCAACGTCTTATCACCAGACAAACGTGCCAGCCCTTGTAGAAACGGGGCCACGTAAGGCAGCGTGTCATATCCAGATTGCAAGAGCGTATCGAGATGCGACAGATCTTCGTTCAGCGCCAACTCATCAGGCTCAATCGGTTCATCGCTGAGCAGCCTTGGACCGGCAGGACGCATGTCGTCCGGCAAATGCTTCAAGATCACCTGCTGGAAGGAGGCTACGGATTCGATCGGTTTGACCAAAAACTCATCCGCGCCGGCGGCGAAGGCCTGCTCCACCAATGTTTCGTCATCTGCGCCGCTACAGGCCAGAATAACCGGGCGCGCTTGCGCGTCTTCGGTCGAAAACTTCGCGATCAGCTCCAACCCGGAGCCGTCAGGCAGTCCCATATCAACGATCACCACGGCGGGGCGGTAGACTTTCAGATGGCGGTGGGCAGCGCTGAGGCTGTCGGCGCGTCTGATCCGCGCGCCGGAGCGAATGCATAAAAGTCGTACGGCTTCCGAGGCGAAGCGGCTGTCTTCCACAACCAAAACGGTTAATCCAAGCAGCGGGCGCATGGCAGTTGCGCGCATATTCAAGGCCAGTAGTCCCAGGTCATCAGGCATATCAAGAGTTCCACATCCTAAGAAAGTGAGTCGGTCTGGAAACCAGAGTTGCTTCAACTTGCCTAACAGTTCGTGAATCATGCGTGGTTATTTTCAGACTCTTAGCACCTGCGGCACCGGGTCGCTTGCGAGCGCTGCTTCACATGCGCATAACAGCGCCATCACTTCATCAAGGTAAGGGGACCCCCGCGATGATCGGACGCTTAAACCACGTGGCTATTGCCGTGCCGGATCTGGAGGCCGCCAGCGCGCAATACCGCGAAACGCTTGGCGCTAAAGTTGGACCCGCGACGCCGGAGCCCGATCACGGCGTGACGGTTGTCTTTATCGAGCTGCCAAATACCAAGATCGAGTTGCTGCACCCGCTGGGCGCGGACAGCCCAATCAACGGGTTTCTGGAAAAGAACCCCTCGGGCGGCATTCACCACATCTGCTACGAGGTCGATGACATTCTGGCCGCACGCGATCAGTTGCAGGCGTCTGGCGCGCGGGTTTTGGGCTCGGGCGAGCCGAAGATCGGGGCGCATGGCAAACCGGTTCTGTTCCTGCACCCCAAGGATTTTACCGGAACTCTGGTCGAGTTGGAGCAAGCCTGATGGCAATAACTTCGGCCTTGGTGGTCTACGCCGTCCTGTGGTTTCTGACCCTGTTTGTGGTCCTGCCCTTGCGGATGAAAAGCCAGGGTGATGCGGGCGATGTCGTGCCGGGCACGCCGGCCTCTGCGCCGTCAGACCCGCAAATGCGGCGCAAGTTCAAGATTACCAGCGTGATCGCGTTCTTGATCTGGGTGCCGCTGTGTCTGGCGATTATCTACGGCTACCTGACCACGGACACGATCAATCTTTATGACCGGATCGGACCTGGCAGCAACTAAGTTTGCTTAAGCGCGGTTCAGCCGGTGAAATAGATGTGTGAACGTGGCAACGCCGAGGATCGGGATTGTCAGGTTCACCAACGGTACGGTCAGCGGAATGGCCATCAATGTCCCTGCCGCCCAGATCTGCCACCAATGCTTTGACCGAAAGGCCCGTGCCCCCGCAGCACCCAGCCGTCTTTGGGCGACCAGCTGGATATATTCCCGGCCCAATAGCAGCCCGTTCACACCCCAGAAAATGAGCGGCGCAAAGGGAGCGAAGAACAGATACAGGATCAGTGCCACGAGGTTCACGATCAGCAACAGGCCTAGAAAGCGCGCGGAATCGATGAGGCCCGCCGAGATACCGACGCGAGGGGCGGGGGGCTGGTTGGGATAATGCGCGGCTTCCACGGCGTCCATCACATCGTCGAGGAAAAACCCGGTAAAGGCGGAGGCCACGGGGACCATCAAGAACACCGACGCGAACATCATCACGGGGATGATTGCGATGCTGGCAATATTGTCGACCCATGTGATCTCTCCGATCCAGGGTAGGGTGAATGTGTCGGGGACCAAAAGCCCGACAGTCCAGTAAAATGCGACCGTGAAGGCAAAGAGCAATCCGATGGTCAGCCCGACCCCTAGCACCAGAACGCGGGTAAACTTAGGGTCGCCAATTTGGCCGACGGCTTTGAGTGCGTCTGAGACGATCATGTGGGCATCCGGGTTGTAATCGTAGACAGGTCGGGGCGTGGACGCTCCGGCGGGGTGGAGGTCTCCGAGCCCAGATGAATGAAGCCCGCGACAAATTCGGTGGCGGCGAGGCCCAAGCCGTCATTTAGAAATGGCCTATCAAATGCCGTCCAACCGGTGAGCCAGTTCGCCCCCCAGCCCATCGCCAGTGCGGTATTGAGAAGCGCCAAGCAGGCTGCCCCCGCGCTCAGCGTTTGCTCTACGTCCGGAATTTTGTCCGATGGTTTTGGCGCGGCGATCACGGCCACCGACAGATGCCCGTTCTCGAACATGAAGGCCAGCTTTTCGATGTCAGCGGGGTCTTTGCACAGTTCGGTGCCGCGGGAGCGGGTCAGCGCGCCCAGACGCAGCAAGGCCGCGCGCTCGAGGATGATGAACCGCCAAGGCTCCAGCTTGCCGTGATCAGGCGTGCGCGCGGCGGCGGTCAGCATCGTCGTCAGTGCGGCATCATCTGGAACCGGGGTCGTCAGGGTTTTGTGCGGACGTGATCTGCGGGTAAGCAGAAAATCAACGGCTGCTTGATTTGGTGTCGGCATCTGGCCCCCTTTGTCTTGATAGCTATTTTGGGTGGCGGGCCGCGATGTTCAAGCGCGGTTTGCGAATTGGATTGTTGCAACGCCTCCGGCGGGAGTATTTTCTGCAAGAAGAAGCAGGGCGTGGCCCGGCGCAGGACGGGTCTTTGCCCAGATCAGAAGGCCCAATAAAACTGCCAGCACGCAGAGCAGAAGCGCCAGGCCTTTGATCATTTCTTTGCGATCATTTCTTCGCGGCCGCCTTCTTCTTGGCAGGGGCTTTGCGTTTCTTACCGGATTTCGCGGCTTTCTCGTCGAGCAGGAGCACCGCCTGATCCATCGTCAGACCGGCGACGTCTGTGTCTTTGGGCAGGGTTGCGTTGAGCTTGCCCCATTTGACGTAAGCGCCGTATTTGCCGTCCATGATATTGACCGGGCCGCCCTCATCGGGATGTTCGCCCAACTCGCGCACGGGTTTGGCCGCAGCGCCGCGACCGCCGCGAGAGGCGACTTTGATGGCCAGCAGTTCTACTGCGCGGTTCATGCCGACGGTGAAGACCTCATCGAGGCTTTCGAGATTGGCATTGGTGCCACCTCTGTCCGAGGTGCTGGGGGCGTGTTTGATGTAAGGCCCGTAGCGGCCGATATTGGACCAGACCATGATGCCGTCTTCGGGATGTGGCCCGATTTCGCGGGGGAGTGATAGCAGTTTGAGAGCTGTTTCAAGCTCCAGCTCTTCTGGGCGCCATTCCTTCGGGATCGACTGGCGTGGCGGCTTCTTGTTGTCGTCTGTAACCTCGCCGCGTTGGACGTAAGGCCCAAAGCGGCCTTTGTGGATCCAGATCTTGTCGCCTGCATCCTCGCCGAGCAACTTGCCTTCCGGCGGGATCGCACCGTCTTCTTCGGCACCGGGCGGACCAAAGGCGCGGGTGTAGCGGCACTCGGGGTAGTTTGAGCAGCCGATAAACGCACCACCGGAGCGCGCTGTTCGCATCGACAACCGCCCAGAGCCGCAATTGGGGCAAAGCCGTGGGTCTGATCCATCTTCCATTGGTGGAAAGATATGCGGAGCGAGAACGTCGTTGATCTTTTCCAGCACTTCGGTGATCGACAGGTCCATAGCCTCAGAGATTGCCACAGCGAAGTCGCGCCAGAAACGCTCAAGCACGTTTTTGTAATTGCGGTCGCCTGCGGAGACGTCGTCCAACTCTTCTTCGAGGTTCGCCGTGAACTCGTAGCCCACATATTTGCGGAAGAAGTTCGACAGGAAGGCCGTGACAAGGCGGCCTTTGTCTTCAGGGATCAGGCGGTTCTTGTCTTTGCGGACGTAGTCGCGGTCCTGAATGGTGGTCACGATGGAGGCATAGGTGGAGGGGCGCCCGATGCCCAGCTCTTCCATGCGTTTGACCAGCGTGGCTTCCGTGAAGCGGGGTGGCGGTTGGGTGAAATGCTGCTCCGGCGTGACGGAGCGCTTGTCCGCTGGTTCGCCTTCGGCGATCTGTGGCAGACGCTTGTCATCTTCATCAAAGTCGGCGTCATCCTTGCCTTCCTCGTAGACCTTCAAGAAACCGTCAAAGAGGACGACCTGACCAGACGCGCGCAGTTCGACCTGATCGTCGGCAGAGCCAATGATCACAGTGGTCCGCTCAAAACGGGCGGCTTCCATTTGGCTGGACACGGTGCGCTTGTAGATCAGATCGTAAAGCTTGCGCTGATCGGGATCGGCAATCCTAAGGCTGTCGGCATCCATCATCATATCTGTGGGCCGGATACATTCATGGGCTTCCTGCGCATTCTTGGCCTTGTTTTTATACATCCGCGGCGAGGACGGGACGTACTCGGCCCCGTATTTGGTCTTGATCGCGTCGCGGGTGGCGTGCACGGCTTCGGGGGCCATGTCGATCCCATCGGTTCGCATATAGGTGATGTGTCCGGCCTCATAGAGGCGCTGGGCGTTGGACATAGTCTGACGTGCACCCATGCCGAACTTGCGGCTCGCTTCCTGTTGCAGGGTTGAGGTCATAAAAGGTGCGGAAGGGTTGCGGGTTCCGGGCTTAGCCTCCACCGATTTGATGGACAAATCACGCGAATTGACCGCCTGAACAGCCAGTTCTGCCGCCGTTTCGTTTTCAATATCGAACTTGTCGAGCTTTTTGCCGCCAAGCACAGTCAGGCGGGCCTCATAGTCCTGGCCGCGGGGCGTGGCGAGCATGGCTTTGACGGACCAGTATTCGCGGGCGATGAATTTCTCGATCTCCATCTCGCGCTCGACGATCAGGCGCAGGCAGACAGATTGCACGCGGCCCGCAGATTTCGCACCGGGCAGGCGGCGCCACAAAACCGGGCTCAGCTTGAAGCCAACCAGATAGTCCAGCGCGCGGCGCGCGAGGTAGGCATGCACCAGAGGCTCATCAACCTTGCGTGGGTTTTTCATCGCCTCGGTAACGGCGGCTTTAGTGATCGCGTTGAACACGACGCGGCTGACGGGCGTGTCCTTCTTGATGGCCTTGCGGTTGCGCAACGCCTCTTCGAGATGCCAGCTGATGGCTTCGCCTTCGCGATCAGGGTCGGTGGCGAGGATTAGGTTATTGTCGTCTTTCAGTGCATCTGCGATCGCTTTGACGTGCTTTTTGCTGTCTGACGCAATCTCCCATTTCATGTCGAAATCGGCGTCCGGATCAACCGAGCCATCTTTGGGTGGCAGATCACGCACATGGCCGTAGCTTGCTAAAACCGTGTAGTCAGAGCCGAGATACTTGTTGATTGTCTTGGCCTTTGCGGGCGACTCGACGACGACAACTGGCATGAAATTCCTTCCTCAAACAGTGTGGCTCTGGCGGCGATACATGTGGCGGGTCTTGTGGGGATGTCAACCGCTCTTGGTCGATTTCACCGGATCAAAGGCTCCAAAGCATCATATGAAATCGCAGTTTCCGGGGAGAATGTGACATCAGGAAGGCTGTCGGGTTTATATCTGATCACCTCCATCTCCGCGCGGCTGAAGAACCGCCGCTGGGTGACAATGCCTTCGGGGTCGCGCCAGGTCTCGTCAAGCTCTCCAGCGGTGATCTGGCAGCGGAAATAAACGTCGATCTGGTGGAAATCCTTCGCGGGCGCGTGAAATTCGTTGATCAGACAGACCGGGCCGACACTGACTGTAAGGCCGGTTTCCTCAAATACTTCCCGGATCAGGTTGTCGGGCAAGGAGGCATGCGGCTCCACGCCGCCACCTGGCGCGCACCACAGATCAGACACGCCGCCGCCCCAGGCATTGACCAAAAGTACACGGTTTTCTTGAACAATTATTGCGCGGGTCGCGATGCGAACAGGTTTTGACATGGGGCATCGCTACGCGATGACGCGAGGTTGATGCAAGCATGGGATGAAATGCGCGCCGAGTTGGTTTACATAACGGATATGCGCGTTTTGCTTTTCATATTGATGTTTGCTCTGCCGAGCACCGCTATGGCGCAATGCGTGGTGTTGTTGCACGGGCTTGCGCGCAGCTCCTTCTCGCTGAGTGTGATGGAGGAAAGCCTGAAACGGGCAGGGTATAGGACCGTCAATCCCAGCTATCCGTCAACCACAGATACGATCAGAGACCTGGCCCGTGAAGCGATCCCGCCAGCGGTTGCGCAATGCGGAGAGGCGCGTCCGGTGAATTTCGTGACCCACTCCATGGGCGGGATCATGGTGCGCGCCTATGTCGCTGAGGCCAAAATCGAAAACCTAGGCCGCGTGGTGATGTTGTCGCCGCCCAACAAGGGCTCGGTCCTCGTTGATTATTTCCGAGGCTGGGACGCGTTTGGATGGGTCAATGGCCCCGCTGGCGATCAATTGCATTCCGGCCCGAACTCGGTGCCGAACCTGCTTGGGCCGGTAACGTTCGAGTTGGGCGTCATTGCCGGGACGCAAAGTCTCAACCCGTTTTATTCGTCTATCATTCCGGGGTTGGATGATGGGAAGGTTTCGGTGGAAAGCGCCAAGATTGACGGCATGTCAGACTTTCTGACCCTGCCAGTGACCCACACATTCATGATGAATGCGCCCTTGGTGGTGGCCCAGACCATCGAGTTTCTGGAGCACGGCAAGTTTGATCCGGACCTCACAATCGTCGATGTGGTCGAAGACGTGGTCGAGGAAGTGTCCGGCGGCAATTAGGGCGTTCCGGCGTCGGAATTGAGTATTTTCGGCAAGAAGAAGCCGGCAGTGGGAGCTTTATTTTGGCGTGATCACGTTGAAATGACCCATTTTTCGGCCCGGTTTTATGTCTGCTTTGCCGTAAAGGTGCAGGGCGACATTTGGGTCCGCCGAGAGGGCAGGGATACGGGCCATATCGTCGCCGATCAGGTTCTCCATCACGACATTTGCGTGGCGCGCACCGTCGCCCAGAGGCCAGCCTGCAACGGCGCGGATGTGTTGTTCAAACTGGTCGATCACGCAGCCATTTTGCGTCCAGTGGCCCGAATTGTGCACGCGTGGCGCGATCTCGTTCACGACCAGCCCTTGCGGCGTCACGAAAAGTTCCACACCCAGAACACCGATGTAATCGAGCGCGTTGAGAATGCGCCCCGCCAGCAGGACCGCATCAGTGCGCTGAGCCTTCGTCAAATGGGCAGGGACGGTTGTGGTGTGCAAGATGCCGTCGCGGTGGACGTTTTCACCGGGATCGAAACAGGCCACCTGGCCGTCCGCGCTGCGCGCACCGATGACGGAGACCTCGTGGCTGAAATCGACGAAGCCTTCGAGAACGCAAGGAACGTTGTTCATCTGCGGCCAGATCGCTTGTGCTGTGTCGTCTGCCTTTAACCGGATCTGCCCTTTGCCGTCATAGCCCATTCGGCGGGTTTTAAGGATCGAAGGGGTTCCGATGGTTTTAAGCGCTGCGGCAAGTTCCGCCTCGCTGGTCACATCGGCAAAAGGGGCCACCTGCAGGCCAAGATCTTGCAGGAATGTCTTTTCATGCAGCCGATCTTGCGACGTGGACAAGGCACGGCGGTTGGGGCGCACATCGCAGCCCGCTTCCAGAAGGTCGAGGGCATCTGAGGGGACGTTTTCGAATTCGTAAGTGATGACATCGACGGCGCGCGAGAAGGCTTGCAGGGCGGCACTGTCGTCATAAGACGCGGTCGTCACCCGGTCAGCGACATGGCCTGCGGGTGGTTCTGCGCCGGGTTCAAAAATATGGGTTTTGAAGCCAAGTCGCGAGGCCGCGACACTTAACATCCGGCCCAACTGACCACCGCCCAAAATCCCGATCGTGGAGCCTGTAGGCAGCGCGTCAGACATCTTGTGGAGCTTCCGGAATAGAGGCCGACAAATCCGCGCGCCATTGGTCAAGTCTTTGCGCTAAATCAGCATCTTGCAACGCCAGAATGCCTGCTGCCATCAGGCCTGCATTTGCTGCCCCCGCGGACCCGATGGCCATGGTAGCGACCGGGAATCCTTTGGGCATCTGTACGATGGAATACAAGCTGTCGACGCCGGACAAAGCTTTTGTCTGGACCGGTACCCCGATAACCGGAACACGGGTTTTTGACGCCATCATGCCAGGCAAATGCGCGGCCCCGCCGGCCCCTGCAATAATCACGTCCAACCCACGGTCCGCGGCGGTTTTTCCGTAGTCCCACAACCGGTCAGGGGTGCGGTGTGCGGACACGATCCGCGCCTCATAGGCAATGCCGAGCGTATCCAGAATATCGGCGGCTTCCTTCATGGTTGGCCAATCGGACTGGCTGCCCATGATGATGCCAACTTTGACCGGTGAGGGGGTCTGAGCCATATGCGAAATCCCTAATCGCTGCCGCTGCGGAAGCGTCGTTATAGCGAGGCCCAGCATTTGTGCAAGATTTTGTGCGCCGGCCCCCCCTTAGGCGATGATATCAGGGGTCAACTGATCCTCTATCACGGCGATTCTGTCTTTTAAGTTCAACTTTTGCTTCTTGAGGCGCTTTAGGCGCAATTGATCGGCGGTAGGTGCATCTTGCAGCGCAGATATCGCCTCGTCCAGATCGCGGTGCTGCTGGCGCAAAACCTCCAGACGCACCCGAAGGACATCGGTCGGGCCCATATTCGTTGCGGAATTCATGACTGCTGCGGCCCTTTAGCTTTGCTGGGGAGGCGGACCTTTTTGATACGCGATTTTGCGTGTTGGACAAAGGAAATTAGGGAGCTCAGGGTTGCACAATCGGGTCAAAATCCCCAAATTTGGGTGACGGTCGCC
>CAYGQQ010000095.1:0-11532 GCA_964352105.1 uncultured Rhodobacterales bacterium | reverse complement strand
CTCACGTCCTCGATGAGCGCCTGAAAGAGCTGGTTTTGGAAAAACACCCGCTGTCTTGAGGCGCACCGTCCTGAGGCGCGATACCTTACGCGGGATTACCGGCGCAGGCTGTACGGCAAGACATCCTCGTTCGGCCAAATACCG
Source organism: uncultured Rhodobacterales bacterium (assembly GCA_964352105.1). Taxonomy (GTDB): domain Bacteria; phylum Pseudomonadota; class Alphaproteobacteria; order Rhodobacterales; family Rhodobacteraceae; genus Litoreibacter. The sequence continues at coordinate 11,388 of CAYGQQ010000095.1, read as the reverse complement.
CTGCGCAAACTGGCACTGTAGCCTTGCGTCAGGCCCGCATCTGCCATCGCCTGCGCGGCCGCGTCGTGGTCATAGGCGAGACGCTCTATAACAACACCATCCTCTTTCAGGATCGCAAACCGCGTGTCGGGACGACCATCATGGGGCGGCATTCCGATCACGCCCGCATTGATCCAGTGATGCGCCCCGATATAGCGCTGAAACCCTATGCCGCTATGGCCGCAAAACACACCTTCCACAGGGCCGCACAAAGCCTCTATTGCGGTAATTTCTTCCTCAAACACCGCCATAGGCGCATCGGGCCAGATAAACCGCGCGATATCGGTGAGCCCGCCATGGATCACCGCAAATCGCCGTCCATGATGGGTGAAAACAGCGATGTCAGGACAGGCCAGCATAGCGGCCCGGTAAGGCTCCGCCTGCGCGTTGGCATGGGCAAACCAGCCGCGTGAGGCCAGATCACAGGCGCTACCCTCCGCAAAGCCGCAACCGCATTCCTGCGCGCCTGCGCCCAGCTGCTTTTCGCAATTGCCCGCAACGATCACTGCGCTGGCCTCTGCGATCAATTCCCAGCACGCCGCTGGCTCCGCGCAATAGGCCATCACATCGCCCGTACAGATCAGGTTCGCGGGCGCGATCCCCCGCCGCACCGCCTCTGCCAGCAACGCTTTGGCCGCGTGAAAATTGGAATATGGCCCTCCAAAAACCAGCACATCCCCGCGCAAATCACCGCAATCGTGGATAATCGGTGCTGATTGAGGCATATGACGGCCCTTTCTTATGGCGGCCCCTTGAATGGGTGCCCACGGCCCCTCATAACATTCAGAACGACCCACGCTTGAGATTAAATAAAGGACCCGAAAGGCGCAATGGACGACATAAGCTCGCTGCTTGATACAGCATTCTGGATAACGGCCTCCTCGATCATCGGCCTGTTGGTCCTCTCCGCGTTCTTTTCCGGCTCCGAAACCGCTTTAACAGCCGCTTCGCGCGGGAAGCTGCGCTCCCAGGCGGACAAAGGCTCCGCCGGGGCGGAACGCGCCTTGGACATCACCGAAGACAGCGAACGGCTGATCGGCTCGGTGCTCTTGGGCAATAACCTGGTCAACATTCTGGCGACCTCGCTGGCGACCGCGCTGTTCACACGGCTTTTTGGCGAAAGTGGAGTGGCGCTGGCCACTTTGATCATGACGCTTCTGGTCCTGATCTTCGCCGAAGTTCTGCCCAAAACCTACGCGATCACCAACGCAGAGACCGCAGCCGCCCGCGTTTCGCGTCCCATCGGCGTGATCATCTTGCTCTTTGCCCCGGTGGTCACCGCCGTGCGCGCATTGGTCCGCCAGTTTCTGAAACTCTTCGGCGTGGAAACCGACCCCGACACGCAGATCCTGTCCGTCCGCGAGGAAATCGCGGGCGCGTTGGCGCTGGGCCATGAGGAAGGTGTTGTAGAAAAAGACCAGCGCGACCGTCTGTTGGGTGCTTTGGACCTCAGCGAGCGGGACGTGGAAGAGATCATGTTGCACCGTTCCGAGATCGAGATGATCGACGCCGATGACGCACCTGAAGCGATCCTCAGCCAGTGCCTCGAAAGCGCCTACACAAGGTTGCCGCTTTATAAAAACGATCCCGAAAACATCGTCGGTGTCGTCCATGCAAAAGATCTTCTTCGCGCTGTTGACAAGATGGTCCGCGGCCCGACGGGTGTCATCTCCCGGGATCTTAGCAAATTCAATGTGATGGACGTCGTTCGTGAACCATATTTCATCCCTGAGACGACCTCTCTGGAACACCAGATGCGGCAGTTCCTCAAGCGCCATACGCATTTTGCGCTGGTGGTGGATGAATATGGCGCGTTGCAAGGTCTGATCACACTTGAAGACATCCTTGAAGAAATCGTGGGCGAGATTACTGACGAGTTTGACGAGGCTGATACGCCAGCCCCGAAACCCGGCGCTGACGGCAACTACATGCTGGAAGGGGCCCTGACGATCCGCGACGTGAACCGGATGCTGGATTGGAACTTGCCTGATGAGGAAGCCAACACGCTGGCCGGTCTGGTCATCCACGAGGCGCAGACAATTCCCGAGAGTGGGCAGGTTTTCTCGTTCCACGGCTACCGGTTCGAGGTGACAGAACGCAGCGAAAACCGCCTGTCGGAGCTGAAAGTGAGGCCCCTGTGAGCCCGCACGCTACGCCTCGCAAAATCATCATAGACACCGATCCCGGGCAGGATGATGCGGTGGCCTTGCTGCTGGCCTTGGCCAGCCCTGAAGAACTTGACGTGCTGGGCGTCACCGTCGTGGCAGGCAATGTGCCATTGGACCTTACGGTTAAAAACGCTTGTATTGTCTGTGAGTTAGCAGGCAAATCTGAGACGAAAGTTTTTGCAGGTTGCGAAAAACCAATGGGTCGCAAACTGGTGACCGCAGAGCATGTGCACGGCAAAACTGGCCTCGATGGTCCGGTGATGCCTGAGCCCACGATGCAGGTTCAAGACACCCATGCCGTCGACTTCATCATCGAGACCCTGCGCGCGGAGCCTGCCAAAACGGTCACGCTTTGCCCGCTTGGGCCGCTGACCAATATCGCCACAGCTTTGCAAAAAGCCCCGGATATCGTTGAAAAGATTGAAGAAATAGTTCTGATGGGCGGGGCTTATTTTCAAGTCGGTAACATTACCCCTGCAGCAGAATTCAACATCTACGTAGACCCGCAAGCCGCTGATATTGTGTTTAAATCAGGGATTTCAATTGTAGTGATGCCTTTGGATGTCACCCATAAGGCGCTGACCACCCAGCCCCGTGTCGATGCGTTTCGCGCGCTGGGCACCAAGGCTGGCACGATGGTCGCGGAATGGACCGATTTCTTTGAGCGGTTCGACAAGGAAAAATACGGCTCTGCCGGCGCACCGCTGCATGATCCGTGTGTTATTGCCTACCTTTTGGAGCCAGACATGTTTTCGGGCCGCCACATCAATGTGGAAATCGAAACCACGTCAGAGTTGACTATGGGCATGACAGTCGCAGATTGGTGGCGCGTCACCGACCGCGCGCCCAATGCGATGTTCATGGGCGATCTGGACGCGGATCGCTTCTTTGACCTGCTGACCACCCGGATTGCCCGGCTATGAGCGGCCCTCCTCAGTTTGACAACAGCTACGCCGCGCTTCCGGACAAATTCTACACCAAGCTGGCCCCAACGCAGGTCGTAGACCCCACATTGATCCGCCTGAACAGAGGGTTGGCCGCGCAGATGGGTCTGGACGAAAATTGGTTGGGCACTGAGGACGGCCTCGCCATGCTATCAGGCAATCAAATGCCTGAGGGCGCTATGCCGCTCGCGCAGGTCTATGCAGGCCACCAGTTTGGCGGCTGGTCTGGTCAATTGGGCGACGGACGCGCCAACCTGCTGGGCGAGGTGCAAGGCCCCGATGGGCAGCATTGGGACATCCAGCTAAAGGGCTCTGGCCCCACGCCTTATTCGCGGATGGGCGACGGGCGCTCCGCCTTGGGACCGGTTCTGCGCGAATACATCGTGTCTGAGGCGATGGCGGCGCTGGGCGTGCCCACAACCCGTGCGTTGGCCGCTGTCACCACAGGTGAGATCGTCTTGCGCGACAGGCGCGAACCCGGTGCGATTCTGACCCGCGTGGCTCCCAGCCATATTCGCGTTGGCACGTTTCAGTTCTTTGCTGCCAACCAAGATCTGGACGCGCTGAAAACACTGACCGAATTCACCATTGCGCGTCACTACCCAGATGCAGATGACGCTTTGGGACTTCTGAAAGCCGTGATCCGCGCGCAGGCAAAGCTTGTCGCACATTGGATGAGCCTTGGCTTCATCCACGGCGTGATGAACACCGACAACACCCATATGGGCGGGCTCACGATTGACTATGGTCCTTGCGCGTTCATGGATACCTACCACCCGGCGAAAGTGTTTTCCTCCATCGACCAGTTCGGGCGCTACGCCTATCAGGCCCAACCCGAAATTCTGGTCTGGAACCTCGCGCAATTGGCCACCAGCCTCCTGCCCCTGATTGACACTGATGATGACAAGGCCGTCGAAGCCGCGAAAGCCGCCTTGCAAGACTACGGCCCGGCCTATTCACTCGCCTGGCAGTCCCGCTTTGCTGCCAAGATCGGGATCGCGAACCCGGTTGAGGATGATATCGCGCTGGTGCAGGATATCCTGACAAAGATGGCCGATAACCTCATTGATTTTACATTGTTTTTCCGGGTAATTTCGCAAGATGATCCCACGGGAGCACGAGATCTCTTTGTTGACCCGACGGCCTTTGATACATGGGCCGAAAATTGGAAGAAACGCGCGCCAGACGCTGTGTTGATGCGCGCGACCAACCCGGCTCTGATCCCGCGCAATCACCAGATCCAAGCGGCGATTGAGGCCGGTAATAACGGTATTTTCGCGCCCTTCCACAGGCTAACGGAGGCGCTGCAAGATCCGTTCTCCGACCGGGTAGAAATCGGCGATTTGCAAGCTCCGCCGCGCGAAGAAGAGCTGGTCCATCAGACCTTTTGCGGGACCTGAGCGGGCCGGTTTATCAACACCAGCCCCACGGCAACCAAGGCAAGAGCCCCCAGGATCGAGGGGCTGATCTCTTCGCCCAGCAACGCCCAGCCAAGCGCCACACCCAGAACCGGCGCAAGGAACGAAAAACTGGCAACGCTAGATGTCGGATAGATTGTCAGGAGCCACAGCCAGAAAATGAAACCCATTGAGATAATCACAACGACCTGAAACGCGAGCAGCCCCAGATGGACCGGTTGGAAGTCGCGCAATAGCGGTCCAAAAAGCGGCGCAATCAGCAGCAACAGCCCCGCTGATATCACCACCTGATAGAACATCTGCAACTCTGGCCGCACGTCCCGAAAGCGGGTGCCGCGCGCGATCAACGCGATGGACGCCCAGCAAAACGATGCCGCCAATGCCAGCAGGTCACCCGCTAGCGAGCCGCTGAAACTGGCCCCGCTGCGATCAAGAATGGCCCAGGCGACCCCGCAAAACGCAATCGTCAGACCCAGCGTTTTCATCATGGTCAGACGCTCGCCGGGCAAAATGAAATGCCCGGCCAAGGCCAGCCAAACCGGCATCGAATAAAAGATAACGGAGGCGCGAGAGACCGATGTCAGATCAAGCGCCATGAAGAGAAACAGAAACTCCAGCCCAAAGAACGCCCCGATCAAAGCCGTGTGTGGCCACAAATCGCGCGGCACATGAAACCCTTTCCGGCGCAGTGCAATCCAAAGCCCAATACAAAGGATCGCACCCGCAGAGCGCAGGCCTGCGAAAAACACCGGCTGCAACCCCTCATTGGTCACTTTGATAGCAACCTGATTGAGCGCCAGAAGGAAATTGAAAGCGATGAGCGAGCTTATTCCAAACGCATCGATACTGGATTTTCTCTCGATGGTGCATGCTCCTTTGCAACGCCGTTTGGCAATCGTGCAAGAGATGGCATGGTAACGCAAGACCTGCCCCGCTAGAGTTACGCAAAACGCGCCATGTCATCGTGGCACAAAGGAACGAAACCATGGACTTTCTTCAAATCACCTCACTCTTGCTGGTGTTAGCCGCGCTTTTTGGTGCGATTAACTATCTGTTTTTAAAGCTTCCCTCGGCCATCGGCATTCTGGTTGTGGCGCTGGCGGCCTCGCTTGCGGTGATGGCCGTGGACTGGGTCTGGCCCGCCTCCACCATGGCGGAAACCGTCACCGCTGTCGTGCGCAGCGTCGATTTCTCCGATGCGTTGCTTGAGGGCATGTTGGGGCTGTTGCTGTTTGCCGGCGCACTACATGTGAAACTAAGCGATCTGCGCAGCGAATGGCGCGTCGTGGCGTTGATGGCAACATTGGGTGTGGGCCTGTCGACCGTGATCGCAGGCGTGGGCTTCAGCTGGATCACCGGCATGCCATTGATGATTGCGCTGGTCTTTGGGGCGCTGATTTCGCCCACCGATCCTGTTGCGGTTTTGGGCGTGCTCAGATCAGCAAACCTGAAAAAGAGCATGGAGACCAAGATCGCGGGCGAAAGCCTGTTCAATGACGGCGTCGGCTATGTTGTGTTTCTGGTGCTAGTGGGCCTGGCCTTCCCCCATGGCGACGATCACGGATCAGGCCTTGTCGGGGCGGCAACCTTGTTTGTTAAAGAAGCTGGCGGTGGTGCGGTTTTGGGCGTCGTGCTGGGCTGGCTGGCCTTCCGCCTGATGCGGCGCATCGATGACTACCCGCTGGAGGTGCTGATCACGTTGGCGCTGGCCTTTGGCGGCTATTCACTGGCGGTGGCCTTGCATGTTTCTGCCCCGATTATGGCGGTCTGCGCGGGGCTTCTGATCGGCGATGTCGGCACGAAATATGGTATGTCGGAAACCACCCGACAATATGTCGACGGCTTCTGGGGCTTGATCGATGAGATCCTGAATGCAGTTCTGTTCCTGATGATCGGGTTTGAGGTTTTCGCCGTCGCCTTTTCAGCCGATGCGTTCACCGCTGGGTTGATGGCCATTGTGCTGGCTTTGCTCGCGCGTCTCGCCGCTGTGGCTGTACCGGTCTTGCTGTTGCGCCCGTTCCGGGACTTTTCCAAAGGTGTGATCCCGATCATGACCTGGGGCGGGCTGAAGGGCGGCATCTCGGTCGCGTTGGCGCTGTCGCTGCCTGACGGAGACTGGAAACCTGTCATTCTGTCTGCCACGTATATGGTTGTGATCTTCTCGATCATTGTGCAGGGCCTGACCGTAGCCCCGCTGGCGCAACGTCTGGGGCGAGAGCCCGAACTTATGTAGCGGACCATAGCTCACCTAACGTCAGCTTACGATACAAACAGCTATTTGCTTTTTTGAGTGGCATATACCGGATAAGATTTCTTCAGCCCGCAGGCGAGGCTGCGGTGTAATGAAATTTGGGAGAGTATCCATGTCCTTAGGAAAAATGCTGACAAAGGTTGCAATTGGTTTTGTGGTCGCCAAAGGCATCCAAGCTGCAACGCGTCCGAAAACAGGTGCTGGCGGCACGCCCTCACGCGATGCAGGCCAGCGCGATGCGCCGGGCGGAGGTCTGGGCGACATCATGGGCAATCTTGGCGCAGGCGGTGCGGGAAATACCGGCAAAAGCGGCGGTGGTATGGGTGGCGGCCTTGGTGACCTGATGGGTCAATTGGGCGGCGGTGCTGGCGGTGCGCAAGGCGGCTTGGGCGATTTGCTTGGTAAGCTTGGGGGCCCGGGCGGCTCTGGATCGCTGGGCGGGCTCGGCGGATTGCTGGGCGGTCTCGCGTCGGCGCGCAATGGTGGCACGCCCACCAGCCTTGAGGATCTTCTCAGCCAAGACAACCCGGCCGAAGAACCCGAACCCGAAGCCACAGCCGGTCTGATGATCCGCGCGATGATCATGGCCGCGCGCTGCGACGGCGAGATCGATGCCGGCGAGAAAGAGACCCTGATGGCCACGATCGGTCAGGACGCGACACCTGAGGATATGCAATTTGTGCAAGACGCGATGTCAGAGCCTGTGGATCCCGCGACCTTGGCGCGCGACGTGCCGACCGGGTTGGAAACGCAGGTCTATTCAATGTCCGTGATGGCTATTGATCCCGACAATCAGGCGGAAGCGCAGTATCTGCATTCTCTGGCGATGGCGCTGGAAATTGGTCAGGCCACGGTCAATGAAATCCATGACAGCTTTGCGGTGCCGCGGCTGTATTCCTGAACGCCGCGCTTGTTGAAGTCGTAGGTGCCTCCGGCGGGAGGTATTTGGGCAAGAAGAAGCTTGAAGTCAGGCAAAAGGGGGCCGCGTTTGGCGCATCTGGCCCCCTTTTTTTTCGTCTTATGCAGCACGAGACTTGTTTCTGTTGCGGCGTCTGCGGTTGCCGGATTTCGGCTTTGCCGCGCCACCCTCGGCGGGATTGCCATGTCCCTGGCCTTGTCCTTGTCCTTGGCCTGTTTTTTGCGAGAACCTGCGTCCGCCGCCGGGTTTTTTCGCGCCGCCGCGACCACGACCGCCGCCGCCACGTTGCGGTTTGTCTTCTTCCTCAAGCGCGCTCCAGCGCGATCCGCCTGCGACCGGCACGGCCTTTTTCAGAACCTTTTCGATGGCTTTCAATTCGCCCATTTCGTCTGGCGCACAAAAGGCGATCGCTTCACCTTCTTTGCCCGCGCGCGCGGTGCGCCCGATGCGGTGGACATAGTTTTCCGGCACATTAGGCAAATCGAAATTATAGACAAAGCCAACATCGGGGATATCGATCCCGCGGGCGGCAACGTCGGTGGCGACCAGAATGCGTAGCTTGCCTTCCTTGAAAGCCAGAAGCGCGCGGTCACGTTGGTTTTGGCTTTTATTGCCGTGGATGGAGCCGGCGGCAAAACCTTTCTTGTCGAGCGTTTTCATCAGTTTCTCAGCGCCGTGTTTCGTGCGGCAGAAAACCAGCGCAAGATCGTCGCGGTGTTTGTCGAGCAGCTCTACCAGAAGCTCCCCCTTGGCGGCTTTGGCGACGAAATGCACCGATTGGGTGATCTTGTCGGCGGCTTTGCCGGGAGGGGCCACTTGAACCTTCCGCGGATGATCAAGATATGTCGCCGCAAGCTCTTCCATCAGTTTCGGCATGGTAGCCGAGAACAGAAGTGTTTGGCGATCTTCTGGCAGAAGCTTTGCGATTTGACGCAGGGCGTGGATGAAGCCCATGTCGAGCATCTGATCAGCTTCGTCCAATACCAGATAGCGGGCATCTTGCAGGCTCAGCGCTTTTTGCTCCAGCAGGTCTATCAGGCGGCCAGGTGTGGCCACCAGAATGTCCGTGCCGCGCTCAAGGCGCTTTTTCTGGGCATGCATGGAGAGGCCACCTACGACCATATTGATCTTCAGATGACCACCGCCCTGGAACACAACCAAGGCGTCGCAGATCTGTTTGGCCAGCTCCCGCGTTGGGGCCAGGATCAATGCGCGGACCGATTTGGGATCAGGTTTCGAGCCCATCTTGATCAGATTGTGGATGATCGGCAGACCGAAGGCGGCGGTTTTGCCGGTGCCGGTTTGGGCCAGACCCATCACATCGCGCCCAGACAAAACAATCGGGATTGCTTCTTGTTGGATCGGAGTAGGGTCGATCAGACCGTTTTCTGCCAGTTTTTCTGCCAGCTTCTTGGAAAGCCCAAGGGCTTCGAATTTATTCAAAATATGTCCTTTCAAGACATCACTGACCCACGCCAAAGGAAGGCGCGGACCGCGTTAAAGGGGTGCGAAACTTTGAGGTTTCGCCGGACCCAGTCGCGTGATGTTGGGAACGTCTTTTGCGACACTGTGCACTGACCTCAGAATTAAGGCTCACGCGGCACGAAATGCGTCGTCTTGCAGCCCACATGGGCCTCTGCTGGGGATAAGTCAAGAGAATTACGCCAAACTTCGGGGTGGAGCACGGCTGCGGGATTTTGTAGAGATATCTGCGAGGGGACATCCGCCATGCCAAAACCCACATCTGCCACGCTTCTCGACCGCAGTGCCGCCAAAGGTCTGCGCATGACGGGACCACGGCGTGTGATCGCGCAAGTTTTGCAAGACAGCGATGACCACCCGGATGTTGAAGAATTGCATACTAGGGCGTCGGCCATCGACGCTGGCATCTCCATCGCGACGGTCTACCGGACCGTGAAATTGTTCGAGGAATCCGGTCTGTTGGAGCGGTTGGAATTTGGCGATGGGCGCGCGCGTTATGAGGATGCAGAGCGTGAACACCATGACCACTTGATCGACATGCAAAGCGGTGAAGTGATTGAATTTGTCGATCCCGACATCGAAGTACTGCAAGAAAAGATAGCGGCCCGTTTGGGCTACAGATTGAAGGGGCACCGGCTGGAGCTGTATGGCGTCAAGGTCCCCAAAGATGGAGCCTAACAACACCCTCAAGGGTATCGTGCTTATGACCGGCGGCATGGCGTGTTTCGCTGTGGCCGATAGTTTCATCAAGCTAACTGCCGGCACGATGAGCCCGGCTCATACTACGTTTCTCTTGATGGGGGGCGGTTTGATCGTCTTCACTGCAATCGCGCTGCTGGAAGGTCAGAAGCTGTGGAACAAGGACGCGTTTAATGGCTTCTTGATGATCCGCTATGTGGCCGAAATGGTAGGCGCGTTCGGCATGGTTTTGGCGCTCAGCACCGCACCGTTGTCAACGGTAGGCGCGGTTGCGCAAGCAGCCCCTTTGTTGATTGTCGCAGGCGCTGCGCTTTTTCTCAAAGAAAAGGTCGGCTGGCGACGCTGGGCGGCCATTTTCGTAGGCTTCTTCGGCGTCTTGCTGATCGTGCAACCGGGCTCTGGCGCGTTTGATCCGGGCCTGCTGTGGGTGGTGTTTTCTGTCTTTGGCTTCGCCGCGCGGGATCTTCTGACCAAGTTGGCCCCGGCAAATATCCCAAGCTCCAGCATGTCAAGCTACACGATGCTGGCCGCCATGCCCTTCGCAACGGCCTGGTGCTTGATCTCGGAAGGCAGCGTTCTGCCGGAAACCGCCAATTGGGGGTATGTTCTGGGCATGATCGGTTTTGGCTCTATCGGGTATATGTCGCTGATCGCCTCGATGCGCATCGCGCCCATGTCCATTGTCGCGCCGTTTCGCTACACCCGCCTGATCTTTTTGCTGTTCATCGGGATTCTGATCTTCGGCGAACAGCCAAACGCATTGATGCTGATCGGGGCGGCCTTGGTGCTGGGGTCTGGCGGATATACGATGCTGCGCGACAGGAAACTCAAGCAGGCCTCTTCCAGTTAGGCCCGGATCGGGTTAGGAAGCGCTCAATCACTTTTCAGCTTCCTAAAGGACAAGCCCATGAGCACCATTATCGATGTCTTCGCCCGTGAAATTCTGGACAGCCGCGGCAATCCAACGGTCGAGGTTGATGTTGTTTTAGAAGACGGCACCATGGGGCGCGCAGCCGTTCCATCTGGCGCGTCCACCGGCGCTTATGAGGCGGTTGAAAAGCGCGACGGCGACAAATCGCGCTACATGGGCAAAGGGGTGTTGGATGCGGTCGCAGCCGTCAACGGCGAGATTGCCGAAAACCTGCTGGGCGAGGACGCCACCGATCAGGTCGGTATCGATATGATGATGTGCGAAATGGACGGCACCGACAACAAGGCCCGCCTTGGCGCAAACGCGATCCTTGGCGTGTCCATGGCTGTGGCGAAAGCGGCGGCGGATTACACGACGCAACCATTGTATCGTTACATTGGCGGCACCTCCGCGCGGGTTCTGCCCGTGCCGATGATGAACATCATCAATGGTGGCGAGCACGCCGATAACCCGATCGACATGCAGGAATTCATGATCATGCCGGTGGCTGCGACCAATATTCGCGAGGCCGTGCGCATGGGCTCCGAGATTTTCCAC
>CAYGQQ010000094.1:0-11919 GCA_964352105.1 uncultured Rhodobacterales bacterium | reverse complement strand
GATCAGATCCTCGGCGTGGGCGTCGTCTGTTCTAGCCTCGTCAGCCGGGGCCTCGTCAATCGGCGTATATTCCGTGGGCTCGGCCGCTTCTGCTTCAGCAGCATCCGGTGCATCTGAGAGCTCTGCGTCTTCAACAGGGGCAGCTTTGCGCGCGGCCAGACGTTCGGCCCTGCGGGCGCGTCGCGCTGTCCGGCGTGCATCCGCCTCGCCATCGGAAATATTGGTGATTGGCGGCGACAGTGCGGAGACGGCTTTGACGCCTTCATCCTTGATCATTTTCTGTACGCCGCGGATCGTCAGGCCATTGTCGTGCAAAAGCGTTTTGATGCCGCCGATCAATTCCATGTCTGACGGCCGGTAATACCGGCGTCCACCAGCGCGTTTCACCGGTTTGATCTGCGTGAACTTGCTTTCCCAGAATCGCAGCACATGGGCCGGGATATCCAGCCAGTTGGCGACTTCACTTATCGTACGAAAGGCCTCACGGGCTTTATCGGGCATAGTTTGCGTTCACTGCTGTCCGGTTCAGGATTTATTCCCTGAGGCGACCCGGTCCTTCATGAGATGAGATGGGCGGAAGGTCAGAACACGACGAGGATGGATCGGAACCTCTTCGCCAGTTTTCGGGTTTCTGCCAACGCGGGCCGTCTTCTCGCGAACGCTGAATGTTCCAAAAGAAGAAATCTTGACCTGCTCCCCGGAGACCAGAGAATCCGACATATGTGTAAGAACCGATTCAACCAGATCCGCAGACTCGTTGCGTGACAAACCTACTTCGCGAAAGACCGCTTCACTTAGATCCATGCGCGTCAGTGTTTTCGAACTCATAATGTCCCCCCGTTTTTGAAATTTGAACAACAGTACGAGAAGCGCAATTTCCGAGTCAATATCAAGGGCTTGTAAGCTGCCGTTTAAGCGAAATAAGCGACGTTATACGCGTAAAACGACCGATCCCCAGGCCAAACCACCGCCAATTGCTTCCATAACAAGGACTTGCCCGGGCGAAAAAGTGCCATTTTCGGTCGCAACAGACAGTGCCAAAGGAATCGATGCGGCAGAGGTGTTGCCATGATCGTGCACGGTGACGACCACCTGATCCATCGGCAGGTTCATCTTCTGAGCGGTCGATTTGATGATCCTGAGATTGGCCTGATGTGGGACGACCCAGTCAACATCGTCGGTGCTGAGGCCTGCCTTGGCCAAAGCTGTATGTGCGGTTTGTGCAAGTTTTTCGACGGCGTGGCGGAAGACTTCCTTGCCTTGCATCACCAAAACGCCGCTGGTCTGGGTGGAGGACACGCCGCCATCGACATAAAGCAAGTCGCGGTATTGGCCGTCGGAATTCAGATCGGTCGCGAGAATGCCTGCGTCTGACACGTCACCGCTGCCTTCTTGCGCTTCCAGAACCACCGCGCCGGCCCCGTCGCCGAACAAAACGCAAGTGGTACGATCATTCCAATTCATGATCCGGGAAAATGTTTCGGCCCCGATAACCAGAACCCGGGTTGCCTGGCCCGAGACGATCAGTGCGTTGGCATTGGCCATTGCATAGACAAAGCCCGCGCAAACGGCCTGTACGTCAAAGGCGAAGCCCTTGGTGATACCAAGCTTGCCTTGAACGACGGTGGCGACGGCGGGGAAGGTCGTATCAGGCGTTGAGGTGGCCACGACAATCGCGTCGATCTGATCCGCATCCATCCCGGCGTTTTTCAGGGCCGCTTTCGCGGCAAAGGTTGCAAGATCGGAGGTTAGCTCCCCCTCGGCTGCGAAATGTCGGCGCTCTATCCCGGAGCGCGTCTTGATCCACGCATCGGTCGTGTCGACCATGGTTTCCATTTCGGAATTTTCGACAACGCGCGCGGGAAGATAATGCCCCACGCCACGCATCACTGCTCTGAGTGTCATGGTTGTCCCACGCTGTTTTTGTCCCCATTCCCGACACCTTGGCCTGATGCCGTGGCCGATGCAACCCGCGCGGCGAGCTTATCGCCAAATCCGGTCTGGGCGAGGGTGAAGGCCAGCTTGATGGCGGCGGACACGCCGGTTGCATCTGCCGATCCGTGTGATTTGACGACCGTGCCGTTCAGTCCCAGAAACACACCGCCATTCACTTTGCGCGGATCAATCCTTTTGCTGAGGCGGCGCAGGGACGGGAACGCCAAAAGTGCTGCAATGCGGGACAAGGGCGTGTATTTGAAGGCTTCGCGCAGCAACTCACCAATGAGACTGGCGGTGCCTTCAGCGGTTTTCAAAGCGACATTGCCGGTGAACCCGTCGGTGACAATGACGTCGACACGATCAGACGGGATGTCGCCGCCTTCGACGAAACCAACATAGTCGAAGTTATTGGGGGCAGCGGCCTGTGCAATCAGATCATGGGCAACTTTCAGCTCCGCCCGGCCTTTATGTTCTTCGGTGCCGACGTTGAGCAGTCCGACGCGGGGCCGTGTCAAGCCAAACCCGTTGCGCGCATAGGACATGCCCATCAGCGCATATTGCAGCAAATCGTCCTGATCGGCGCGGATATCAGCCCCCACATCCAGCATGATGTTGAAGCCAGACGCGTTGCGCGACGGCCAAAGGCAGGCAATTGCGGGGCGGTTGACACCTTCCACTTTGCGCAGCCGGATCATCGACACCGCCATCAAGGCCCCGGTATTGCCGCAGCTGACACAGACGGAGGCATCGCCCGCGCGCACCGCTTCAATCGCGGACCACATCGAGGTGTTCTTGCCGTGGCGCATCACGTGGCTTGGCTTTTCGTCCATCCGCACGACTTCTTCAGCGTCGCGGATTTCACAGATGTCAGAAAGTTTGCGTTTGGCGATCAGCGCCTCGAGCTCAAGCTTGGGTCCATGGACGACAAAGCGAATATCGGGGTTTTTGGACGCAGATCGCGCCATGCCAGCGACAACAGTCGCTGGCCCAAGATCACCGCCCATCGCGTCGATCGAAATAACTGTATTGGTGTTGCCCACCCGATTGCCTGCTATTGTCGCTTGTTGTTGCGACGCAGACTATCCTTAGGCCGCGTCTTCGTCCAGATCGACTTCGTCGGCCAAAGCCACAACTTCGCGATCATCATAATGGCCGCAAGACCCACAAACGTGGTGTGGGCGCTTCAACTCACCGCAATTGGAACATTCATTGGGGTTATCTGCCACCAATGCGTCGTGGGACCGGCGGTTGTTCCGGCGCGAACGGGTAACTTTATTCTGCTGGACAGCCATGTCTCGTCCTCGGGTGTGTAAGGGTGCAAGCCTGCACCGCAATGTTTCATGTAAAGATCAGTTTCACGGGCGTCTAAAGGCATTCGCGGCCCACGTCCAGACTGATCTGTCGAAAGAAGCGCGAAAATACGCATAAAATGAAAATAGGCAAGCGAGATTCGGTGCGCTGCGGGCGCAACGTCTTAGTTTTTGCCTTCCAGCTTGCCTTTCAAAGCGGCCAGACCGGCAAAGGGCTTGGCATCCTCGTCGCGCATCGCGGTCTCACCAGGTTTGGTATAGACCATTTCACCCAATTCCGCCCCGTCGGCGCGGGGGTATTCAGGCACAGCCAGCGCCAAGGCCTCGCTTGCCAAGGAAATCAGGTCTATTTCGGCACCCAAAGGCTCGGTTGAGTCGTCTTGGGGCATCTCAACCTCGCTTTCGTCAGGCGCGTCCCATTCTGCTATGAAAACCCGCGCGACACGCTCGTCCAGGCGGGTTGTCACCGGCTCTAGCGTCACCACGCAAGGCTGCACCACCGTCGCGCCAAGTTTGCCCGTAAACTGCCAATCCTGCTTGCCGCGTGCCTTCAATACGCCCTCAAGCCGGAATTTGCGCAAGGCTGTCAGCTCAAGCTGAGTAGCAAGGGCGGCCATCGCCGGCGCATCGGGCTGATAGACGATGTCATAGCTGCGGCGGGGGTTTAGGTCTGCGGTTCGAAATACCAGATCGCTCAAGGCTTGCCTCCCTCTTTGGATCACGCAGGGGTCAAATACTGTGCGCGCATCGTTCTTGAACACACGCCCGACCTTCTGTAAGCCGGTAGAGCGGGTAAGAGCAAGTGACGAGGGCGCTATGAAATCGCAGAAAATGCGCAGTATGACGAAGCGCCCTGTCGCCGTCTGTTTGGCACTTGGCGTGATGGCGTTGAGTGCGTGTTCAGAAGTTATTCGCAATCACGGCTATGCGCCTACCGATGAAGAGCTTCTGGAGATCGTCGTCGGCGTCGACACCCGCGGCAGCGTGGAGGAAGCTGTCGGCAAACCCACGACGTCTGGTGTGCTGGCTGGCGGCGACTGGTTTTACGTAAGTTCCCGCGTGCGCCATTTCGGCGCGCGTGCGCCAGAAGAGTTGAGCCGCGAAGTGGTGGCAATTTCCTTTGACGATGCCGATACTGTCAAGAATATAGAGCGGTTCGGCCTAGAGCGTGGCGAGGTCGTGACACTGTCCCGGCGCGTCACAGAAACCTCCGTACGCTCCGGGACGTTTATCCGTCAGATCATCCGCAATATCGGCCGGATTGATGCGGGCACCTTGCTCGACAACTAGATACTGCTGCTTAGTCTTCTGCTTCGAAGTTAAGCGCGGCTCCATTGATGCAATAGCGTAACCCGGTGGGCTGTGGCCCGTCCGGGAAGACGTGGCCCAGATGCCCGTCGCAGCGGTTGCAATGCACTTCGGTGCGCTTCATGAACCAACTGTTGTCCTGGCTTTCGCCGACCATTTCATCGTCAAGTGGCTGATAGAATGACGGCCACCCCGTGCCTGATTCGAACTTGGTCTTGGCGTCGAAAAGCGGCGCATCGCAGCCCGCACAGCGGAATGTTCCGTCCGCTTTGGGAAAATTGTCATGAGTATGCGCACGCTCCGTGCCATGTTTGCGCAAGACCTTGAACGCCATATCTGACAGGCTTTCGCGCCACTCTGCTTCCGTCTTTTCAACTTTGTCGACCATATGCGGACCCCTCTTCGCGATGTTGCCAATCATTTACAGTGCCGCTTTAACAAAAGGCGGCCTATCCTGCCTTAGGAATGTAGGGTGGCTGTGGCCCAGGTCCAAGCGGGCCATGACAGGTGAGGGGATAAATTCGTGCAAAAAACCGTGTTCGGACGTTACAGAATCCGCGAATCTGAGAGCCCGCAGGATGTTGCAGCAGCTCAACATTTGCGTGGGCTGGTGTTTCGGGGCGGTGCGGCCGACCGGGACCAGTTCGATACGCTCTGCACGCATATTCTGGTCGAAGACGTGACAACGGGCGACCTGGTTTGCTGCTTCAGGTTGCTGGTCCTGCAAGGTGGTGCGGATATTCAAGAGTGCTACTCCGCCCAGTATTACGAACTTTCGTCGCTGCATGGCATTGAAGGCCCAATGATCGAGCTGGGGCGGTTTTGCATCCATCCCGACCGGTTTGACCCCGACATCCTGCGTGCCGCGTGGGGCGCATTGACGCTCTATGTTGATGAAGTTGGGGCGGAGCTTCTCTTTGGCTGCTCGTCCTTCGCTGGCACCGAGGAAAGCGCCTATCTGGATGCGTTTTCGCTGCTGCGGGAGCGTCATTTGGCCCCCAAACGGTGGTTGCCACGGGTCAAAGCGCCGCGGGTCTTTCCGTTTGCCGCGAAATTGCGGTTGCGGCGGCCTGATCTGAAAGCAGCTATGCGGGCGATGCCGCCCTTGCTGCGCACCTATCTGATGATGGGCGGTTGGGTCAGCGATCACGCAGTGATCGACCGCGACCTGAATACCTTGCATGTCTTTACCGGATTGGAAGTGCGCGCGATCCCACCGGGCCGCGTGCGACTATTGCGGGCCGTTTTGCCACAAGCGCAGGCAGGCAGTTGACCTTCGCTGCGTGAGCAATTAGCCGGACGGTATGGCACGCGCACCCCACCTCCAGCTTTCCGACATTTCCCTGACCTTTGGTGGAGATCCCGTTTTCGCAGACCTTGATCTGGTTGTGCAGCCCGGCGACCGTGTGGCCCTGGTGGGCCGCAACGGATCGGGCAAATCCACATTGATGAAAGTAATGGCCGGGCTGGTTGACCCTGATGCAGGATCGCGCATCTTGGCCCCTGGCGTGACCACGGGATATATGGAGCAAGACCCTGATCTGACTGGATTTCCAACTCTGCGCGACTTTGCGGTCAGCGGATTGGACGTCGCCGAGGCCTATAAGGTGGAGGCCGCAGCGGAAGGCTTGAAGCTCAATCTGGACGCGTCGGTGGGGACCGCCTCCGGTGGGGAAAGACGCCGCGCAGCATTGGTCAAATTGCTTGCTGAAGCGCCAGAGTTGATGCTGCTTGATGAGCCTACAAACCACCTTGATATCGAGGCGATTGGCTGGCTTGAACAAGAACTCAAGACCACTCGGACCGCCTATATTCTGATCAGCCACGACCGGGCCTTCCTGCGTGCACTGACCCGCGCGACGCTTTGGATTGATCGCGGGCAGGTGCGGCGTCAGGAAACCGGGTTTGACGGGTTTGAGGCATGGCGTGACAAGCTTTGGGAAGAAGAGGATGACGCCCGCCACAAACTCAACCGCAAGATCAAGGCGGAGGCGCGCTGGGCCGTTGAAGGCATCTCAGCGAGACGCAAACGAAACATGGGCCGTGTGCGGGCTTTGGGCGAGTTGCGTGCCGAAAAAGCCGCGCAAATCAATCGGCAGGGCACGGCAGCGATGGCCTTTGAGGCTGGACCGAAAAGCGGCAAGCAAGTGGTGGTTGCCGATGGGATTTCGAAGGCATTTGGTGATCGCTCAATCGTGCGCAATTTCTCCCTGAAGGTTGGGCGTGGTGACCGCGTGGCCTTTGTTGGGCCCAACGGCGCGGGCAAGACGACGCTTTTGAACATGTTGATCGGACGCGAAGATCCCGACAGCGGCACGATCAAGCTGGGCACAAATCTGGTTCCTGCCATCTTCGATCAGAACCGTGCAGAGCTGAACCCCGAGGACACGCTTTGGGCCTCGCTGACGGAAGATCCCGCGACCCGTGTGCGCGGTCAGTCGGATTTTGTCATGGTACGCGGCACGCCCAAACATATCGTGGGCTACCTCAAGGAATTTCTGTTCAACGAAGCGCAAGCCCGCGCGCCGGTCAGGTCTTTATCGGGAGGGGAAAAGGCACGGTTGTTGCTGGCCCGGATCATGGCGCGCGAAAGCAACCTTCTGATCCTCGATGAGCCGACCAATGACCTTGATATTGAGACCTTGGATTTGTTGCAGGAGTTGATCGCCGAGTATGACGGCACAGTCCTTCTGGTCAGCCACGACCGGGATTTTCTGGATCGCGTGGCGACCACGACAGTTGCACTGAAAGACGGCAATGCGGTGGCCTATGCCGGCGGATGGAGCGATTTTCGCGCCCAGAAAGGTGCGGACGAAATGACCGATGCACCGAAAGCGGCCATGCGGAAATCAACGGCGAAACAAGCGCAATCGCGCCCTCAAGACGGGCTGAACTTCACACAAAAGCATCGCCTGGAGGCCTTGCCAGCCGAGATCGAACGCTTGGAAGCAGAGATTGCCAAACTGACTGAGGCGCTGTCTGATCCCGACATGTTTACCAAGGAGCCGGCGAAATTCGCCAAGATTTCGGACGCGCTGGTCGCCCGAAATACGGCATTATCGGATGCAGAGGAAGAATGGTTGGCGTTGGAAGAAAAAGCCAATGAATAGAAGGGCATAAAGATGGTTAATGTAACGCTGGACCAGATTGAAGAGCTGTCTTTCAAAGCTCTATGCAAACACGGGGCCGCCAACTGGGTGGCGCGTGAAGTTGCCCGTGCGGTGCGTCGCGCGGAGCAGACCGGCAACATCATTTGTGGCCTCTATTATCTGGAAAGCTACTGTTTGCAGCTGGCCTCTGGTCGCGTCAAAGGGGATGTGGAACCAGCCGTGACAACCCCCAAACCCGGCAGCGTCAAATCGGACGCGCGGTTCGGGTTCGCCCAAGCTGCTTTCGCGCGCGCTTTGCCGGATGCGATCAAAGCCGCGAAAACCAACGGAACCGCCAGTCTGGCCGTTGCAAATGCGCATACTTGCACGTCCTTGGGCTTTTTCACCGAACAGATCGCCGCGCATGGCTTGATCGGGATCGGCTTTACCAACGCGTCGCCCGTGGTGGCCCCGCCCGGTGGCAACAAGGCGGTGATCGGGACCAACCCGATTGCGATGACGGTTCCGGGCCAAGGCGCACCATTGATGCATTTCGACTTCTCGACCTCCGCTGTGGCGCTTGGGAAAATCACCATGGCAAAAGCCGCGGGCGAGGACATTCCCTTGGGCTGGGCCGTGGACGCAAGTGGCCAGCCGACCACGGACCCGGAGGCCGCTTTGGGCGGTGCTTTGGTCTCGGTTGGGGGCTATAAAGGCTGGGGCTTTGGCCTGATGGCCGAGGTTTTGGCCGCCGGGATGACGGGGTCGGTCAATTCGCTCAACGTGGGCGGTTTGAAGCTGCCAGATGGACCACCTCACGGGCTTGGGCAGTTCTATTTGCTGCTTGATCCGGGCACTTATTCAGACGCGTTCGCGGACCGGTTCGCAACCATCGCAGATGCGGTGGCGGACCAAGATGGTGCGCGCATTCCGGGCGCGTCACGCGTTGAGAAGTCTGTCGTGCAAGTTGCTGACACGCTTTGGGAAAAGCTCAGCGCGCTGGCTTAGGATCTCGCCGCAAGCTGCGTCATAAACACTCCGCCCGCCATAACCAATATGCCGCCTGCGCGGGTCACGCTAAGGCTGACTTGCTGCGCGCCAAAAAGGCCGAAATGGTCGATCAGGGCAGCGGAGATCAACTGGCCCAAAAGCACAAAGAACACGGCATTTCCGACCCCGAAATGAGGCGCGATGAAGGTGATCGACAGCACGTAGAACGCAATCAACGCGCCTGCCAGAAACAGGTGTTTCGGGGCTAGAAACGCCTTTTGAAATGGCTCTACGCCCATGAAGACAGCGACACAAAGTGAGGTCAAAAATGCCACCGCGAACAGAATGACGGAGGCCGAGGCAGGCGCGCCGATTTCGCGCCCCAAAGCGGCGTTCAAAGCGGCCAGAACCGGGATGCCGATGCCGGCGATCAGCATGATCATGGCGTAGGATGTGTTGGACATGTGGCCCCCTCAGTATGTTGCGCGGCCGCCCGACAGATCGAACACCGCGCCGGTGGAGAAGCTGTTTTCAGCGCTGGCGATCCAGGTGATCATGTTGGCGGCTTCCTCGACCTCCAGAAACCGGGCGCGGGGGATTTTGGACAGCATGTAGTCGATATGTTCCTGGCTCATCTGGTCGAAAATCGGCGTTCTTGCGGCGGCGGGCGTGACACAATTGATGGCAATATCCATGTCGGCATTTTCTTTGCCTGCGGATTTGGTAAACCCGATGACACCGGCCTTGGAGGCGGAGTAGGCACAGGCGTTGGGATTGCCTTCCTTGCCCGCGATGGAGGCGATGTTGACGATGCGCCCGTAGCCGCGCGCGCGCATGCCGGGCAGCACCGCTTTGTTGGTGTTGAACGTGCCCGTCAGGTTCACGGCCACGATCTGCGCCCAGGCGTCGTCGTCATAATCCTCGATCCGCTCGTTAGGTCCTGCGATCCCGGCGGAGTTGATCAGGATATCGACCGGGCCTAGCGTTTCTTCGCTTATTTTCAATGCGTTACGGACGGAGTTGATGTCGGCGATGTCGCAAGTTGCCGCGAAAGTGTCGCCGTCCAGCTTACTCATCGCGCTTTCGTTTTGCGCGGCGTTCTGGTCCCAGGAGGCGACCCGCGCGCCCGAGGCCAACAGCCGCTCCACCACCGCCAAGCCAATGCCTTGCGCGCCGCCTGTGACCACGGCCGTTTTGCCGCTCAGATCATATGTGTTCATGGTCCCTCCGGTTGTTAACGGGCAGGTTAGGGGGTTTGTGCCGTCTTGGAAACTGCCCGGGGGACAGTTTCACGCACAAACGCCGACTCCACGAAAACAAGGTTTTCGTTCTGTCGGTTCCGCGCGGCAAAGCCGCGCTATAGGCGGAGCCCAATGTGGATGGCAAGCGCTGGTCTATGAAATGAGGCCCGCGCGGCCTCCGCAATGTCTGCGCCATCGCTTTGTCTTACCCGCTGGTGCTGCGCACCAACGTGCCCGAACCGAGGGGGGCGAAAACCGTCTTGGAAACTGTCCAGTGGACAGTTTCAGGTTTTCGCGGGCGGAGCCCCGGGGGGGGTGATATCAAGTGCTTACCTATGAAATGAGTGCCGCGACGACTCCGCAATAGCTGCGCTATCGCTCTGTCTTACCCGCTGGTGCTGCGCACCAACGTGCCCGAACCGAGGGGTGGACGTGAAGCGCCCTCCTCATGGGGGAGGGTGAGATGCGGAAAAGCGACTGTCCAGTGGACAGTTGCAGCATCGAACGGGCGGAGCCCCGGACGTAGGCGCGCCCGGCTTTGCCGGACATTGGCCAGCCCAAAAAAGCTCTTAGACGTTAGGTAGTTTGCTATCGCCTAGTTTGGCTTTTCAGAACCCGAGTTGTTCTATTGCAGTCGCATAGGCCAAGCTGCTCGACTCTTGCTGGATTGCGTCGTGGGCCTCAATGATTGCGAAGCCTCGGTCCAGCCATTTTCCATTAGAATACTCAAATTTTTGAAGTTTGATATCGGAGGAAGGGCCTGTTGCGCTCACCAGGATTGTCTTTCCTTCGCTCTCAACTACGGTATCGCTTACACTCATTTGAACTGATTGTGTTTCATTTTTTTGCAGACGTATGAGTATATTTGGATCGACCATATCTTCTCCGGCTGGAATGAATTTAATTGAAATATTTCTTGCTGCCGGACCTGTGTTCAGCACTTCAAATAGAGTGTGAGGGCCTATATTTTGATGAAAAGTAATTACAATATTTGGCACTCGCTCGTTCAAGATCACTTGAGCGCGCTTTTCTTCTTGTTTGATTTGCAGCCCAAGTTGTTGTGTTGCGGCATCAGCAGACAATTTCTGCTGTTCGACCGAGTTCTTTAGCTCGATTGATTGAAGTTTAAGAGCTTCAACGCTGTTTCGCAATTCTGCGCCTTGTTGAAAATAGCCCAGAACCAGCCAAAAGATCACGAGGGGTCCGAGCGACCCAGCAAAGAAATCGCCCCACTCGTTTGGTCCCATGGATACAAATGCGTCCCTTAAAGAGAGAACGATATAGGTCAAAAGAAGAAGGTATATTACGGAAAAGGTAAGCCCAAACCATGCAAGCTTTGTCAAAGTCTTCCCCTAAACATCCACATCCTCCACAAACCGCGCGTTCTCCTGAATATATTCAAACCGCAGCTCTGGTTTCTTCCCCATTAGACGCTCGACAAGATCGCCAGTTTCCCCCGGTACATCCTCGTCAATCGTGACGCGGATAAGTTTGCGGGTTTTGGGGTCCATGGTGGTTTCTTTGAGGTCTTTTGCGTCCATCTCGCCCAGACCTTTGAAGCGGGACACGTCGATTTTGCCTTTGCCGCCAATGCCTTTTTCCAGCCATGCGTCGCGCTCCGCCTCGTCCAGACAATAGACGCGGTGGGCGCCTTTGGTCAGACGGAAGAGCGGCGGGCAGGCCAGATACAAGTGCCCTGCGTCAATCAGCGGGCGCATCTGGGTGAAGAAAAACGTCATCAGCAGGGCCGCGATATGGGCGCCGTCGACATCGGCATCCGTCATGATGATGATCTTGTCGTAGCGCAGGTCTTCGATGTTGAAACGCGTGCCCATGCCGACGCCAAGCGCCTCGCAAAGGTCGGAAATCTCCGCGTTCGTGGTTAATTTCGAGGACGCAGCCCCCAGCACGTTCAGGATCTTGCCCTTCAGCGGCAGAAGCGCCTGATTTTCACGGTTGCGCGCGCCTTTGCCGGAGCCGCCGGCGCTGTCGCCCTCCACGATGAACAGCTCCGTGCCCTCGCGGGTTTTGGAGGTGCAATCG